>NZ_CP150145.1:301733-603466 GCF_037963835.1 Paenibacillus sp. FSL H8-0332
GGAGCGGCACATGCGGGACGCGGCGATAGCACGTTGGCTGCAGCGCTGGAAGCACAGCCAGCGGAAGACGCACCGCTGGCGCTGTTCGACAGCGGGGATGCCGCAGCCGATGCGGCAGACAGCGGAGCACAGCGCTGGATCAGCCGCGAGGACATGAAGAATTATGCCTTTCCGAATGTGTTCCTCAAGCTGCTGAACAGCTATTTCGATGAGCAAGGGACGTAGGCTCCCACCCACTACCGCGATGCTAATCCCTGCTGAGCCATACAATCCATCGAGGGACAAGCACCACTGCTGCCGATTGCAGTGTAAAGATTAGTATGTTTGGTGCTAGACGGGGGTTCTTCCCTCGTGTTCTCACCAACACTGCAACGGCTGCCGTCCTTCTAAAGAGAGTGCCGCCGCTTCCGTATGCTGTTGAGCAAATGTAGGGGCATCGGTTGTGGACAAACTGGAAGTATGTATTATCTGACCTCAACAGCCGAAAGTATAGTATATGTGCGCCACTAACCGCGCCGGAATTAGGCTGCAAAACCCCATTGAAAGTAACGGAAGTGAGCCGCACGGCGCAACCAAAGGGATAAATCCCATTAAAAGTACCTAAAGTGGGCCGCGCGGTGAAATCAAAGGGATAAATCCCATTGAATGTGCCAGAAGTGAGCCGCGCGGTGAAATCAAAGGGATAAATCCCATTGAATGTGCCAGAAGTGAGCCGCGCGGTGAAATCAAAGGGATAAATCCCATTGAATGTGCCAGAAGTGAGCCGCACGGCGCAACCAAAGGGATAAATCCCATTGAAAGTACCGAAAGTTGACCGCACGGCGAAATCAAAGGTATAAATCCCATTAAATGTGCGGGAAGTGGGCCGCACGGTGAAATCAGAGGGATAAATCCCATTAAAAGTGCCGGAAGTGAGCTGCACGGCCGAACCAAAGGTATAAATCCCATTAAATGTGCCGAAAGTGAGCAGCACGGCCGAACCAAAGGGATAAATCCCATTAAATGTGCCGGAAGTGGGCCGCAGGCGTAAATGAGGAGCACAAGTACCCCTGAATTCGCCGAAAGTTAGTGGTTGAGCGAAATGAGGAGCAGTTGGCGACTGGCACGAATAAAGGGCCTCTAAGCACCAGCCCATCCCCCGCGCCCTGCCAACTCTAACAGCACCCTGCCCCAACTCCCTCCCCCTGCCAACTCCTCCACCCCAACCCCCGCACCCATCCACCCCGGATGTAAGTTGCTATAAGCCAGGAACGCAAGACCAAGGAGGTAAAGGATGAAGACGATTACCATATATGATATCGCCAAGGAGGCCCAGGTGTCCGTAGCCACAGTCTCCCGTGTCCTCAACAATACAGCTCCGGTCAAGGAGAGCACCCGAAAGATCATCATGGCTGTGATTGAGAAGCACCAGTTTCAGCCGAACGCGCTTGCCCGCAGTCTGCTCAAGAAGGAGACTGGCACGATCGCCATGATTCTGCCTGACATCACCAACCCGTTTTTCCCGGAGGTCTTCTGGGGGGCCGAGAATGTAGCCAGAGAGAAGCATTATACCTTCTTCCTCTGCGATACGGCGGGGGAGCATAGCCGCGAGTCGGAGTACCTTAGCATTCTTCGGGAGAAAAGAGTGGACGGGATTATTTTCCTGGGTGGCAGAATTAACCTGAACCAATGTCCGCCGGCGTTGTCCCAGGAGGTCGTGGAGCTGTCGAAGCATGTGCCGATCGTGCTGGTCAACGGCAATCTGCCCCGGAGTGGCCTGCACCGTATTTACACCGATGAAGAAGAAGGGGCGGCGCTGGCTACTCAGCATCTGCTGGACCTGGGGCACCGGAGAATCGGGTTCCTCGGGGGGATGGAGGAGACCTCGACAACTCAGGTGAAGCTGAAGTCTGTACGGATGAAGCTGAAGGAGCAGGGGCTTACGCTGCGCAAGGATTGGGTCATGTTCCACGACTTCTCGATCGAGGGCGGACGGGCGCTGATGGACCGGATGCTGGAGCAGGAGGACCGGCCGACAGCGGTGCTGTGTGTGAATGATTTTACGGCCATCGGGGCATTAAAGTCTGCCACTCAGCATGGGCTGAAGATACCGGAAGATATGTCGATCGTGGGGTTCGACGATTCGCCCTTGTCCAGAGCGGTTATTCCGGAGCTGACCACGGTGTCGCAGAACACCAACCAGCTGGGGGAGCTGTCTGTAGAGATGCTTCATGAGCTGATTAGCGGCGGAAATCCCAGGAAACGCACGGTGCTCCAGCCTAAGTTGGTGGTACGCGACAGCACGGGACGCCCGAAAAATCCCGCAGAATAGCTCACGCAATAGCACGCATAGTAGCCTAACGGAAGCTGCTTACCAGATTAATCTGCTGCGCAAGCATTCAAGCATGTTCATCCAGGGCCGGGCAAGAACTTTCCAGGCGTATGTGGAGTGCGTCAGCACGAGGGGGCCTGTATTCTGGAAAGTTTTTGGATTGAAGCATGGAATTTGTGTAAAGTAGGATTGACCAGGGGATAAGCAGAAGTTATAATGAAATGGATTTCATGAAACCCATTTCATTATTTTTTAGGTTTTGAGTAAGCGGTTACTCTTGCGGTACATATGGGACAAGGCGATTTTTCAAATTTACTGACAATTTGAAAAGTATAAGGATTCGCAGCCGTAACCCACCAGTCATCCTGATATTTCCCACGAGAGAGGCGCCGTCCTCAGAGGGACGGCATGGGCCGTGCACAGTTGATCCTGATATTCCCTCTGAAGCAGTATCGCTCCTAATGGGGCGGCATGGCCCGTACAATAATCCTTATCCTTCCCTCCAGAGCGGCACCGCCCGTATCCAAGTTCATTTATTTCCAAGTTTTCTTTTCATCATTTCAAGACTTACCTTAAAGGCTTATATGCTGGCATCCGCCACTATATAAATATGACATCGGGAAGGGAGCGGGGGACGGACGCAGACATGCTTGAACAGTTCTATCTTGGATTAGCTTAACATCACTGAAATTAGGGGAGCGTGGCGAACAGTGAAACAGTTGAAGAAGAAAAGCTCGGCTTGGCTTATGCTGCTGACAGCCTTAGTTACACTTGTAACCGGTTGCAGCGGAGGGAATAATGCGTCTGCACCGGCAACACCGGCGGCGGAGGCGACTCAGGCTCCGGCAGCCAGTGAAACGGCACCAGCGGCAACGGAAGCGCCTTCGGCAACGCCGGTTGCTAATCTGAACGGGCGGGAGATCCGCATCTCCCACTGGTGGGATGCCACTCCTGTCGGGGATTCAGAGGCAGATGAGCTTGCCCGCGAACGGATCAAAGCGGTGGAAGAGAAATACAACGTCAAGATTAAATACCTGAATACAGAGTATTGGTCCACCGCCGAGAAGCTGTCCTCTTCCGTTATGGCGAGCGATCCGTTTGCCGAGATTGTCCGGCTGCCGGACGGCTTCATCTGGGGCCTGATGCATGGCGGCTTCCTAACACCGCTGGATGATTATCTGAAGGATTCACTCATCGATCAGAGTGTGATTGACTCCATGCGCTTCGGCGGCGACAAGGTCTATGGCCTGGAGAGCTGGTACAGCCCGAATGACAGCGGCGTGTTCTACAACAAGCGTATTTTCAAGGAAGCAGGCCTGAAGGACCCGCAGCAGCTGATGGATGAGGATAACTGGAAC
The DNA here is from genome assembly GCF_037963835.1 of Paenibacillus sp. FSL H8-0332. Lineage (NCBI taxonomy): Bacteria > Bacillati > Bacillota > Bacilli > Caryophanales > Paenibacillaceae > Paenibacillus > Paenibacillus sp. FSL H8-0332. Next base: position 305,403 of record NZ_CP150145.1, read on the forward strand.
TGGAATACGATGCTTGATGCGGCGAAGAAGCTGACGATTGACAAGAACGGGGACGGGAAGATGGACCAATACGGTCTGGCCGGAGCCCATTATGTGATCTCGGAGCTGCTGATCGCCAGCAACGGCGGCAAAATCTACGACGAAGCTACTCAGAAGGCAGTCTTTGATTCACCGTCATCTATGGAAGCGCTTAACTTTCTTCATAAGCTCTACACCCAGGATAAGGTGTTTAAGCCTAACGAGGGCAATGACTGGGAAGACCCGGCTAAGTATTTTGGAGAAGGCACCGTGGCTATGTATCCGGGCGGTCTCTGGGAAATCGAGGGGCGTATTCTTGGCAAGATGAAGGATGAATGGGGATATGTCTATATTCCAAAAGGCCCGCAGGCCGATAAGTACTACGATCCGCTGGGCCAGACAGCAGCCTATGCCATTCCCAAAGGGGTTAAGGATGCGGATACAATCGTAAAGATCTGGGAGGATCTGCAGCCGTTCGACAGCTGGCAGGAGAACCGCAGATTGTCGATGGAGAATGTGTTGCCGGATGAAGCCTCAATCGCCAATGCGATGAATGATGAAGGTAAGGTGGAGCGGGTCTTCGGCGGACGCTACGGCGGTCTTGGCGTCAAGGATCAGCTGGATAAGGTAACCGAGAAATTCCTGAAGGGCGAGATTACACCGTCCACCGGGGTGGCCCAAGTCATTGGAACGGCGCAGGCCGCAGCCAAGAAGGTACTGAGCGGTGAGCAGGATAAAGAGAAGAAATAGGTAGTCGGACGGCTCATAACAAGGATAATACCTGCTTGTCTTGTGCAATACCTGCTGTGTTAGTCCGCAGAATCGGCAGCCGCCCTTATAGGGCGGCGTAGCCTTGTGCACCTGTATCACTCTTATTATGCAAGTCTGCTAGAGGAGGGAACCCGAGTGAGAATATCATTATCCCGGCGGATGATGAACCGGACACTTGTAACCGTCATGCTGATCTCCATGATGGCGCTGCCAGCGGCAAGCGCAGAGCTGCCTGCTGCCCAGGCGCAAGGTGTAACGGGGAACGGGCAGGAGGTGCGGCAGCTGCCTGAGGGCAGCTATGAGCATTATCTGCAGCAATACGAGCGCGAGGAGCAGCCCCGCGAAGAAATTATGCTGAAGGGAGCCGATTATACAGGGGCCGAGGGGATGAGCCCGGAGGTGCTGACGGAGCTTGGCGGGGAGACGGGAAGATACGTCAGAACGGAGGAGAGCGGTTCGGTGGAGTGGCAGCTGGATGTGCCGAAGTCCGGGCTATATCACATCTCTGTCCGGTATTATCCGGTGAAGGGCAAAAGCTCGGCGATTGAACGTGAGCTGCTGATCGACGGCAAGCTGCCGTTCACCAGCGCCCGCAATCTGTCCTTCGGGCGGATATGGGTCAATGAGAACCCGGAGATCCAGCAGGATAACCGGGACAATGATCTCCGTCCGCGCCAGATTGAGGCCCCGGCCTGGCAGGAGACCCTACTGAGAGATACGGAAGGCTACTATGAGGAGCCGTACCAATTCTATCTGTCGGCCGGAACGCACACCTTGACGATGGTGTCCAGCAGAGAGCCGATGGTCATCGACTATATTAAGCTGCACAGCTACGCTGCACCCGCTGCCTACGCAGAGGTGAAGCAGAGCTACGAAGCTAAGGGGTATAAGGCCACCAGCGGCCACGCGGTGAAGGTACAGGGGGAAGCGGCGGCCTACAAATCCTCCCCGACCTTGTATCCGATTACAGACCGCTCAAGCCCTTCAACAGAGCCGTACGATGTCTCCAAGATCAGAATGAACACGATTGGCGCCAATAACTGGCGGGTACCGGGCCAATGGATCGCCTGGGAAGTGGAAGCGCCGGAGGACGGTCTGTACAACATCACCATCAAAGGCCGGCAAGAGCTGCTAAGAGGGATATATTCCACACGCTCTATGCGGATTGACGGAGAGCTTCCGTTCCGGGAAATGCTGCAGATTCCGTTCTACTACGATTCGGATTGGCAGATGAACCGGCTGGGGAACGATGATGAGCCGTATTTGTTCTATTTAAGCAAAGGAAAACACGAATTGCAGCTGGAGGTCAGCCTCGGGGCAATTGCACCGCTCTTGCGCCAGGTGGAGGCCAGTGTGCTGGACATTAATGCGATGTACCGGAAAATCCTGATGATTACAGGCAATGTGCCAGATCCGTACCGCGATTACAGGCTGGAGGAGCAAATCCCGGATATGACGGCGGTCTTCCGTGAGCAGAGCCAGATTCTATATGGCGTATCGGAAGAGCTGGTCCGGCTTACAGGGGAAAAGAGTGATAAAACCGCAACCTTGAATAAAACTGCCTATCAGCTGGCCGATATGGCCGACAAGCCGGAAACAGTGCAGAAGCGGCTGTCGCAGTTCAAAATCAATGTCGGCAGCGTAGGCTCCTGGATTCTGGAGGTACGGGAGCAGCCGCTGGAGATTGATTATCTGCTGCTGTCTTCGCCGGATGTGAAGCTGCCGAAGGCGAATGCTTCCGGATTCAGGAAGCTTGTGCATGAGGTGTCGTCCTTCACTCATTCGTTCTTCGAGGATTACAACACAATTGGCAATACCACGGAGAACGGCGAGACCATTGATGTATGGATCGGAACCGGCCGCGACCAGGCGCAGGTGCTGAAGGCAATGATCGATGATACATTTACCCCGCTTACCGGCATCGGTGTCAATCTGAAGCTGGTGAGTCCGAATGTGCTGCTGCGCGCCTCGCTGGCCGGGGAAGGCCCAGATGTGGCGATGCAGGTCGGCAATGATATGCCGGTGAACTTCGGGATGCGCAAAGCGGCGGAGGATCTGTCGAAGTATCCCGGCTATGAGGATGTGGTGAAGCAGTTCAGAGACAGCGCGCTCGTGCCGTACCGGTTCGAGAATCAGGTCTTTGCCCTGCCGGAGCAGCAGATCTTCAACATGCTGTTCTACCGGAAGGATATTCTGCAGGAGCTGAACCTTGCGCCGCCGCAGACCTGGGATGAGGTCTACGCGATGATTCCGGTGCTGCAGAAGCACCGGATGGATATGGCGCTGCCGCTCGCGCAGACCACAGGCGTGCCGGTACTGGAGGTCAACCGCGCGTATGCCATGCTGCTCTATCAGATGGGCGGATCATTTTATCTGAATAACGGAGCCAAGAGCGGACTTGATACAGAGACCGGGCTGGCTGCCTTCAAGAACTGGACCAATTTCTATACCAGCTACAAGCTGCCGCTGATCTTCGACTTCCCGATGCGGTTCCGCACCGGCGAGATGCCGGTCGGCATTCAGGACTATACCTTCTATAACTATCTGACGGTATCTGCGCCGGAGATAAAGGGGCTATGGGAATTCATTCCGGTTCCGGGTACCAAGCAGCCGGACGGCAGTATCCGCAGGGATGTTGCCAGCGGGGGCACCGCCGCACTGATGCTGAGGCAGGCCAAGAACAAGGATGCCGCCTGGGAATTCATGAAGTGGTGGGTAGACAAGGATTCGCAGGTCCGCTTCGGCCGGGAGATGGAGGGCCTCATGGGCGCGGCTGCGCGGTATCCGACCGCCAACGTTGAAGCGCTTAAGGAGCTGCCGTGGCCGACTAGCGATTACCGCCATCTGGAGGAGCAGTGGCAATGGGTGCAGGGTGTGCCTGAGGTGCCGGGCGGTTACTTCACAGGACGCCATCTGGACAATGCTCTGCGCGAGGTCATCAACAATGGAACGAACACCGCTGATGCCCTGTACGATTATGTGCAGGAGATTGACTATGAGATTGATCAAAAGAGAGCAGAGTTCGATTTGAAACGAAGGGAATAGGGAGGGACTCTTGTGCAGAAAGTGAAAAATACGGCCGAACCCTTGATTCAGCCCCGGCTGTCCCCTTCCGGGCTGCGTAATTACTGGGCTTTGTTCGGCAAAGATGTGCGGCGGGATAAACATCTGTATGTACTGCTGGCTCCATATATGGTGCTGTTTCTGTTGTTTACCGTACTGCCGGTGGTGATTTCGATCATCTTCAGCTTCACGCACTTCAATATGCTGGAGATGCCGCGCTGGATCGGCTGGGAGAATTATTCCAAGCTGCTCTGGAACGATGATGTGTTCCTGATCGGGGTCAAGAATACACTGATTTTCTCGGTGGTTACCGGACTGGTCAGCTATATCGCCTGTTTTCTGTTTGCCTGGCTGATCAATGAGCTGAATCCCAAGCTGCGGGCGTTTATGACCCTGATCTTTTTTGCGCCGTCGATCTCCGGGAATGTCTTCTTCATCTGGCAGATCATCTTCTCCAGTGACTCCTACGGGATCATCAACGGACTTCTCATGCAGCTTGGCGTAATTTATGAGCCGATCCAATGGCTGCAGGACCCCAAGTATATGCTGGGGATCATCATGCTGGTGCAGCTCTGGCTAAGTCTCGGGACCAGCTTCCTGGCCTTCATCGCCGGACTGCAGACCGTTGACAAGACGCTGTATGAAGCAGGGGCTGTGGACGGTGTCAAAAACCGCTGGCAGGAGCTGTGGTTCATTACGCTCCCTTCCATGCGCCCGCAGCTGATGTTCGGAGCGGTCATTCAGATTACTGCCTCGCTGGCAGTTGCTGATGTGGCTATGGCGCTGGCAGGTTTCCCGAGTGTGCAGTACGGGGCGCATACGATTGTAACCCATCTGGTGGACTACGGTACGATCCGCTTCGAGATGGGCTATGCCTCGGCGATTGCCACCGTGCTGTTCGTGATGATGCTGGGCAGCAATCTGATTGTTCAAAAGCTGCTGAAGAGGGTGGGTGAATAAGCGGGATGAAGCTGGCAATACGTCTGAACAAAAAAGTAAACCGTTCCTGGCAGGTCGATGCCCTGCTGTTCCTGGCCCTGGCCGGATTCGGAGCATTCATGGCGATTCCGTTAATTTATGTCATTAACAATGCGTTCAAGCCGCTGGATGAGCTGTTTATTTTCCCGCCTACGCTATTTGTACGCAATGCAACGCTTGAGAACTTCGCCAATCTGTTTCAGGTGATGAAGAATTCCTGGGTGCCGTTCTCCAGGTATATCTTCAACACGGTATTCATTACCGCCGCCGGTACAGCCGGGCATATCCTGCTGGCCTCGGCGGCGGCGTACCCGCTGGCGAAGCATAAATTCCGCGGCTCTAAGGTGCTGTTCACCGTGGTTGTCCTGTCGCTGATGTTCTCGCCGCATGTCACCGCGATACCGAACTATATGATTATGTCCGCGCTGGGCTGGATGGACTCCTACCAGGCGGTTATCGTTCCTGCCTTCGCCTATCCGCTGGGACTCTATCTAATGAAGCAGTTCATGGAGCAGATCCCGGATGCGCTGCTGGAGGCGGCGAAGATTGACGGGGCAAGTGAATACCGCATCTTCTGGCAGGTCGTCATGCCGCTGGTGAAGCCGGCCTGGCTGACGCTGCTCATTCTGATGATGCAGATGCTATGGGGCACAGACGGGGGCAGCTTCATCTACAGCGAGCAGCTCAAGACGCTGCATTACGCGATGGGCCAGATTATTCAGGGCGGGATCGCCCGTGCAGGAGTCGGGGCCGCTGTGGCGGTGATTATGATGACCGTGCCGATTGTGACATTCATTCTCTCACAGAGCAATGTGATTCAGACGATGGCTTCGTCCGGCATGAAGGACTGAAGCGATGGAGGCGTTAGGGTTGAGAATAAAGTCATCGATACTGGTGCTTGTATCCGTGCTGCTGCTTGTGGGCCTGTGTCCTAGGCCGGCCGGGGCGGCGCCGTATGAAGGATATACCTACTCCTACTGGGGAGACGCGGTTCAGTCGCCGATTGCTTATCTTCCTTCGAGGGCCATCAGCGGGCTAGAGGCAGGGACGGGAGCCTGGAACGTCCCGGGAGACCTGTTTGTCTCAGCGGAAGGGCTGCTCTATGTGCTCGATTCGGGGAACGGGCGGATTGTGGTGCTGGATAAGGAGTGGAACACACTCCGTGTCATCGAAGGCTTCCGGAACGGGGAGAAGAAGGACAGCTTCAATAACCCGGAAGGGCTCTTCGTTACGGACGCCGGCCGGATCTACGTGGCGGATACGGAGAATAGACGGCTGGTCGAGCTGGACGGCACAGGAACCTTCGTGCGGGAGATCGGAGCGCCGAAGGCGGATGTGATCGGAGCGGGTTTTGAGTATTTTCCGCGGAAGGTGATTGTTGATAAGGCAGGCCGCATCTATGTGGTCGGCAGAGGGGTCTACGAAGGGCTGATCGAGTTCGACAGCGACGGGCAGTTCACAGGCTTCATGGGCACGAACAAGGTGCAGTTTGATCCTGTGGATCTGTTCTGGAAGTCCGTATCGACCAAGGAGCAGCGCGAGAAGATGGTGCAGTTCATTCCGCTGGAATTCAATAATGTCGATGTCGATGAAGATGGCTTCATCTATACCACTACCGTGGATAAGAAGACCTTCTCTCCGGTAAAAAGACTGAATCCCTCCGGCATCGATGTCCTGCGGGTCAGCAGCGAGATCCCGCCCATCGGCGATCTGAGCCTGGACCGCTCCGCCTTCATTGACATTGATGTGACGGGGAACGGAGTGTACCGGGCACTGGACACCACGCGCGGGCGGGTCTTCACCTACAATGAGGACGGCAAGCTGCTATATGTAATCGGTCAACTCGGCAGCCAGCTCGGCACATTCAAGAACCCGGCGGCGGTGGAGAGCTATGAGAATGCGCTCTATGTGCTGGACCGTGATCTGGGGAGAATTACCGAGTTCACGGTGACTCAGTTCGGCAGCATGGTTAATGAAGCCAACACCCTGTACAGCTCCGGCAAGCATGATGAAGCCGCGAAGTTGTGGCGGGAGGTGCTGAAGCTGGATGCCAACTATGAGATGGCGTATGTCGGTATCGGCAAATCGCTGCTCCGCCAAGGCGAATACAAGCAGGCCATGACCTATCTGAAGCTGGGCAATGACCGCGAATATTACTCTAAGGCGCTGGGGAAATACCGCAGGGAGTATATGCGCGATCACTTCAGCATCTATATGACCGGAATGATAGCCGTGCTGCTGGGCGGCTACGTGATCGTCCGCCTGGTGAAGCGGCCGAGAAAGGGAGGGAGGGTTCAGGATGCCGTTTCTTAAGGACATTAAATATTCACTGCATGTAGCAGTACACCCCTTCGACGGATTCTGGGATCTGAAATATGAGAATAAGGGCAAGCTGCGCATGGCACTGGGCATTCTTATCGCCCTTACCGTGACTATGATTGTGAAGCGCCAATATGTAGGCTATGTGGTCAATTATAATCACCCGCTAGCACTGAACAGCATCAATGAGCTCAAGTATATTATTTTCCCGTTCCTGCTCTGGTGCCTGGCGAACTGGTCCCTGACGACGCTGATGGACGGGGAGGGTAAGTTCGCGGAGATCGTCATTACTACTGGGTACGCCCTGCTTCCGCTGATTCTGATCAACATTCCCAATATCCTGCTCAGCAACGTGATTACGCTGCGGGAGGCTTCCTTCTATCATTTGCTGGATGCTCTGGCCACGCTGTGGTTCGTCTGGCTCTTGTTCATCGGGACTATGACGGTTCATCAGTACACGGTGCTCAAAACGATTACAACCATGCTGCTGACGCTGGCTGTAGTGGCCATCATCATCTTCCTGGGCCTGCTGTTCTTCAATCTGATCCAGCAAATTGTCAGTTTTGTCTACACCGTCTACCAGGAGCTTTCAATTCGCGGATAAGAAAGGAGGAGCCAGGCTTTGAAGAAGAAGCTAACCATCATTGCAATTGTGATTATGCTCAGCGGCGCAGCCCTGCTGCCGTACACAGACTTGGCGGAATCTGCGCCTGAAGCGGCGGTACAGTCCGATGCGGCGATACAATCCGAAGCAACGGTACAATCTTCAGCGCAGAGCGTGCAGGACACCCCGAAATCGCCGGAGCTATCCGCAGATCTGAAGGCGGCCCTGGACAACGAGTATTTGACCCTGTATCTGAATCAGACGACTACGGAGATTGCCGTTAAGGATAAGAAGAGCGGAGCGCTCTGGTATTCTAACCCCCAGGACCGCGAACAGGATGCTGTCGCCACCGGATATAACAAATCCAAGCTGAATGTGCAGGTAGAGCTGACCTATTATGACAGCAAGGGCAATCTGATGAACTACGACAACTACACTCACAGTGTGCAGGGTAGCCAATTTACCATCGAGGAATCGGGCGACAGCCTGAATATCGTGTACACACTGGGGGAGGTCAAGAGCAATATCGATGGGATTCCCAAATACATCAGTGAAGAACGCTTCCGCACCCTAATCATCGACCGCATTGAGAAGGAGCGTGACAAGAAGGAGATCGAGAAACGGTTCAGGTACGATGAATCCAATAAGCGGTATGAACGAAGAGATACCTCCTTCAAGGGAGTGGGGCTTAAGAAGGTGACCTCCCTGTTCGAGCAGGTGGGCTATGATGAGGAGCAAATCGCCATCGATAAGGCGGCCTACGGCGAAGAGGAGGACGGAGCCGCCCTGGTGACGCTTCCCCTGGAATACAAGCTGGACGGGAAGCAGCTGCGGGTAAGCATCCCGGGCGATAAGGTCAGATATCCGGATAATATGCACATTCAGACGTTGTCGCTGCTTCCGTTTTTTGGGGCGAGCGGGACGAAGGATGAGGGCTACAGCCTGGTGCCTGACGGCTCCGGGTCGCTGATACACTTCAATAATAACAAGCTCTATGCTGCCCCATACCGTACCGCGATGTACGGACCGGATGCTGCGCTGACCCAGCTGGGGCAAGTGCAGAAGGAGGAGACCGCACGGCTGCCTGTATTCGGCATGAAGGTTCAGGACCGCGGCTTCCTGGCGGTGATCGAGAGCGGAGATGCGGTTGCAGCCGTGGAGGCAGACGTCAGCGGGCGGCTGAATCAGTATAACAATGTCTTCTCCAGCTATACGCTGGGCAGTCTGGAGGAAGTGACGCTGACCAACGGCTGGCGCTCCAGTACGGTGAAGCAATTTCAGGCAGGTATCTTCTCCGGAGATATCACTGTAGCCTACAGCTTCCTTGATAAGGAGGGGGCCAGCTACTCAGGCATGGCCGCACATTACCGGGAGTACTTAATCGAACATACCGGGATGGCAAGGCTGGAAGGGGCAGAGGACGTTCCCTTCTACCTGGAATTGATCGGCGGCATTCCGAAGAAGAAATTCTTCCTGGGCATTCCTTACAGCGCTTATGAGCCGCTTACTTCCTTCAAGGAGGCTGAGGTCATTCTGGAGCAGATGCAGGAGAAGGGGATTGGAGACATTCAGCTGCGGTATACCGGATGGTTCAACGGCGGCATCAACCATAATTACCCGAAGGGCGTATCGGTGGACAGCAAGCTTGGCGGGACCAAAGGGCTCAAGGAGCTCCAGGCCTACGCACAGGATAAGGGGGTTACACTGTATCCCGATGCTTCGTTCCTGCAGACCTTCCCGGAAGCCAAGGGCCTCGGCAAGTCACAGGCCTCCCGGCTGATTACAGGCAAGCTGGCGCATACGTATCCCTTCGACTTCTCCATGCTGAAGCTGGATGTGAAGCAGCCCTCCGGTTATGTCGTCAGCCCCCGGGTACTGCCGGGTGTGGTAGACGGCTTCCTCGGGGATTATGCAGCGCTTGGAGTGGACGGCTTGTCCCTGCGGGATCTCGGCAGCGGGCTGAATTCCGATTTCAATGCGGAGGATCTGGTTGACCGCCAGCGGGCCGAGGGAATCGTCAAGGAGCAGCTTGAGCGCATGAGCAGCTCGGTGCCCCGCTTGATGGTGGAAGGCGGCAATGCGTACGCGGCGCCCTTCGCCCGTCATATAGTTGCTGCGCCCATGCAGAGCAGCGGGTTCAATATTACGGATGAGAGCATCCCCTTCTTCCAGATGGTGTACCACGGCTATCTGCAATATGCCGGAACCGCCTGGAATATGGCTGACGATCAGGATGCATCACTCAGCCTGCTGAAGGCGCTGGAGACCGGGAGCGCACCTTATTATACCTGGTTCTATGCAGATCCCTCTAATATCAAGATGACAGGCTTCGACCGGCTGTATTCAGCCGATTACCGCAGCTGGATTGACCAGGCAGCCGGGCAGTATCAGGCCTTGAGCCGTGTACTGAAGAGTGTCCAGTCCCAGACGATCAAGGAGCATAAGAAGCTTGCGGCCGGTGTCTATCAGACGACCTATGAAGCGGGTACCGCAATTATAGTGAATTATAACCGTGCACCGGTGACTGTGGGCGGAGTAACCATAGACGGACGGAATTACCGGGTAGGAGGTGAGCAGCCATAATGAAGCTTAAGAAGCTGTCCCTGGAGCAAAAAAACAGATATTACGGCCTGTACTTCATTCTTCCCTGGTTCGCGGGCTTCTGCTTCCTGTTCCTGACGCCGCTGCTGTCTTCCCTGCGGTTCAGCCTCAGTAACCTGCAGGTCAATGATGAGGGCTTCACGCTGAAGTATATCGGACTCGCGAACTTCCGGGAGGCGCTGTTCTCCCATGAATCCTATGTCCGGACATTAACGGAATCCGTGATGAATATCGTGCTGAACACCCCGCTTATTCTGATTTTCAGCCTGTTTTTCGCCGTGCTGCTCAATCAGAAGTTCCATGGCAGGGTGCTGGCCCGGGCCATCTTCTTCCTGCCGGTCATTCTGGCCTCGGGTATTATTGCCAGCATTGAGAACGGGGATCTGATGCAGTCCGTTGTGCGCAGCGCCAGTGATTCCACGGGCGGAGGCCTGTCGGTGATCAAGAATCTGGAGTTGACCACGCTGCTGATCGAATCCGGTCTGAGCCCCACTGTGGTGCAGTATCTGACTGGGGCAGTGAGCCGGATCTATGAGATTGTCAGCCAATCGGGCGTGCAGATCCTGATCTTCCTGGCGGGGCTGCAATCGATCTCCCCTTCCCTGTATGAGGCGGCGAAGATTGAAGGCTCCACAGGCTACGAGGCCTTCTGGAAAATTACGTTTCCGATGATCGGCCCGCTGATCCTGACGAATCTGGTCTATACCATCATCGACAGCTTCATCAGCGACCAGACCAGCCGCATGGTGGTGGATACAGCGTTTAAGAGCTTCAATTTCGGGCTGAGCGCAGCCATGTCCTGGATGTATTTTGCCATCATTGCGCTGCTGTTGTGGATTACGACGGCGCTGATCTCACGCAAAGTCTTTTATCAAGACTAGCGGTTAGGAAGGAGGAACATTCATGAAGACAGAGACCGCAGCAATGCCGCACCGCTCCAGGAAAGAGCAGCTGCACAGGCTGGCCTCGGCCGCTTATTGGGTAGAATTTTCGAAAAAATGGTTATGGGTCATCGCCCGCTTTGTGCTGGTCTTCGGTATCTCGTTCGTCATCCTGTACCCGATCCTGCTGAAGCTGTCGATTGCGTTCAAGAGTATGGATGATTTGTATGATTCCACCGTGATCTGGGTACCGCAGGCGTTCACCCTGGAGAACTTCAGGCTCGTATTCAAGGCGATGAACTATCCGGCAGTCCTGCGGAATACCATGCTGTTGTCGTCAGCGGTCATGGTGCTTCAGACGATCATCTGTGTGCTGGCCGGTTACGGCTTTGCCCGGATTAAGTTCAAGGGGAGCGGGCTGCTGTTCGCGGCAGTGATCTTTACGATCCTTGTCCCCTCCCAGACAATCATGATCCCGCTGTACCTGCACTTCAAGAATTTTGACCTGTTCGGCCTGATTGAGCTGTTCACGGGGAAGCCGGCGAATCTCATTAACACGTATTGGCCGTTTATTATTTCTTCAATGCTCGGGATGGGCGTTAAGACAGGGCTGTATGTCTATATTTTCCGCCAGTTCTTCAAGGGCATTCCACGGGAGATTGAGGAAGCGGCCTATGTGGACGGAGCAGGCTATTTCACCACCTTCGCCCGGGTGATTCTGCCCAATGCCATTCCGTCAATGGTAACGGTGATGCTGTTCTCCTTCGTGTGGCAGTGGAATGACTCATTCTTCACCAATATGTATCTGAATGAACCGAAGGTCATGTCATCGATGATGTCATCGGCCGGCTACGGCATTGCTACCTACATGACAGGCGGCGGACAGGCGGCGAATTCGCTCGTTCAGGACCCGTTCTTCATGTCCATGATGATGAATACCAGTGTGCTGATGGCGATTCTGCCGCTAATTATTCTCTATGTATTCGTTCAGCGGCATTTCGTAGAGAGTGTGGAGCGGTCCGGTCTGGTCGGTTAGGAGGAGGAAATGAGCATGAAGCGGCTGGCAGCTATGGCGGTTACCGGCGTTGTTCTAGCGTGTGTTGTTGTAATTCTGTTCAGTAATAGAAAAGAGGAGGAAATCCCTGTGCAGCACCAGAAACCGCCGGATGCGGCAGTGACGATAGACGGCAAACTCCGCTATCAGACTATCGATAACTTCGGCGCGTCCGACGCCTGGTCCATGGACCCCCTGGGGAAGGAGTGGACCGAAGAGAATAAGAACAAGGTGGCAGATTTGCTGTTCTCACGTACCGAAGGAATCGGGCTGTCGGCCTGGCGCTTCAATATAGGCGCAGGCTCGGTAGAGACCGATCAGGCGATCATTCCAGATCCGTGGCGAAGAACGGAAGCCTTCAAAATAACGGAGGAAGCGCCGTACGACTGGAGCAGGCAGGCAGGCCAGCAGTGGTTCCTGCGGGCGGCTAAGGAGCGCGGAGTCGAATCCCTGATTGCCTTCGTCAACAGCCCGCCGGTCTGGATGACCCGGAATGGTCATGCCCAGCCTGATCCAGAGGTAGGGTCCAGTAATTTGAAGGAAGGCTCTGAAGCGGCCTTCGCCTCTTTCCTGATTGAGGTGCTGGAGCATTTCAAGCAGGAGGGCCTTGAATTCGATTATATCAGTCCCGTTAACGAGCCGACCTGGGACTGGAATCATGCGCAGCAGGAAGCCAGCCGGTACAACAATGACGACCTGAAGCGGGTGATTCTGGAGCTGCATGCCCAGCTCCGCGCCAGCGGGCTGGAAGCGCAGATCAGTGCCCCGGACGGGGTGGAGATTACCTCTCTGCTGGATGATGAACACTACCGGGAATTCACGGGCAGCGGCGTCTATTCCAGCGGGGCTAACAGCCTGGGGCTGGGAAAATACCGTGAATACATTAAGGATCTGCTGGGTGACCCTGTGCTGAAGGAAGCGGTAGGCAACAAGATCGCCTCGCATTCCTACTGGTCCGACTACAGTCATTCTGGCGACGACCGGCTGGTGAAGCTAAGAAGGCTGTTGGAGCGCAATCTGAAGCAATATGATCCGCAGGCCAAATATTGGGTCACCGAATACTGCATTATGGGCGACTATGGCCCTGGACGGGATCTGGGGATGGAGCCCGCGCTGCAGGTGGCGCGCACCATTCACTTCGATCTGACCGAGGCGGATGCAGCCGCATGGCAGTGGTGGACGGCGGTGTCCAAGGTGGATTACAAGGACGGCTTGCTGTACACCGACTACAATCAGCCTGGAGACGGGCAGAACATCCTGACCTCGAAGATCCTGTGGTCGCTCGGCAATTACAGCAAGTTCATCCGCCCCGGAGCGGTGCGGATTGCGCTCTCCGGTCTGAGCCAGGACGCCGGAGGCGAGCTGCTCGGCTCGGCTTACGTGCACGAGGAGGAGCAGAGCATGACGGCGGTGCTGGTGAATGACAGCCTGGAGGAGAAGCGGGTGCAGCTCACGCTGAGCGGGCTTGGGCTGAAGGCTTCGGCCTTGCGTTCCTATGTAACCAATGCGCAGCTGGATCTGGCCCGCGGCGAGGATCTGGCCGTTGATGTAGCTGCTGATGGGACAGCAGATGGGGAGCAGGTATTCCAGGCCGTTATCCCGGCCAAGTCGGTGGTGACCCTGGTGGCAGGCGGGCCGGAGCTAGAGGAGCAGGCAGGCCAGCCGGGTGAGGTTGCCGGAACTCAGGTTAACGGAAATCAAGCTGCACAGGACATTCCGGCGGCGGCGGACTATGCGGGCTATCTGTTCAGCTATTTCACAGGCGAAGGGACCGGGGACGGCGAGCAGGTATACTTCGCCCTCAGCGAAGGCAATGACCCGCTGCATTGGAAGGAGCTGAATAGCGGGAAGCCCGTGCTTAGGTCCAGCTTAGGCAACAAGGGGGTCAGAGATCCCTTCATCATCCGTTCACCTGAAGGTGGACAGTTCTATCTGATCGCCACCGATCTGAAGATCAACGGCAATTGGGATTGGGGCGCAGCCCAGACACAGGGCAGCCGGTCGATCATCGTGTGGGAATCGGATAACCTCGTGGACTGGTCGGAGCCTTGGGAAGCCAAGGTCTCTCCAGAGGAAGCAGGGAATACCTGGGCACCTGAAGTGATCTATGACCAGGAGAGCGGGGAATATATCGTATTCTGGGCCTCGCGGATGTACGCCGATTCCGCTCACACCGGGGACGCCTACCAGACAATCCTGTACAGCAAGACACGCGATTTCCGCGCGTTCTCAGAGCCGCAGGTCTATATGGACTACGGGTATTCGATCATTGATACCACTATGGCTGCGTATAACGGGAAGATTTACAGATTCACCAAGGATGAACGCGAGCAAGGCCCGGAATCCCCTTTTGGCAAAATGGTGTTCCAGGAGTCCCTGGATTCGGTATTTGCCCCTGCGGTGAAGCTGCTAAGCGGGAGTGTCGGGGGACTGAAGGGCATTGAAGGGCCAACCCTGTTCAAATCCAATACGAAGCAGAAGTGGTATCTGTTTGTGGATGAATTCGGAGGGAGAGGGTACATCCCGCTGGAGACGGAAGATCTTGATTCGGGTCAGTGGACGGTATCCACTGATTATGAGCTGCCGGCCAGCCCCCGCCATGGAACGGTAATTCCGGTCACCCGGCGTGAGTACGACGCTCTGAACGCCAAGTTCAGGCAGTGAATTAAGCCTGGCTTAGCGTGGCAAGTGGAAACGGCAATGCCGTCCTTTTAAAGGACGGTACCGTTTCAGCGGGAAATAGAAGGATAAGTTATCGTGTGGAACATATAAATTCTTATATTTTAAATAAAAACAGGTTCACCCTTGCCATTACGGCAGAGGTGAACCTGTTTGCTTAGAGCATCATGCTGAAGGCCGATGCTTATTTCGCGCTTTCGTAACGCTTGCCGACTTCTTCCCAGTTCACTACGTTCCAGAACGCCTTGATGTAGTCAGGACGTTTGTTCTGGTAGTTCAGGTAGTAGGCATGCTCCCATACATCGAGGCCGAGGATTGGAGTTGCGCCTTCGCTGATCGGGTTGTCCTGGTTCGGTGTGCTGGTTACGGCAAGCTTGCCGTCCTTAACAACGAGCCAAGCCCAGCCGCTGCCGAAGCGTGTAGTAGCTGCAGCCGCGAAGTCTTCCTTGAATTTATCGAAGCCGCCCAGCTCGCTGTCAATGGCAGCAGCCAGTGCGCCGGTTGGTGCGCCGCCGCCATTCGGTCCAATCACTTCCCAGAACAGGGTGTGGTTGGCATGTCCACCGCCGTTGTTGCGGACCGCTGTGCGGATCGCTTCCGGTACAGCGTTCAGGTCGGTCAGAAGCTCATCGATGCTTTTGTTTTGCAGTTCGGGTGCCTTTTCCAGTGCGGCGTTCAGGTTCGTCACATAAGTGTTATGGTGCCTGTCATGATGAATCTCCATCGTCAAAGCGTCGATGTGTGGTTCAAGTGCGTTGTTCGGATACGGAAGTGCCGGTAATTGAAAAGCCATGGAAAAATCCCTCCTGATTATATGTTGGTTTTGGAATATATCCGTTGAGATACTATTATTAAAACGCATCTGGAACAATAATGCAACATTAAATAAACAAAAATGTTTAAAAAGTATTTTCTTGTCCTCCGTACACAGAAAGTGTTAAGGCTATGTTAAACTATTAAGGCTTAGTAACTGGGACGTTTTGACTACCAATTCTCCTAATACATGTTAAATATGAAACTATATTGCATGAAAACGCTTCATATCAAGCGCTTTCAAAAGAAAAATGATGATAACGCGAGAAAAGTGTGCTTTAATAGAGACAAAAGCAGGTATTCCTCGGTTTTTGATGCTTTTTTCCACTTATACTGTTATGGAAACCCCTTCTTTTTGTAAAATCATAAGCCATAGAAAAGGGAGACTTTTAAGTATGCACGTTCGTTCCTTTCAATTAAGCGATGTTACTCCAGTGACTGAATTGCTGCAGACCGCATTATCGGAAGAATGTTTCGAGAGCACGATCGAGCCTTTCTCCAGGCAATTGTCATGGGATTCTGATCTCATTGTAGTTGCTGAGGATGAAGGAGAAATCATCGGTGCACTGATTGGTACGATTGAGAAGAATCACGGCTGTTATTTCCGCATCGCTGTCCATCCTGATTACCGCCGCAGAGGAGTCGGCAAGAGTCTTGTAACGGCTATGGAGAACAGATTTCAGGCGCGGAAGGTCAGCGGTATCTATGTTGCCGTGGATGAACACAATTCTTTTGCAATGCCGCTCTATGAGGCCATGGGTTATGACGAGAACCATATTTTCAAATCCGTGCGCAAGCTGAGCATTGTCGGGTAACTGTTGCTGAACCGCTGCTGTAAGCGGAATCAAATCTTAGAGTAGAGAACTATTGCAGGGCCGGAACTTCGAATATATGGATATTCCTGCATAGTCTGTTTCATTATACTAAAGCATATCTTCCCTATGTCCATTGCAAATGGGCGGGAGATATGCTTTTCTATTGTTAAGGACCTGATAACCCAATTGAAGCAAGTAGGTGGCCTATGAACCGGGAGCTTGAAGAAGATTACACGCGGAGCCGCAGACAAAGATACAGATCAGTAACGCATAACAAGTCCAGACAGAAGTCCAGAAGAACGTGGGTTAGGGATATGCGGGAGTGGATCATTACGGCGGGGATTGTGTTCGCTGTGATGTCGCTGCTTAATATTTATGTGTTCAATGTGTCTACTGTAATCGGCCAATCCATGGAGCCTACCCTCTATCAGGGAGAGAAGCTGATTATTAATAAAATCGCACTTAGCTTCGGGAATCCGGGCCGTGGGGAGGTTGTCGTCCTTCATGATCCCAGTACGGGACCCAGCCGTAAGGAATATCTGGTCAAGCGGGTGATCGGTATTCCCGGCGACATTATTGAAGTACGGAAGCAGCAGCTCTATCTCAACGGCAAGCTGCTGGAGGAGCCTTATATCGATACATCTATAGAAGATCCCGATTTCAGCAGCCTGACCGTGCAGGCGGGGACCTACTTCGTCATGGGGGACAACCGGCATGCCGGAGCCAGTAAGGACAGCCGTTATTTCGGCGCTGTCGCAGGGGAGAGTATCGTGGGTAAGGTGTCCCTGATCTGGTGGCCTTTCTCTAAGATGAAGGCCCTGTAGAGCAACCTTATTCAATCTATAAAGGAGAGGCGGATATGCACCTCAACATCCAGAAAGGTTACGCTCCGCCTCCTTCCAAATGGGAGGAACTTAAGGCTGAGATTAAGGCGGCCGCACCTGCACTCGGTATCGATGATATCGGGTTCACCACTGCGGAGCCGTTTTTATATTTGAAGAACATTCTTCAAGAGCATAGAGACAAAGGGTACGAATCCGGGTTCGAGGAGCCTGATCTCGACAAGCGGACAGTTCCGGCTCTGCAATCTGGAGAGCAGCCGCTCTCTATCATTGCGATTGCAGTGGCCTATCCCTCCAAGATGGAGGACCCGCCCAAATCCGAGCCGGGTGCGCGCAGAGGTATTCTGGCCCGCGCCTCCTGGGGCCAGGATTACCATCATGTGCTCCGGGAAGCGCTGGCGAAGCTGGAGAGCTTCATCCGTGAGCGTGTCCCGGATGCCGTGCTGGAGAGCATGGTGGATACGGGGGCGCTTGTAGACCGGGCCGTAGCAGAGCGGGCGGGGATCGGCTTCAGCGCCAAGAACTGCGCGATCATCTCCCCGAAGTGGGGATCATGGATCTATCTGGGGGAGATGGTGACGAATCTCCCGCTTCCCCCAGACCAGCCTGTGCAGGAGGGCTGCGGCGACTGCACCAAATGCATCGACGCCTGCCCTACCGGCGCGCTGGTCGGCCCGGGACAGCTCAATGCCCAGGCCTGTATCTCTTTTCTGACCCAGACGAAGGGCTTCCTGAGCGATCACTATATGACCAAGATCGGCAACCGGCTGTACGGCTGTGACACCTGCCAAATTGTCTGTCCGCATAACCGGGGCAAGAACTGGAACCACCGCCCGCAGCTTCTGCCTGACCCTGAGGTGGTCAAGCCGCTGCTGCTGCCGATTCTGGACCTCAGCAACCGGGAGTTCAAGGAGAAGTTCGGCAGCAGCTCGGCGGCTTGGCGCGGCAAGAAGCCGATGCAGCGCAACGCAGTCATTGCGCTGGGCAATTTCAAGGAGGCTTCGGCGGTGCCGAAGCTGACGGAGCTTCTGCTGAAGGAGCCAAGGCCGGAAATGCGCGGAACCTCGGCCTGGGCGCTCAGCCGCATCGGCGGCGAAGCAGCGCTTGCGGCTGTCGAGCAGGCGCTGGAGAGCGAAGAGGACAGCACGGTGCGCGACATGCTGGAGCAGGCTGCAGGCAAGCTCCGCGAGCAGGGAGCAGCGGACGGGAAATGAACCGCAGGCCAGCGGGATTTGCCAATTGCTGTCCAGTTGTTGAAATGCTATGATAGATTCGCGTGCCTGAACAGGGTTATCGCCAGACAATAGAGTACAAAGGTGGATTACAGATGAATATTGCATTGCCTATTATTACGCTTGTTGTAGGGCTGATCGGCGGATTCTTCATCGGCGTGTATTATCTGCGCAGACAGATGACAACGATGCAGAATGATCCTGAAATGCTGCAGAAGGTTGCCAAGCAAATGGGGTATAACCTGAACGGGAAGCAAATGCAGCGTGCCCAGCAGATGATGAAGAACGGCAATCAGCCGGGGCGTGCTCCTGCTGCGGCCAAAGGACAGTCCCGCAAGAAGTAATAATGATGATCGTATGAAATAGATAAGAGTCAGCTGCAGGTGCGGAAGGGGGGAGCTTTCATGGGGGGCATCAAGGAGTACAAGAACGGGAAGGTTTCTGTAAACCGGGAGCAGATTGAGTATCATGTAGAGAAGATTCTGGAATTAATCGGTGAGGATACCAGCCGCGAAGGCCTGCTCGAAACACCGGCCAGAGTGACGCGGATGTATGAAGAGATCTTCGGCGGTTATTCCATTGATCCGCGCGAAGCACTGGGCGTAACCTTCGACGAGTCTCATGAAGAGCTGGTCATTGTGAAGGATATTGTCTACTATAGCCAATGCGAGCATCACATGGCTCCATTCTTCGGCAAGGTGCATATCGGCTATGTTCCCAGCGGCCGCATTGCCGGACTCAGCAAGCTCGCCCGGCTCGTAGAAGCGGTCAGCCGCAGGTTACAGGTGCAGGAACGCATCACGGCCCAGATCGCCGACATCATGACCGAGGTGCTGAATCCGCACGGTGTCATGGTTGTAGTCGAAGGGGAGCATCTGTGCATGTGTGCCCGGGGCGTGAAGAAGCCGGGCAGCAAGACGGTCACGATGGCTACCCGCGGCTCCTTCCGTGAGGATGCTGCGGCAAGAGCCGAGTTCCTGGCCTTGATCAAAGATTAGGAACGGATAAGCCTGCCTGCCACTTCGACAGTGGCGGCGGGCTTTTTTTGCGCGAAGGGGTGTGGCTCAATGCTCCGCAGAGCCTTAGAAAGGCTGCCAGACCAGCTTACGGGCGGCCCCGTAGCGTTCGGCGACATAAGGCCAGTTCACGACTCTCCACCAGTCCTGGATGTAATCGGCGCGGTTATTCTGATGCTTAAGGTAATAGGCATGCTCCCACACATCGAGCACCAGCAGCGGAACGACATCCCACTGGGACAGATTCTGATGCTTCTCAGCCGTCAGAATCTCCAGTCTGCGGCTGCGCGGGCTCCAGACCAAGAGAGCCCATCCGCCGCCCTCAACTTTATTGGCAGCTTCACTGAACTGGGCTCTGAAGGCATCATAGCTTCCGAAGCTGCGTTCTATGGCGTCCAGCAGCGCACCGGAGGGGCGGCCGCCTCCTTGCGGGGACATGACATTCCAGAAGATCGTATGCAGATAATGGCCGGCCCCGTTGAACGCAAGCTCCCGCTCCCAATGCTTAACCAGATCGTAGTCGCCACTCAGGCGTGCTTCCGCCAGCTTGTTCTCCGCCTTGTTCAGTCCGTCTACATAGCTCTGGTGATGCTTGTCGTGATGAATGATCATCGTCTTCTCGTCAATATACGGCTCCAGTGCATTATAGGCATAAGGCAGAGGGGGAAGCGTATGCCCGCCGATGGGAACCGAGCCTGCCTCGCGGGATTCCCATAACGGAACTGCGAAGCTTCCTGTTCCCTGGAGATTGTCTCCGCTTGCAGCCGAATCAGGCGAAGGAGCAGATTCAGCCTGCTCCGGCGGATTCATCCGCAGCATCCCGGGCCCGTAGTCCGCAGGGGTCAGCGCGGCCAGCACAGCGAGGAAATATTCAGACTCCCGGATGAAGTGCAGCAGCGTGGTGCCCGCCAGGGGGAAGGCATTGACGGCGGCGCTGGCCTCCTTCATGGCCTTCAGGTGCCGGATGAATTCGGCGGACTGGTCGCAGGCGGTGTACAGCAGCAGCCCGGCTTCGGCGGCTGGACTCCCTGGACCGCCTGCGTCCGGTGCCTGCGGATTGGCGAGCAGATGCTGCGCTGTCTGTTCTGTAGCCAGGAAGACAATGGCCCAGTCCTGCAGCAGCTTCACATAAGGCTCCTCCAGGCGTGGGATGATCTGGATCAGGACCTCGGCATGCTCCTTCTCCTGGTTTTTCCAGAAGGCGATTTCCCCTAGAATCTGTACTGGCGGCGGTGCAACGAATACATATGGCATGATTTGCAGTCCTCCCGTCCTAAAGTTTCATCGGTCCATTATATGCCGGAGAGGAACAGCTTATGAGACTGGCCTGTGCGGGGAATTGCAGCGGACTGGAGGTCCTGTGCCCCGCACAGTAAAAAGGCATGCACAGAATGTATCACAGGATACATCTGCATATGCCTTAGGTAATGATAAGACTATTTGCTTGCGGTGGGGTTGCGGGGGCTCCCGCTGATCTGGGCCAGCTGCACATTCCCGAGAAAAGCGGATACCCGCCGCAGATACTCACGCGGGTGCTCGCGGAACAGCAGCTCATGATGGCTGTCCTCTACGATCCATGAATCGGAATACGGATTACTCTGGTTCTCCGCCAGTTCTTCGGCAATCGGATAAGGCGCCTTGTCATCCTTGGTGCCGTGCATGAACAGCACCGGGAACGGATAATCCTCCGATTTGACCTTGGAGTAAGGAATCTGATTCAGTCCTGTGCCGTTCAGCACCGGGAAAAGCATCTCCATAATCTCCAGCGAAGGCTGGCGGGGAAGATTAATGTTCTGCTTGATGTTATGGTACAAGGTGTCCGGCTCCAGCAGGAAGGTGCTGTCCAGAATCATCGCATCCACATCTTTGGTTACTAGACCTGCCTGCAGGGCGGTGCCTGCACCCATTGAGAAGCCCCAGACCACGATCTGGTCTGCCCCCTTCTCCTTGGCGAACTCAATGGCTCCGAGCAACTGCTGGGACTCCTTTTTGCCGCCGGTAGCGATATCCCTGTCAGTCTTGGAGGCGAAGCCATAGTCGAACATGACGACATTGAATCTCAGGCTGTGCGCGTAATGGGCCAGATCGTACATAGGAACCCAGCTCTCTTCGCGGTTCGCGCCGTAGCCGTGGCTGAAGACAATGGTTTTGGTAGCTCCTTTGGAAGGAATATACCATCCGTCCATCATGCGGCTGCCGTCCTGGGCAGGGAAGGTGATGTCCTCGTAGGCGAGCCCCTTGGCCTGATAAGGATTGGAATAGATGGGGGCTACGGTAGGGTTCGAGAGCACCCAGGCGATATAGGCATGCAGGGCAATGAAGCAGAATACAAAGAAAAAGAATACGGATAACAGCAGAGCAACGACGATATGCTTAACGCGTATCATCCGCAGTGGAATTAAGGATGACGAAGCGGACTTATCCTCATTAGGGATACGGGAGACCGGCGCGCCGGGATGACTTGTTGCCAGATTCATAAGGTCCCCTCCTGAAAGTTTCAAGATTCAGAGCATGAATAATTCATATATTTAATCGTAAATTTATGCCCTTACAAAGTCAATGGAATTAGCGCTTTTGTAATGTAACTGTAAACTGCGGACGGCGGAATATGGATGTGGAATCTGCTGGACTTTATTTAGGCTTTTGCACTAAGATAGGGATATCTTAATAATTATGTAACCGGGTTTCAATAGGTGAAACATGTGAAGGGGAGATCGGGGTGGAAGACCGGAAACTGACTGTACGCGCCGTAGAACGTGCGCTGGATATATTGTTGTGCTTCACTCAGGATAATGATGATTACGACCTTAGTCTGACGGAGATTTCTGCAAAGATTAGTCTGCATAAAAGCACAGTGCACCGCTTGCTGACCACACTGGAGGAGAAAGGCTTCCTGCAGCGGGACGAGGGGACTGACAAATACCGCCTGGGTATCCGCATCTGGGAGCTGTCCACACATCTCCCGACGCTGAACGAACCGGCGGTGCTTCTGCTGCCCGCCATGGAGCGGCTGCGCGACCGTCTGGGAGAGACGGTCAGCTTGTACCTGCGCGACAATCTGGAGCGTGTGCGCATTCAGGCTGTGCAGAGCCGGCAGGCCATCCGCCGGGTAGCCCAGATCGGCGCAAGGCTGCCGCTCTCGGTAGGCGCATCGAGCAAGGTGCTGGCTGCTTACGCACCGCCGGAAGTGCAGGTGCGGCTGCTGGCCGACCCCGCATGGCCGGACAGCGTAGAGCGCAGTCAGTACCTTGAGCAGCTGAAGGAGATTACCCGCTGCGGATATGCGACCAGCTTCGAGGAACGCGAGCCCGGCGCGGCAGCCGTGGCCGTGCCCATTGCCGGACGGGCCGGGGGTGTGGTAGCGGCGCTCTCGCTGTCCGGCCCGGTCAGCCGTCTGTCGCGGGAGACCCTGGAGGAATATGCTGTTATTCTGGCCGAGGCCGCAGCTGAAATGGGCCTAATGATGGGCTGAACTGGAGGCTTCCGGCAGCAGATCCATGCAGGAAAACTTTAGGACATACAGGCTATTTAGCCTTCGTCTTTCATTGAATATCTAGTTAAAATGAACTATTATTAATCATGATTAGCTAAATTAAATTTGAAGAAATAAAAGGAATCTAGGGGCATGAGGTGATGGGATGAAAGTAGTTATACCCGATTCACTGATGGGAGAAATTCAAGAGCTCCAGGATACGTTCGGCTCTGTTACGGGTCAGGCGATTGTGCTTACGGATCAGGCTGGGAATGTAGTTACCCGCCCTACGCTTTCCGGAATATTCTATCAGAAGATGTTTAAATCCCTGCAGGGAATGGAGCGGCCCTTTGAGCCTGCATTGCTCAGGATAGGTCCCTTATCACATCCTGCTGTACTTGAGGAATGGGTTCCCGGACTGAAATATGTGGTCAGTCCGCTGGTCCCTGACTATGGCCAGACGTACTATTTATGGTCCGGCTTATATATGGAGGAAGGCACCCGTGGGCTTATGCTGCAGGCGTTCGAGGCCAAGATGCGGAATCACCCCGACTATGAGATGTTGAAGGATGTACTGGCGGCCATGCCTGAGCTTAGCCGGGAAGGCATCGCCAGCATCAGGGGGAAATTGAGTGTGCTCGGGAATGTGCTCTCCAAATTGCTGGCGGGGTGCGCAGTGAAGCCGCTGGAACAGAGACGGGGCCTTGTGATTTCCCAGCTGTTATCCAATCTGGAGAGTGAGTTCCTGAAGATAGAGGTTGTGCTGCAGCAGATGGCCGGTACGTTATCTGACGCAGAGCTGTATGCCTTTGCCCAAGAGCAGGAGGCTGGCCAGTTCACGGTGAAATATTCTGCCGGCAAAGAAGCGGGACTCCTCATGAATGCCGGGTTCCAGCAAGGAGACGGTTTTCTGGGACAGGCCGTTCTGGGCAGAGAGCCACGGCACTGGCAGGGCGTTGCCCAAGATCCGAGATCGTTATTCTTCACCCAGCGCGGGATGACGCAGCCGGAATATTTGTCATGTTATCCGGTGAGAATTCACAGCGGGAAGAGAGCATTACTGCTCGCTGTCGGCTTTGGGAAGAGCCGCCCGATACAGGACTATGCCCAGTATGAGCAGAATGTTACTGCGCTCCTGGGCTTATCCGGACGGGGAGAGCAACTGGTGCAGCGTGAAGCCCTGCGCAGGGAGGCCACTCTGCGTTTGAAGGAGGCTGCCCGCCTGCTGCCGCAGGCCGCATCCACTCAGGAGCTGGGCACCGGGCTGCTGGATATGATTATGGGCATGCCGTTCTTCCCGTCATCGGTACTCGTATTCTTCGAGGAGCAGCCGGGGGATACCCACTACGCCAAGGGGTGGAGGCCGGAGGAGATTGCGCCTTATGTCCAGGACCTCCAGTCCCGGTACTCCTCGCAGGCCTTTCTCTCTTCTGCGATCATCAACGGGGAGGCGGAGGGGCAGGTTTTGCTCGAATGTCCGCTGATTGCCGAGAAGGTATTCAAGGGCATTCTGTCTGTGGGCTTCAGACGCCGCAGTGAAGCCGAGGAGTGGCTGTCCTTAACCGGCTGTCTCGCCAGTCTGGCGAGTACTTCAATCCGTCTGATCGAGAAGGAAGCCAGACATATGAAGCAAGCAGGGGTCTTCACCGGGCAGACGCTTCATTATCTCCGGCTCAGTAATCCCGAGCTGCACCGCCTGTCGGCGGAGGCTTCTGCCATGGCGTATGAGCTTGCCCGTTATACAGGACTGCCGGAGCGGGAGTCAGAGCAGATGAGAACGGCCGGTCTGCTGGCACCGTTCAGTCTGGCCTTCCTGCAGGGGTACGGGTTTTATCCGGAGGAGCTTTCTTTGCTGAAGCAGGTGGACCAGTTTGCTTCGTTCTATTTTCAGATCAATAAGCCTTCGGTCTCTGTCACTGCCCAGCTGCTCACGCTAGTGCTTCATCATACAGGCAAAGGTGCGGATAAGGAGCAGCTGGCGAACACAGATCTGGAGTGGCTGGACCCCTCCCGCTTCAATCTGGATGATCATGTGGTCGGGGAGCTTTACAGTGAGCCGCGCAGCACCTTTCAATCCTTCTTGCGCAGCCGCTCGGAAGCGATGCCTGCCAGAAGAGGCGTGTCGGCAGGCAAGCTGCTGAACAATACAGCGCTGAAGACGCCCAAGGAAGAGTGGGGGATCTCGCCGCGCGAGGAGGAAGTGCTGGAGCTGATTATTCTGGGCAAGACGAATAAGGAGATTGCCGGTGCCTTGTTTATCAGCGAGCATACTGTTAAGAATCATCTAAGCCGCATTTTTAATAAAATGGACGTAACGGACCGTTCACAGATTATAGCGCTGGTCTACAAAAGAATATTTGATTCTGAGCATATCGAAATGTCCTGAAGGCTCCCCTGAGGCCGCGATAATTTATCCGCGTATGCCAGTAGAAGGGCTGTCCCAAAAGTAAATATTCTATAGGTGACAACAAAACCTTATAGCTTCAACAAAGCTTAACAGGTAAAAAAGGAGCGCTTCTCCGTTATTGGAGGAACGCTCCTTTGCGTTTCTGGTCGTTCGCTGCTTGCTTCAGCCCCGCAGCCCGTAACATTTTAGGGTAATATTGCAAGAATTGCAGCAATACTGCCCCATAGAAATGGTCTCTGCTGAAATCCTGCATGAAATGCAACAAATCCAGCGCTAAGTTACACTAAGCACCGGAGTTCCTGCAAATGATGCAACAATGTACCGCAGCCCGTAACATTTTTAGAAGAATCCTGCAAAATGTGCAACAATGCGATCCATACAAGCGGTCCGTGAGAGAAAACGCTCAGAATTGGCAATAAGGCGGAGCACCGCCCGGAAGGAAGAAACACTTCAGAAGGTATGCGGAAACCGGCTACAATGTGCAGCCAAAAGGCATAGGGGCTGGATGTATGTCATCAGAGGCGATGAGGCACCAGCATCCTTAACCCGTTAGGTTGATTTTGTTGTGAAAAAATTCCCGGGAGTGTTGTCAGCCTACAAACTCTGTGTTATATTACTGATGATAATGATTATCAATATCATACATACATAGGGGGATTATCTTGCGATACTCTAAACGAAGTCTTGTCCTGATTGTCTTTACTCTCGTCATGGCTGTCCTGTTGTCAGCCTGCGGTTCATCGGGTAACTCCGGCTCTGGCTCCGGGACGGCAGCGAATGCACCTGCACCTGCAGCTTCTGAAGCACCCACTGCTGCTCCGGCTGCTGGCGAAGCTCCCGCTGAAGCAGAGATGGTTACCTTCCAGGATGGCGCCGGTGAGGTTCAAGTGCCTAAGAATCCGCAGAGAATCGTGGATACTACAGCCTTTTATACAGGATATCTCCTGGCGCTGGGCGTGAAGCCGGTAGGGGTGATGCAAGGAGCCAAGGATAGTCCGTATCTTGCAGAGATGCTTGAAGGTGCAGAAGGGCTTGGTGATGATGTCACCCCGGAGAATATCCTGTCCCTGAACCCTGACCTGATTATTGTGTATACCGGCACAGAAGGCATCGACAAGCTGAAGGAAATTGCGCCTGTGGTACAGATTCAATACGGCGCCAAGAATTATAAGGATCAGATGCTCGACTACGGCAAGCTGGTGAACAAGAATGATGAAGCCAAGGCCTGGATCGCCCAGTGGGAGGCAAGGATTGCTGAGCTGAAGCCGCAAGTGCAGGCTGCTGTTGGTAATAAGACCGTATCCATCCTGAATCCATATGCCAAGGGGCTGTTTGTCTTTGGGCATAACTATGGCCGGGGCGGTGAGATTCTGTATGGTGAGTTCGGCTTGAAGGCTCCCGCTGAAGCGCAGAAGGAGGCCATCGACAGCGGAACAGGCTGGGCTTCCATCTCCATGGAGAAGCTGCCGGACTTTGCCGGAGACATTATCTTCACCTGCCCATGGTCAGGGGATACTACAGACCCGAAGATTGTCTATGACAACCCGCTGTGGAAAGGCCTTCCGGCAGTCAAGGCAGGGAATGTATTCCAGTTGAATCCTGCTGCCGATACGTACAATGACCCGATCTCCCTGGAGAAGCAGCTGGATTTCATTACGACCAGCCTGCTGTCAGTCAAATAGGGCTTACGTGAATATGACAAAAAGCTGCGCCGGTATCAGATTTCAGTCTGATACCGGCGCAGCTTGTATAATGATCTAATCTTATGAAGCCGACTTATTCTACCGGTTGAGCCGCTTCCGAAGCTGTAGCATCTGCCAGCATCTGGCGGAGGACTGTCTGCAGAATACCGCCATTGCGGTAGTAGTCGATGTCTACGGTACTATCGAGACGGGCAATGACCGGGAAGTCGAACTGGGTGCCGTCTTCACGGGTAGCAGTGACTGTCAGCTCCTGTCCGGGAAGGACATGGTTGTCAAGACCGGTAATGTCGAAGGTCTCGCGTCCGGTCAGCCCCATGCTGCTCCAGCCATGGCCTTCCTGGAACTGCAGCGGCAGCACGCCCATGCCGACGAGATTACTGCGGTGAATCCGCTCGAAGCTCTCGGCGATGACGGCTTTGACTCCAAGCAGGAGTGTACCCTTGGCGGCCCAGTCACGGGAGCTGCCTGTGCCGTATTCTTTACCGGCGATGACGATCAGATTCTGTCCGGCGGCCTGGTACAGCATGGAGGCATCGTAGATCGACATGACCTCGTCGCTTGGCAGGAAGGTGGTTACACCGCCCTCTGTTCCAGGCGCCACTGCATTGCGGATACGGATGTTGGCGAAGGTACCGCGCATCATCACCTCATGATTCCCGCGGCGTGAGCCGTAGGAGTTGAAGTCGGCGCGTTCCACGCCATGGCCCCGCAGATATTCTCCGGCTGGACCGGAGGTGGAGATATTCCCGGCCGGTGAGATATGGTCGGTAGTGACGGAATCGGCAAGCAGTGCAAGCACACGGGAATTTTTAATGTCCTTAATGTCAGAGACACCGTCTGCCAGATGCTCGAAGAATGGCGGATTCTGAATGTAAGTGGAGTTGTTATCCCATTCATACAGCTCGCCTTCCGGTACCGGAATGTTATTCCAGCGTTCATTGGCTGTGAATACATTCTCATATTTGCTGCGGAACATTTCCGGACTGAGCGAGAGCGCTACGGCTTCGCGGATCTCGGCTGTAGTCGGCCAGATATCGGCCAGGAAGACAGGCTCACCCTGCGGGTCATAGCCCAGCGGCTCGGTCTTCAGGTCAATATTCACCGTGCCGGCCAGGGCGTAGGCGACAACCAGGGGCGGTGAAGCCAAGTAGTTGGCTTTGACCTGGGCATGCACACGGCCCTCGAAGTTACGGTTCCCGGATATTACAGCGGCAACGGTCATATCATGTTCTGTAATCGCTTCGCTGACTTCATCCGGCAGCGGGCCGGAGTTACCGATACAAGTGGCGCAGCCGTAGCCAGCCAGGTAGAAGCCGAGCGCTTCCAGCGGCTTCAGCAGATCTGCCTTCTGCAGATATTCCGTAACGACCAGCGATCCGGGCGTCAGACTGCTTTTGACATAGCCGGGTTTGGTCAGACCGCGTTCTACGGCCTTCTTGGCTAACAATCCCGCTCCCAGCATAACGCTCGGGTTGGAGGTGTTCGTACAGCTCGTGATGGCTGCAATGACAACGGCTCCTGTGCTGAGCTTGCTGGAGCTTCCGTTCTTGTGCTGTATCTCAACCTCTTGGGCAATCTTCTCATCGCTGAGGCCATAGCCGCCCTTATCAACAGGTGTACGGATAATACCTTCGAAATTCTCCTTCATATGGGTAAGCTCTACCCGGTCCTGCGGACGCTTCGGTCCAGCCAGGCTGGGAACCACAGAAGCCAGATCCAGCTCAATGATATCGCTGAATGCAGGGTCCGGTGTCTCTGCGGTGCGGAACATCCCCTGCGCCTTATAATAATCCCCTACCAGCTCTACCAGCTCATCCGGACGTCCGGTGCTGCGCAGATAGGCCAGTGTCTCCTCATCTACAGGGAAGAAGCCGATCGTAGCGCCATATTCAGGAGCCATGTTGGCTACTGTCGCACGGTCTGCCAGACTGATGTTAGCCAGACCCGGACCGTAGAATTCGACGAATTTGCCGACTACGCCTTTTTTGCGCAGCATCTGGGTAACGGTGAGGGCCAGGTCGGTAGCCGTAGCGCCTTCCATCAGACTGCCGGTCAGCTTGAAGCCGACGACATCCGGGGTAACGAAATAGAGCGGCTGTCCGAGCATGCCTGCCTCAGCCTCTATTCCGCCAACGCCCCAGCCTACTACTCCAAGACCGTTGATCATTGTAGTATGAGAGTCCGTGCCGACCAGGGAATCCGGATAAACTACCGTTTCTCCGTCGATAACCTTAGTGGTGGCTACAGAGGCCAGATACTCCAGGTTAACCTGATGCACAATCCCTGTTGCCGGCGGAACCGCACGGAAGTTATTGAAGGCGGTCTGAGCCCAGCGCAGGAAGCGGTAACGTTCCTCATTACGCTCGAATTCAACATTCATATTATATTCCAGTGCATCGGCCGTTCCGAACGCATCAACCATAACCGAATGGTCAATAACAAGGTCAACCGGTACAAGCGGATTAATCTTCTTGGGGTCGCCGCCCGCCTTCTTGACGGTATCGCGCATAGCTGCGAGATCGACAACTACAGGCACGCCGGTGAAATCCTGCAGGACGATGCGGGCCGGAATGAACGGGATTTCCTTATTGCGGTCAATGCCGCCCGACCAGTTGGCGAGCTGCTTGACATGTTCTTCAGTAATCGCCCGTCCGTCATATTGGCGGACAGCTGCTTCGAGTAATACCTTAATGGAGAATGGCAGGGAGGAAATATCGCCTGCGCCTTGCTCTTCCAGAGCGTTCAAATGATAGTAGCGATAAGTTTTGCCACCTGAGTTCAGGTTCTTGGCCAATGAAAAATGGTCCTTGCTTGGCATATATGCGCCTCCTCGTTTCATCTGGTGAAACTACATTTCATAATTCCTATACTTTAAGTATAACGTTTACAATAGGGGGAGTAAAGTTTTTTTTGCTCTGCTATTGTCAGGTATATTCAGGGTTTCCAGTGATGCATTGACCCCCCTGGTCCCGGACTTCCTTGCAGTTAAATCACTCCCGCTTCCGTATAGGTGCAAGCAATCCTTCATATACATAGGACAGCGGCCATTACGGCGGTAATCCTTGAAGGAATATTCATAGCTTACATCATATACATTCTTATCTTTAAACGAAAGGGCGGAGTATGAATGGAGCAGCAGTGGAAGAAAAGTCTCTATGTCTATGTGGACCAGCTGAATAAGGGGCGGGTTGCACCTGGCGCCGAGCCGCGCCATACCTCGATCAGGGACCCGCGGTTCCTGGACGAACAGCGGGCGCGTTCCCGCCGGATCGCCCAGTGGTACAGCCGGCGGGGCATTACTCCGCTGCGCGGGGAGACGGGGGTGCGGACGCTGCGGACCGTGCGGCAGAATCCTGCCGAGGTGGTCGCCGATGTGGCGCTGCACAGCGCCTTCTATTATGAGAAGGGCGGGATGACGCACCGCGAGGATGTGGTGGAGTCGGAGCGCCTGACCTTTGTACGTGAAAAGGACGGCTGGGAGATTGTGAACGTGGAGCGCCGTGTGCCTGAACGGAGTGGAGTGCGCAAGGTGGTGGAGAAAGATCCGGCTCTGCGTCTCTCGGAGTGGGGGGAGGCTCTGCCCGATCCGCGTCCGTCCCAGCCGCTGCTGAACCGCCGTGTCCTGAAGGGCGCAAGCGGTGCAAGAGAGGTGCGCTACCGCCGGGAGGAAGCCGCAGCCTATGCCGACCTCTGGTGGAAGGAAGGGAATCCGGAGTTCGAGATTTTCGAGGTGGACTGCACCAATTATGTCTCCCAATGTCTCTTTGCAGGGGGAGCGCCTATCAACTATACTGGTAAAAGAGAAACGGGCTGGTGGTACAAAGGTTATAACGGGGCCCAGGAATGGTGGAGCTTCAGCTGGGCGGTCTCCGACAGCCTGAAGCGTTATCTGAGCGGGAGCCGCAGCAGCGGGCTGCGTGCGGAGGTTGTCGAGCGGCCGGAGCAGCTTGAGCTGGGCGACATTATTCAGTATGACTGGGATGGCAACGGACATTACCAGCACAGCACGATTGTTACCGCTTTTGATGCGGGCGGGCTGCCGCTGGTGAATGCGCGGACGGTTAGCAGCCGTCACCGCTTCTGGGATTACAAGGATTCCTACGCCTGGACGGACCGGACGGCTTATCGTTTTTTTCATATTAATGACTATTTATAGATCAGAAAGAGGTTAGGGCATGGGGAACGCTAAGACTACCGTAGGACTGGTGTACGGCGGCAAATCCGGAGAGCATGAGGTATCGCTGCAGACGGCTTATGCGGTTATGAACGCTTTTGACTACGATAAATATGAGATTATTCCGTTCTATATCTCCAAGCAGGGGGTATGGAAGGTTGGTGCAGTGCTGGAGGCTCCCTTCCCCGCGATTGAGCAGCTTAAGCTCTCCGGGGTGGCCGGAGATATGGGCACGGCCCTGAATGCCTTGTTCAGCGGGCTTAGCGGAGGCGAGCAGGTTATAGACGTCATGTTCCCGCTGCTGCACGGCACGAACGGCGAGGACGGCACCATTCAGGGGCTGTTCGAGATGGCGAATATCCCGTACATCGGCGCAGGCGTGCTGGCTTCATCGGCGGGCATGGATAAGGTGGTCATGAAGAAGCTGTTCGGTGAGGCGGGGCTGGAGCAATGTGACTATTGCTATTTCAATGCCGCGAACTGGAGACAACGCAAGCACGAGCTGATTGTAGATCTAGAGGATAAGCTGGGATATCCGGTTTTCGTCAAGCCTGCTAATCTGGGCTCCAGCGTAGGAATCTCCAAGGCCAACGATAAGGAAAGTCTGATCAAGGCTGTGGATTATGCCTTCCGCTATGACACGAAGGTGATCATTGAGGAATTCGTGGATGCGCGCGAAGTGGAGGTGGCCGTACTCGGCAATGAGGAGCCGGAGGCTTCGGTTCCGGGTGAAATCGTCTCTTCTGGTGAATATTATGATTATGCGGCCAAGTACACGGACGGTAAATCACAGATGCTGATTCCGGCACCTGTCGATCCTGAGGTAGCGGACCGTCTGCGCGAGTCGGCTATACTGGCCTTCAAGGCTATTGAGGGCAGCGGAATTACCCGGGCCGACTTCTTCCTGCGGAAGTCTGACGGCAAGATTCTTATTAATGAAGTGAATACCATGCCTGGCTTCACCCCGTTCAGCATGTATCCGCTGCTGTGGCGTGAGACCGGTGTGTCCTATAAAGCGCTGCTGGACCGTATGATCGGGCTGGCGCTGGAGCGTTACCGGTTCAGACAGGGCCTGAAGTACGATAATGAATAAACCACGGTGATCGGCGGGAGCATTCCGGCCGGGAAGGAGAGAGAAGCATGGGGTTTCAATCAGAATTCAATTCGGTGTGCAAGTTCAAGAATGAGCAGGAGCTGTACGAACTGCTGGAGTACGGACGTACCAAGATGGTGAAGCAGGGCTTCCGTGTCTATCCGACCGGTCAGAAGGTCATCGCCTATAATCCGCAGAATGTTGCGGTGGCGATTGTCAAAATTTCCGCGTCGATTGCAGAAATTAATTTTCAGGGCAACGAAGTTACGGCGGTGGAAATGGATCTGGTCCGTAAGCTGAATGAGGAAGAGTCACGTGTACAGACGGCTCTTGCCTACGAGATGTTCTTCGGGGAAGAGGGATGATTGTCCGCTTCGGCTATGTCGCCATGTCTACGGTGATCCCGGACTGCTCTCCCTCCAAAACGATGACTATGGCAACCTTCAACAAGCTGGGCGACCGGGAAGCGGGCCTTCGCAAGCTGGAATCCATCGCCCGGATGAATCTGCATAATACGCTCCGTCTGCTGAAGCATAATGTCGGCTCGGATATTAAGGTCTACAGGCTTACTTCCAAGCTTGTTCCGCTGGCAACCCATCCTGATCTCGCAGACTGGAATCCCCTCGCTGCTCTTGCGGAGGAATTCGCAGAGGTGGGCAGCTATGTGAAGAAGCACGGGCTGCGCGTCAGCTTCCACCCGGATCACTTCACGGTGCTGAGCACACCGCGGCCGGAGGTGCTTGTAAGCTCCATCCGCGATCTGCAGCATCATACGGACATGCTCGAAGCGATGGGTCTGCCGGCGACGGCTAAGAGCAATATCCATATTGGCGGTGCTTACGGGGACAAGCCTCTGTCTGCGCAGCGCTTCTGTGAGCAATGCTCCGCACTGCCGCTTGCGCTTAGAGAGCGAATGACACTGGAGAACGACGACAAGACGTTCAACGCGGTAGAGACGTTGGAGGTCTGCCGCAGGATGGAGCTGCCGATGGTGCTGGATATCCATCACCAATGGGTCAACAATGAGGGCGAGCTTCCGTGGGAGCTGTGGCCGGAGATCCGGAAGACATGGACAAGCCCCCTGGCGCTGAAGGATGTGCTGCCCGGCGGGCAGCTGCCGCCGAAGATTCATGTGTCCAGCCCGCGCAGCCCGTCTGATCCGCGCAGCCATGCCGATGGCGTAGAGCCGGCACCGCTGGTCGCTTTTCTGAAACGGATTGCTGCGGATACTCCGGCTGTAGATGTGATGATTGAGGCGAAGCTCAAGGATGGCGCCTTGTTTGGTCTGATGGAGGAGATGAAGGGACTGGCTGAGGGCGGGAATGGAATTATGGTACTAAACGGAGCCAGCGTGAATATAGAACCATAACTGGCAAAAAACATGACGGTTAGGCCTTGTAACGGCGTCAGTCATGACTTGATAAGTCGGCTGAAATGAGTTACGTTGGAAGAAAGTTGAGCAGTCATGTTCTAAGGCAGTGAAATGGGTATCCTGCGGAAACAGCGTTCCTAGGGAGAACAATCATGCTCAAAGAAAGCGGAGTGAAGAGATGAGTCCTGTAAGTCCTGATAACCGAAATGAACGGGAGCCCTATGTAGTTACAAGCAAGGGACATACGGCGGCAGCCATCAATGCTGCGGCCAAAGCGGGGGAATGGATCAAGAGCAGACAAGGCCAGGTGAAGGAGCTGGGCAGCAAGACATCGGCCCAGGATCTGGTCACGGAGGTCGATAAAGGTGTGGAGCAAATGATCCGCCGGCTGATCCTGACCCATTATCCCGACCATGCCATCCTTGGCGAGGAGGGTGTTCTGCCCGGTGCGGATGCACTGACGGCCGCCTTAGATGAAGCGCGGGAACATGATTATCTGTGGATTGTCGATCCAATAGACGGCACAACCAATTTCGTGCACGGCTTCCCGTTCTATTGCGTGTCGATTGCTCTGGTGGTCAAGGGCGAGCTTACGGTAGGCGTGATCTATGATCCGACCCGGGACGAGATGTTCGTAGCCGAGAAGGGAAAAGGCGCATACATGCACGGGATTCCTACGAAGGTATCAGCGGAGACACTGCCGGGCAACAGCCTGATTGCCATGGGCTTCCCGCCGGACCGTGTGGTGGCTCAGCCGGCGAATATGGCCGGGCTGCAGCAGATTCTGCCACAGGTTCGCGGCATTCGTGCCGGCGGCTCGGCAGCACTGCATCTGGCTTATGTTGCTGCCGGACGAGTGGATGGGTATTGGGAGGTTGGGCTAAGTCCCTGGGACTGCGCGGCCGGAGTACTGCTGGTGTTGGAATCCGGCGGTAAGGTCACGGATACGCAGGGCGATCCCTATGATATTAGTACACGCCATGTAGTCGCAAGCAATGGACGAATCCATGATTATCTGGTAACTTCCTTGCAGGCCGCAGATGCCACAGGCTTCAAGAAGCAGTAGGAGGGCTTACATTGTTATGAATGAGAATGATGATCTGGAGCGTAGGCTAAGTGAGCTTCTGGAGGACGGCGAGATGGAGCAGGCGGACCGGCAGGCCAAGGAGATCCGTCAGATTTCGCCCAAGTATGAGATTCGCATACAGACTACGCTCGATCCTATAGTCGAAGAGACGCTTCGTTACCGCAAAATCGCCTATGAGCTGGATGACCGGTATGATAAATATGTGAAGCGCTCAGGCCAGGCAAGCGGTCCGCCAAGCACTGGCGGCCAGAAGAAATCTTCAGAATCCGGCAGCGGAGAGCAATAAGCTGCTGTTATCCACAGGAGCGGTTTTCCGAATCATCGGGAGACCGCTCTTTTTGTGCAAAGATAAGCCGCTGAAGCGCTACCGACTCAAGTGGAAACGGCGTTGCCTTCCTTTTAAAGGACGGTACCGTTTCAGCGAGAAATAGAAGGATCATTTATAGCGTGAAACATATAATTCTTATATTTATAAAAAGACGGCAAAGCTGTTTCCACAGGAGCTGGGCGGGATGTTAGAATAGAATTATATTAATTTAGGAGGAATACGATGCTGAAGACATGGAGAAGGTTAATATCAGCTTCTGCTAGCGGACTGCTGTTGTTCACCGTATTAATCAATGTGCATGCAGGTCCGGCGGATGCCGCAGCGGCAGCCGTGGCGCAAGGAACAGAGCAGGATGTCTTTCGCATCGTGGCACTTGGAGATTCCATTACTGCCGGGTATGAGCCAGGGATGACTGATCCCAGCGTGAAGCCGTACGGATATGCTGAGAGATTACTGGAGCAAGGCTGGTATCACGGCAGAAGTGAGCTTAAGAATTACGGCATCTTGGGCCTTAGGTCAGCGGGACTGCTTCAATATACGGGAGCTATTAAGGACAATGCGGCCATTACGCCGGAGGCTATTCAGCCGGGGCTGTCTGATCCGCGTATCGGACAGTTTGCTGCTCTGGCCCCGCAGATTAGAACGGAGCTCGCTGCGGCGGATCTGATTACCATTACCATCGGCGGCAATGATGTCAGCAGCCTGTTCTTGAATTACAAGACGCTGACCGATGCTGATTTCGCATCCCAGCTTGAGGAGCGTCTGACGGAATACAACATGAATGTAACAGCGCTGCTGAAGAATATCCGGGAAGTGAATCCGCAGGCAACCATTCTGCTGGCCGACCAGTATCAGCCTGCTCCGCGAATCGCCCTGGGGGCTTCGTATGACAAGCTGATGAATGCGGCTGCACAGTTCACCATCGCGGCGGAGAATATCGCGGCTACCCTGAACCAGGCAGGTGCTCCTCTGAAGGTGGCTCATGTAGCCGCAAAGTTCGCCGGGGTAGAGGGATCGCTTACCCATATCATCGGGGCCGGGGCGGCAGACTTCCATCCTACGCAGCTTGGATATGAACGGATTGCCACTGTATTCGCTGAACTGCAATGGGGGGAATACCGTATGCCGGCAGTAACGGCGATGGCTTCAGAGACGGCGCCAATGTCCATCGTGGTGAAGGGGAAGGAACTGAATACGCCTAATAAGCCGATTCTGAAGAACGGGCAGAATTTTCTGGCGCTGAAGGATATTCTGAATGCGGCCTCGGCAACAGGCAAATGGGATAACAAAACCTCCAGTGCGACCGTAACTTACGGCGGAAGAACGGTAGTTATTACGATCGGCTCGAAAACTATGAAGGTTAACGGTGCGGATGTGGCGATCGATACCCCGGCATTTCTTCAAAAGGTTGGCAAAGAGGATAAAACCTATCTTCCGCTCGCCGCCCTCGCTACCGGTCTTGGTTTCGATGTGAATTACAGCAGTAAGCTGCGTACAGCCTTCATTAACCCATAATCAAGCATAATTTAACCATGTGCAGTATCAAATCAGACCCGTAACGGAAAAGGTGGATGAATCCAGTTGTCTAGTACAAAATTTAATGCTGAGTATATCATCTTGATGGATGATATCGTACGGGAAGGCGACCCTGTACTGCGTGCGGTAACGGAACCCGTACATTTGCCGCTGCAGGAGGAGGACCGCG
Organism: Paenibacillus sp. FSL H8-0332; assembly: GCF_037963835.1. Lineage (NCBI taxonomy): Bacteria > Bacillati > Bacillota > Bacilli > Caryophanales > Paenibacillaceae > Paenibacillus > Paenibacillus sp. FSL H8-0332. The sequence continues at coordinate 342,430 of NZ_CP150145.1, forward strand.
GTGCGCTGAAGAGCATGATGCAGTTCCTGAAAAATAGTCAGGATGCCGAGATGTCTGCCAAGTATAAACTGCGTTCAGGAGTGGGCTTATCCGCCAATCAGATCGGACTATCGAAGCGGATGTTTGTCATGTATTTGAAGGACGATAATGGCAAGAATGTGGAATATACCTGGGTGAATCCCAAGATCATCAGCCATTCGATGGCAATGGTCTATCTGCCGGAGAGCGAAGGCTGCCTGTCTGTTGACCGGCCGGTGCACGGATTCGTACCGCGTTATGAGTCTGTGAAGGTCAGGGGCTTTGATCTGAACGGCGAGGTGATTACCCAGAAATTCAAGGGCTATCAGGCCATCATCATCCAGCATGAGATGGATCACCTGGACGGAATGATGTTCTATGACCGGATCAATCCGCAGAACCCGTTCAAGCTTCCGCAGGATGTAGAGATCCGCAGTCTCTATGAGCAGAAGGGCAAGTAGCGGTGGATATGAATATTGAGGGATTACCGTTGACCCTTCTCTACACAGGGTTGGCCTTCGTCATCGCCCTGGTGTTCATCTACAGGATGAGACAAGGAACCTTTCACAAGCACCTGATGTCCGAAGCAGCTATCGTAATAAGCTATATAGTGGTCGCCTTCACAGGCGGGAGCATGCCGCTGGCCGTAAGGTTGGTGACACCGCTTGTGGTGGCGGCGTTGTTTGTGTATGGGCGTTACTCAGATGAATCTTAATCTTAACTAAGCAAAAGGCTGCCCCAGGAAGTCATTATCTGACTCTTGGGACAGCCTATTCTTATAGTTGAGCGATTACTTCTCCGCAGCCATTGCCGCGAACGAAGCCTCTGCCGCCTCCAGGGTGAGGTCGATGTCAGCGTCCGTGTGGGCTGTGGTCAGGAACCACGCCTCATATTTGGACGGGGCCAGGTTGATGCCCCGGCTCAGCATGTGCCGGAAGAAGCTGGCGAACATTTCACCGTCGGTATCCTGCGCCTCTTCATAATTCGTAATAGGATGGCTGCAGAAATGCGTGGAGAATGCGCCGCGAATCCGGTTGATGGTGAGCGGAATGCCGTGACGGTCAGCGGATGCCTGAAGTCCTTCGGTCAGGCGGATGGCCAGCCGCTCCATCTCGTCATAGACGCCTTCCGCGCTAAGCACCTCCAGGCAGGCAATCCCTGCCGAGATCGAAGCGGGGTTACCGGCCATCGTGCCGGCCTGATACGCAGGACCGAGCGGAGCGACCTGCTCCATGACATGCTTGCGGCCGCCGTAAGCACCGATGGGCAGCCCGCCGCCGATGATTTTGCCCAGGGCCGTAAGATCGGGAATAATCTCCTCATGCCCGGCAAGACCGGCATAGGTCTGTGTGGAGCCATAGTGGAAACGGAAGGCGGTGATTACTTCATCATAGATAACCAGGGAGCCGTTCTCATGCGTCAGCTTACACAGGCCTTGCAGGAAGCCGGGGTGCGGCATCACCATACCGAAGTTGCCGACAATCGGCTCAACCATCACGGCAGCCACATCCTGGCCCCATTTCTCCAGCGCTTTACGCAGGGCGTCCAGATCATTGAAGGGAACGGTAATGACCTCCTGGGCGATGCTGGCCGGAACGCCTGCGCTGTCCGGGATACCCAGTGTCGATGGACCTGAACCTGCGGCTACAAGCACAAGATCAGAGTGGCCGTGATAACAACCGGCGAATTTGATGATTTTGCTGCGCTTGGTGTAGGCGCGGGCGACGCGGATGGTCGTCATGACGGCTTCTGTACCGGAGTTGACGAAGCGTACCTTGTCCATCGAGGGAATAGCTTCCTTCAGCATCTTGGCCAGCTTGATCTCAAGCCGGGTTGGCGTTCCGTAGAGCAGTCCGTTCTGCGCGGCCTCAGTAATAGCGGCGGTGATATGAGGGTGGGCATGTCCGGTAATGATCGGGCCATAGGCGGCCAGATAATCAATATATTCATTGCCGTCCTCATCCCAAAAGCGTGAGCCTCCGGCGCGTTTCATGAAGACAGGGGCGCCTCCGCCCACGGCCTTGAAGGAGCGGGAGGGGCTGTTCACGCCTCCGACAATATGCTGTAGAGCTTCCTCGTATAACTGTTCTGATGTGCTGCGGTTCATAGGTAATGTTCCTTTCTTCTTGGCTTGCGCCCATGGGAAAGGGCGAACCGCGGCTGATTCCCGCTGTCCGCCCGCCCCGTGTGCCAAGCATGGTTATATTGGAGTTTACTTTGTTCCCGGTGATGCGGAAGGGCTGCTGCCCGGTGAAGCCTCTGCTCCAGGAGTTGGCGATGGTTCTGGGGCAGTGAGCGTATCCTCTACGAACTGCTTCAGAGCCTTCTCGCTGCTGAAGCTGATCACCTGGGAGCCGTCCTTGAGGGTCTTCTCCCGGATCAGATTCATCGGCGGAATCTGCGCGCTGCCGCCCATAGAGCTGTCATAGCCTACCGCGCCGAGCTTCCACATGTCGCTAATATCCAGATTCGTGTCAATATAAGGTGTAACCTCACCTAGAATGGTCGGCAGCTTGATAATGGAGGTGGTGCTGATCACCTTATCTGCTACAGCCTTAAGGAAGCCGCGCTGGCGCTCTGTCCGGGTGAAATCGGAGGTCGCGTCATGACGGAAGCGCACATACTGCAGCGCCATTTTGCCATCCAGGTGCTGGAAGCCCTTCTTGAGATCGATATCGAACTCAGGCCCGTCCGCCTTGGTGGTATAACGCATATCCTTCTCGACCTCATAATCCACACCACCTACAGCATCCACCAGCTTCATGAAGCCCTGGAAATCGGTATAGACATAATATTGAATCGGGATACCGAGCAGGTCGCTTACCGTCTGCATGGCCGTATTGGGTCCATAAGTAATGGCGGCATTGATCCGCTGGGTCCCGTGGTCTGGAATATCAACATACGTATCGCGCAGAATAGAGAAGACATAGAATTTCTTCTTCACCGGGTCCAGAGAGGCCACCAGCATCGTATCCGAACGCGGCACTTCGCCCTTCTTCACCCCGCGCGCATCCACGCCCATGAGCAGGATATTGACCGGCTCTGTGCCCTCCCATACAGGGGGCTTAACCGCCTCCGCCGAAGCTGTGGGAACATTGGCGAACGGAGAATCTTCACCTGTCTTGTGGAGGTTATCGAGCTGATTGTAAATGGCAGTGAAATAGTAAACCAGACCTCCGATGATTAAAAGGAGTATGATTGCCAGAGTCCAGAGCAGCGTTTTCTTCTTTGACTTGCCGGCTTTGGCGTGCCGGTTCTTTCTTGGTGGCATTTCGTTCGTCCTTTCCAGTTCACATTCTCTACATTATAATTTCTTTTGGGAAGACACGCAATTTCAGAAATCAACAACTACTTTACGAGGAGTGAATAATAAATGAGTATCACAGTAGGCGACAAGGTTCCGGACTTCACAATCCCTGCCTCAACAGGGGGCAACATCAGCTTGGGCGATTATCGCGGCAGTAAGGTGCTGCTCTACTTCTATCCCAAGGACAGTACCTCAGCCTGCACCCAGGAGGCCTGCGATTTCCGTGATGCCCACGACACGATTGCCGCGAATGGGGCGGTTGTCCTTGGAATCAGCGCCGATCCGCTTTCCTCACACAGCAAATTTATTGCAAAGAACAGTCTGCCCTTTCCGTTATTGTCCGATGAGGAACATGTGGTGAGCGAATTGTTCGGGGTATGGCAGCTTAAGAAGCTCTACGGCAAGGAATTTATGGGCATTGTCCGCTCTACTTTTCTGATTGATGAGGAAGGGATTCTGAGAGCGGAGTGGCGAAAAGTCAGAGTGAAGGGCCATGTGGAGGCCGCATTAGAACAAATCGTGAAATAATTAAGTATGCTGGTAAATAATTGTATTTGTCTGTTACTTTTCTAACAGCTATAGCCAGGCTCACTCGTGATATAGTTGCCTCATATTACTTCAAATTTGGAGCAAGGTATGGGGGATGGCATGAAGAGACTGCGTATTGGGCTTGACGTCGGATCAACTACAGCCAAATTGGTGGTTATGGAACGAAATACAATTATTTATCAGGATTATGTTCGTCATTTCAGTGATATAAAAAAAGCGGCGATCGCCCTACTGTCCGATGTACAGCAACGATTCCCCGATAGTGAAGCAGCACTCACCGTCAGCGGTTCCTCCGGGTTGTCCTTATCCAAGCTGGGGGAGATTCCGTTTGTCCAGGAGGTCATTGCCTGCACGAAGGCGATCAGCGGACGGATTCCGGAATGTGATACCGCGATTGAGCTGGGCGGGGAGGATGCCAAAATCATCTATCTCAGCGGCGGCATTGAGCAGCGGATGAACACAGCCTGTGCAGGCGGTACAGGGGCATTCATCGATCAGATGGCCTCTCTGCTGCAGACGGACCCTGCGGGTCTGAATGAGCTTGCTGTGAAGCATGAGCGGATCTATCCCATCGCTTCGCGCTGCGGAGTATTTGCCAAGAGCGATGTACAGCCGCTGCTGAATGAAGGGGCGCGGCGCGAGGATGTGGCGGCCTCGATCTTCCAGAGCATTGTGAACCAGACGATCAGCGGCTTGGCCTGCGGGCGGCCGATCCGTGGGCGTGTTGCTTTTCTCGGGGGACCGCTGACCTTCTTGTCCGCTCTGCGGGACCGGTTCACTGAGACGCTCGGGCTGAAGGAGGACGAGGTGCTGTTCCCCGAGCACTCGCAATATTTCGTTGCCATCGGTTCGGCGCTTGCCGGGTCAGATCCCATATTCCTGCCGCTGAACGGCTGGATTGCCCGGATCATGGCTGTAGACTTCTCGCAGGACCGCGCTGAGGATGCGGAGCTGGCGCCGCTGTTCAGAGCGCCGGATGATCTGGCGCAGTTCAGACTCCGTCACGGTCAGGCGACAGCACCGCGTTCCGCGCTGGCTGCTTACCAGGGGCCGGTCTATCTCGGCATTGATGCAGGCTCTACCACGACAAAGCTGGTAGTTACCGGAGCGGCGGATGAGATTCTGCATACCTTCTACGGAAGCAATGGAGGGAATCCGCTGCAGTCGGTTACGGATGCTTTGAAGGACATTTACCGGATCCTGCCCTCAGGCTGCTATATAGCTGGAGCTTACGCAACCGGTTATGGAGAGGGTCTGGTCAAGGCGGCGCTGCGGATGGATGGCGGGGAAGTAGAGACAGTTGCCCATTACAAGGCAGCCTCCCGGTTCATGCCGGAGGTCGACTTCATCCTCGATATCGGCGGCCAGGACATGAAGTGCATCAAGATCCGCGGGGGAGCCATCGACAGCCTGATGCTTAATGAAGCCTGCTCGGCAGGCTGCGGCTCCTTCCTGGAGAGCTTCGCTTCCGCCCTGGAGCTTGGAATAGAAGAGTTCGCCGCTGCGGCGCTCGAATCGAAGGGACCGGTGAATCTCGGCTCACGCTGTACCGTGTTTATGAATTCCAAGGTGAAGCAGGTCCAGAAGGAGGGGGCGACACTTGCCGATCTCTCGGCCGGGTTGGCCTATTCCGTGGTGAAGAATGCGCTGCAAAAGGTGATCAAGATCCGTAATCCCGAGGATTTGGGCCGGAATATCATCGTTCAGGGCGGCACCTTCTATAATGAGGCTGTCCTGCGGGCCTTTGAGCTGCTGACAGGAAGAACAGTAGTCAGACCCGATATCGCCGGCGTGATGGGTGCTTACGGCTGTGCGCTGATTGCCAGAGAACAGGCTGCGCCGGAAGGAATCAGCACGATTCTGGGACCGGAGGAGCTGGAGACCTTCCAGTATTCAGTCGCTCCAGGCCGCTGCAGCCGCTGTGCCAACAACTGTGCGCTGACCATCAGCCGGTTCCCGGACAAGAGCTTCCATGTGACGGGGAACCGCTGTGAACGCGGCGCAGGCGGCAAGAAAGAGAAGAATACGCTGCCGAATCTGATGCAATACAAATATGAGCGATTCTTCGCCTACGAGGGTCTGCCTGAAGTGGCGGCGGTCCGGGGGACGGTTGGACTTCCGCGCACCATGAATATGTTCGAGAATTACCCGTTCTGGCACACCTTCTTCACCGCACTGCGCTACCGGACCGTGCTGTCTCCGAAGTCCAGTAAGAAGCTGTATGAGAGCGGAATGGATACGATTCCTTCAGAGTCCATCTGCTATCCGGCAAAAATGGCCCACGGACATGTGCAGCAGCTGATCGGCCAAGGTGTGGACTTCATCTTTTACCCGGCGGTGGTGTATGAGAAGAAGGAGGATGATGCGGCGCAGAATCACTTCAACTGCCCGGTGGTTGCCTCCTACCCCGAGGTGATCCGCAATAATATGGACGGCCTGAAGGAGCAGGGGGTTCCGCTGGTTAGCCCGTTCCTGACCTTCGACGATATTCCGGCGCTGACCCGGGTTCTGGCGCGAACCTTCGCCGAGGTGCCTAAGGAGGAGATTGCAGCCGCTGTTCAGGCGGGACTGGCGGAAGCGGAGCAGGCGAAAAACGATGTGCGCACCAAGGGCGAGGAGACGCTGGTCTTCCTCACGGAGACAAGTACGAAGGGAATTCTGCTCTGCGGGCATCCGTATCATGCCGACCCGGAGATCAATCACGGGATTGCCGATATGATTACCGGTATGGGACTTGCGGTGCTGACCGAGGATTCGATCTGCCATCTGGACCGCAGCGAAGGGGATGTTGGCGTGGTGAACCAGTGGACCTATCATGCGCGGATGTACCGTGCAGCCCGGCTGGCGGCGGGAAGAAGTGATCTGGAGCTTGTCCAGCTAACTTCCTTCGGCTGCGGGATTGATGCGATTACCTGCGATGCGGTTCAGGAGATTATGGAGCGCCACAACAAGGTCTACACGCTCATCAAAATCGATGAGATCAGCAATCTCGGAGCCGCGCGGATTCGCCTGCGTTCCCTTCAGGCCGCGATGCGCGAACGCGAGAGGGGCGAGGTTAAGCCGCAGCTGCTCTACAAGCCGCAAGTCAATGTGCCGTTCACCAAAGAAATGAAGGATACCTATACCATCCTTGCTCCGCAGATGTCACCGATTCATTTCGAGCTGTTCGAACGGGTCTTCCAGGGTGCGGGTTATCGGCTGAAGATTCTGAAATCGACCGGTCCGCAGGAGACGGAGGAAGGCCTCCGGTACGTCAACAATGATGCCTGTTATCCGGCGATTGTAACGATCGGGCAGATGCTGTCGGCACTGAAAAGCGGTGACTATGACCCGGACCGGACTGCTGTAATCATGTCGCAGACCGGCGGCGGCTGCCGGGCGACCAACTATATCTCCCTGCTGCGCAAGGCGCTGAAGGATGCTAATCTGGGGCAGATCCCGGTGATCTCCCTGAATGCCTCAGGGATGGAGAATCAGCCGGGCTTCCGCATCAGTCTGAAGCTTGCAAACCGCCTGATTGCAGCAGCCTGTTACGGGGATCTGATGATGCGCCTGCTGCACCGCTTCAGACCGTATGAGGCTGTCCCGGGAAGTGCTGAGGCCTTATTCCGCCGGGGCATGGAGCGCTGCAAGAACAGCCTGTCGAACTTCTCGTTCCGGGAGTATAAGCGGCTAACCCGTGAGATTGTTGCCGAGTTCTCAAGGCTGCCAGTTATCTCAGCAGATAAGCCCAAGGTGGGCATTGTCGGGGAGATTCTGATCAAATTCCATCCGGATGCCAACAACCATATCATCGACATGATTGAGGCGGAGGGCGGAGAGGCCGTGATGCCTGATTTCCTGGACTTTATTTTCTATTGTGTCTACAATCCGATCTACAAGGCTGAGCAATTCGGCAAAAGCAAACGGCTGGGCTATATTAATCCCATGCTGATCTCCTATCTCGAAATCTACCGCAAGCCGGTCAAGGTAGCGCTGGAGCAGGCTGGACTATCCAAAGGCCGGGAGAATATCTACGGTCTGGCCGAGAAGGCAAGCCGCCTCGTGTCGGTCGGCAATCAGATGGGCGAAGGCTGGTTCCTGACGGCGGAAATGATGGATCTATTGGATAACGGGGTGAACAATATTGCCTGCATTCAGCCGTTCGCCTGCCTGCCGAACCATATTACCGGACGCGGGATGATCAAAGGGCTGAAGGAACTGTATCCGGGCGCGAATATAGTCGCCATTGATTATGATGCCGGAGTCAGCGTCGTGAACCAGGCGAACCGCATCAAGCTGATGATGTCGATTGCCAGCGGCATTGCCGCCGGCACCCAGCCGTCAGCGGACGAGGTGGCGCAGCTCTTGCCGGTACTGGCCGGCAGTGTGGGGTGCCAAGGATAGCAGCTTCTGAATATACAGAGCGGACCGGTTATTACGCCGGTCCGCTTTTTTGCCTTCCAGGGCTCAACCCCCATGTGTGCGGAGAACCGAACACAGGGGGCCCGCAGGAGGCAAGTGGAGAGAATGTAGTCGAAAAACCGACTACATTGGATCTGTGTGAGGTGAGTGGGCCGAATGTAGTCGAAAAACCGACTACATGGAGCAGGCACGGAGCACGTGGGCCAAATGTAGTCGAAAAACCGACTACATGGAGCAGGCACGGAGCACGTGGGCCAAATGTAGTCGAAAAACCGACTACATGGAGCAGGCGCGGAGCACATGGGCCAAATGTAGTTGAAAAACCGACTACATGGAGCAGGCGCGGAGCACGTGGGTCAAATGTAGTCGAAAAACCGACTACATGGAGCAGGCGCGGAGCACGTGGGTCAAATCCTCCGGATACCCCGGAGTCACTTCTGGAGCTTCTGCTTCACCCGCATCGCTTTGTTCAGATGGACGAAGTTATGCCGGGTGGCCGGCATCAGTACCTGACCGGCAAAGGTCTTGCCGCCCCAATAATCCATTAGCCACTGCTCGCTGTCGAGTACCGCTTTCTCCTCCCGGACTCTCTCGAACTGCGCCGGAGTTGCCTTCATCCCGAGCTGTCCCGGCTTCAGAGCGGATAGGATGGAACGTGTTCTGCGGGCGACAGCGCGACGGTACTCGGCCAGCGCCTCAAGATTCACCTCTCTGCTGAGTGCAGCGACATCTTGTTCCCTCATCCCGTTGCCGGAATGAGGGAAAGGGATCTGCAGCCTATCTGCAAAGCTCTCTGTATGAAGCACCTGCTCGCGGTCTGCCCCCAGGATGTTCATGGTAATATCCTCTATTCGTGCACTGTGCCACAGATGCCAGACTATAGAATTACGGCTTCCGGGCGTACGCACGGGGTAGCTTCGTAAGGTGGACTCTAACAAACGGTCCCATAGGGAGTCCTCCAGAGTCGTCTGTTCCGCGCTCCTGCCTTCAGAAGCATAGAGGGCTGAGTGCAGCTCCAGAGACAAAGTGACTGCCTTAGCATGCTCATCCGTCAGGGAGATGATCCCCGACAAGATTTTGTGCTGCGCATTCCAGTGATGACGTTGTTCCGTATTCATTATAAACCCCTCTTTTCGTAAAATTCATATCGTGAAAATAAGTGATTTTCAGAAAATTTCTGCAAGAAAACCATTGACGAATAAATAGGTAAATAGTAAAATAGTTCGCATGCGAAGTATTATTGTGCATTATGCTTGTGGAGGGATAAGGCTTGGAAGAAAAGGAAAAGCAACTGGACGATATTCTATCCTCTTTCCGCTGCATTACCCATAATTTCCAGCAGCTTCTGTGGAAGGATGCAGAGGAGCTTAACATCACATCTACCCAGCTGATGGTATTGCGTAAGTTATCCTTGCATCCCGATATCGGGATCACGGAGCTGGCCGATCTTCTGCATCTGGGCAACAGCGCAGCCAGCGGTGTAGTGGACCGGATGGTGAAGGCCGGACTGATTACCAGGGAACGCTCGCAGAGCGACAGACGAATATTCAAGCTGGCAATGACCGAGAAAGGCAAGGAGATCCGTCTGCTCAGCAGACAGTCACTCCGAAGACATTTGCAGCCCTTGGCAGATATTCCTACGGAGGATGTACAGGAGCTGCTGCGGCTGCACGGTGAAATTATCCGAATTCTAGAACAAGGGAGAGACAACAAGAAGCTATGAGTACAATTACAGCCGGTAATGCACCGTCGAAGACGTTCCGCAGAGGCCCAATTATCGCAGCGCTCCTGATCGGCGCCTTCGTGGCGTTATTGAATCAGACACTGATGAATGTGGCACTGCCCAAAATGATGGAGGATCTGAATATCCTCGCCAATACGGCCCAATGGCTGACGACAGGGTTCATGCTGGTCAACGGTGTATTGGTGCCGATCAGCGCCTATCTGGTGGAGAAATTTACAACCCGTCAGCTCTTTACGACAGCAATGATGTTATTTTCGATAGGTACACTGGTGTGTGCAATAGGAACAGGCTTTGAGATGATTATGGTCGGCAGAGTCATTCAGGCCGTGGGTGCCGGAATTCTGATGCCGCTGATGAACATTGTGTTCCTGCGCATCTTCCCGATTGAAGAACGGGGCAAGGCGATGGGCCTGATGGCGGTTGCGATGATTTTTGCTCCGGCAGTCGGACCTACCTTGTCCGGTTGGGTCGTGCAGAATTATTCCTGGCGCGTACTGTTCTACATTGTGCTTCCGCTGGCCATCTTTTCGATGCTGCTCGGTATGAAGACCATGCAGAATGTCGGTAAGCTGACTTCTCCGAAGCTGGATAAACCGGGTGTGATCTTATCGACCCTGGGCTTCGGCGGGCTGCTCTACGGCTTCAGTGACGCCGGAACGGACGGCTGGGGAAGCACGACCGTTATTCTTTGTCTGATCCTGGGTATCGTGTCCCTGGGACTGTTCGTGTGGCGTGAGCTGACAGCGGATAAGCCGCTGCTTGAGTTCCGGATTTTCCGCTACAACATGTTCTCACTGACTACCGTAATCAACATTATTGTCACCATGGCTATGTATGCAGGGATGATCCTGCTGCCGATTTATCTGCAGACGATCCGGGGCTTCACACCGATGGAATCTGGACTGATGCTGCTGCCGGGTGCGATTCTGATGGGTATTATGTCACCGATCACCGGAATTATATTTGATAAAATCGGTGCCAGATGGCTGGCGGTTATCGGCCTTGCCATCACCGCCGTGACGACCTGGGAATTCAGCCAGATCAGCAGCACCACCACCTATACCCACCTGATTCTGACGTATACGGCACGGATGTTCGGCATGTCCATGCTGATGATGCCAATCGTCACCGCCGGTCTGAATCAGTTACCGCAGCGTCTGGCTTCCCATGGTACAGCCATGTCGAACACCCTGCGAACCGTGGGCGGCGCCCTGGGGATGGCCCTGTTCGTCAGCCTGATGACCAACCGTACGAAGAGCAACATTACCGATGCGCTGGTCAGTGGTGCGGTATCCAAGACCGATAAGGCCGCGATGATGAAGCTTACACAGGACGCAACGATTAACGGAATTACCCACGCGTTCGCTGTAGCAACCTGGGTGACTGTTCTTGCCCTGGTGCTGGCCCTGTTCATCCGCAAGACCTCTCCGCAGCCGGACTTCCTGAAGACGGAAGAAGCGGAAGGCGCACAGCCGCAGCCGAACCTGGCGAAATCACAGAGAGCATAATTCTGTATATAGTATAAAAAGAGACGATCCGCTATAACCGTTAACGGTTATAGCGGATCGTCTCTTTGCGTCTGGAGAGGATGTAGAACTGCCCCGCTGTCCAGCATCCTCCCAAGCAACCCAGCCAATAACCAGCTTATCCCTTAGAGTATATACCGGCAAACCTGACAGCATAGATTCAGGTTCGTATGCGGATGGAAAAAGATTGTGCATGTGCGAGTGGGGCGGTTATTGCGTCTCCGCCAGATCTGCTGAATATGCCGCCGCGACCCCGCGGGCCACCTCGCCTAATCTGCGGCGGACATGCTCCGGTCCCAGCACCTCCAGGACGGTCCCGAAGCCTAGCAGGAAGCCATAGAGCCAGTCATTCTCAGGGTACTGGAGCGTGATGGTATATCCGCCGGTATCATCCCGCTCTAGCGTCTCACAGTCGAAGTATTCCTCGGCGAGATGCTTGCCTTCCGGCGTGAAACGCAGCGTGACTGGTGTGAGATTCTGCGGTTCTTTCCAGCTACTACTCCACGGCAGCTCTGTAAGCGGAATATCCTGGCGGATATAGTGCCTGTTCTCCTTCACCAGCGCTTTCATCCGCAGCAGCTTGAAGAGGCGGAAATCTTGACGGTCCTGACAGAACCCGTATAAGTACCAGAACTGTCCCTTGAGGACCAGCGTATACGGCTCGACTGTACGCAGACTTACCCTGCCTTCGGCAGTTATGTATTCAAAAGTGACCATGACCTCCTCCTCCAAGGCTTCTTTAAGGAGGCCCAGCCGCTCCTTTAGCGGACCCGTCAGCTCCCAGGGGGAGAAATCGACGATCATCCGGGTGGTTTTGCTGCGGAAGGCAGCAACCTGTGAGGGAGGGACGACACTGCTGATCTTCTCCATCAATAGCTGATGGCCCGCTCCTCCGATGGAAGAGGTACTTTGCAGCGCATTGAAGATATCGGCCAGCTCGCGCTCCGACAGCACGTTGCGGTCCAGCCGGTAGCCCTGCATGAGGCCGATGCCGCCCCCTGCTCCCTGATAGGTAACCACAGGGATGCCTGCGCTGTTAATGCTGTCTATATCGCGGTAAATCGTTCGCACGGAGACCTCGAACATATCGGCCAGCTCCTTGGCCTGAATCAGCGGCCGGTTCAGCAGCAGAATAACAATGGAGAGCAGACGGTCTATTTTCACAGGAAAACCTTCTTTCAGGTGTTAGGTGAGGCTTTAGTCAGCGAGTCTTGGAGGTTTCTTTAACCTTCACTTGGACCTTGGGTTCAAGCGTTGCCACTGGCTTGCGCCGCCGCAGCCGGAGAGAAATGGCAGCCCGGTAACGGTAGAGGACAATCAGCGCAGCGATGGCCAGCACGCCTACCGCGATCCAGAGGGCGTAGGATTCGATCAGGTGGAAGATGCCCATCCACTGCGGGCCGAAGATTTTGCCGATTCCGAGGAATAACACCACCCAGAATATTGCGCCCCCATAGGCATACATAGCGAATTTACGGAAGGGCAGGGCGATTATGCCGGCGAAATAGCCGGTGAAGTGGCGGACGCCGGGAATGAAATAACCGATGGAGATCAGCACACTGCCGTATTTCTCGAACCAGCGTTGCGTCTTTTCCAGCTTGGCCGGAGAGAACATGAACCATTTGCCGTACCGTTGAATAAAGGGCAGACCGGCCCTCAGTCCGATGAAATAAGTAATGGTCATCCCGATTGTAGTCCCCAAGAAGGCTACGATCACCAGTGTGAAGAAATCCAGCCTCCCCGTGAAAGAGAGAAATCCTGCGAAGGCCATCGTGGTCTCCCCGGGAAAGGGGAGGGCGATAAATTCGAGCAAAAGCCCGAAGAACAACACGCTATATCCATAGCTCGCAAACAATTCCTGTATCCATTTCAGCATATCCATAGATTCTTCACTCTCCAAAGGCTGCGCGCCTATTCTATTCTGAAGCTTGTCTTCATACAATCTACCAAATGGTGCGGGTGCGCCAATAGAATGCTGGAGGTAGAGAAGATGAAGGACAACCTGGAAAATCCTATCCGCCGCATCATGATCTGCGGGTTGCTTGTTATTGCTGTTGTACTGAGTCTGGGTGTGTCAGCTTATGGAGGGCAGGGGAATTCTTCCGGTTCGCGGAGTAAGTACTCCCTACAGGCTGAAGCAGGCAGTACGTTAACTCTACTCTCTAAGAATAATCCTCCAGCTGTCCCGGTGCAAGATTTGCCCCCGGCAGTGGTCAGAATGACAACCGCAGAATCACGGCAGCCGCATATTTCCGGGGGCGGTTCAGCCCCTAAGGCAGGGGCAGAGCATCCTGCTCCCGCGATACATCAAGTATCCGCTGCTGCGGGAAAAGCTGCTCCAGCAGCGGGACAGCGCAAGGAGAAGGTGGTCTATCTGACTTTTGACGACGGGCCAAGCGCAGTTACTCCCAAGGTCCTTACCATATTGCAGGAGCAGGGGATTAAGGCGACCTTCTTCGTGCTGGGGGATCAGGCCGCAAGCCGTCCCGAGCTGATCAACGCCATCTGGGAGCAGGGGCATGCTATCGGCAACCATACCTATAATCATAACTATCATGATTTATATAGCGGATTCACGGAATTTTGGCGCCAAATCAAAATGGCGGAGGAAACGGTACGTGAGATCACAGGCGTCCGTCCGCAGTTGGTCCGTGCGCCTGGCGGTACGTTCGGCCATTTCGACAGCACGTACTTCAATCTGCTGAAGCAGGCAGGCTACGGGGTGATGGACTGGACCGTGGATAGCGGGGATTCCCGCCGCCGGGGAGTGCTCGCTGCGGAGATTGTGCAGGCTTCTGTTGCGGACCTGACCTCCTCCAGTGTGGTATTGCTGCTGCATGACGGATCAGGCCATGAACAGAGTGCCAAGGCGCTGCCTGCCATTATTGAACGCTACAGAGCGGCCGGTTATGAGTTCGGCGTTCTGGATGCGCAGAGTGATCCGGTACAGTTCAGGGTGTCCTCCAAGGCAGCCGCACTTCAGCGGGGCAAGCCGTCACAGGATTGGATATCAGCCAATATTGCTCCGAATGCGGAGCTGTTTGCACCAGGCAAGGCGCTTGCGCTTGAGATTGGCCGGATGGAGATCAAGCTGAAGCCCGGAGAGTACCGTCTCCAGGACGGGCAGTACTATGTTCCGCTACGCGCCACCGTGGAACGGCTGGGCGGACGGGTCGGCTGGAATGCGGCTACCCGCAGCGCAGCTGTAAGCTGGAACGGCCGCAGCATGACGTTAGACTCAGAGAAGCAAGAGGTTGGCATTCACTGGCCGGACGGAACGGCAGAGTACAAGGCGGCACAGGTGCAGCTCCAAGGCTCCTCCCTCTGGGTACCCCTGCGTACGCTGCTTGAGGCGGCTGGGCATCCGGGCGCCGAGGCCTTTGTTAATGTAGAGGAGCGCAGGGTTACAGCAGCGTAAGGCAGATATCAGGGTTAGGAGGAAGGCTGGGCGGCAAAGACGGCAAGGAGAGTAGGGAGTAGGGAGCGCTGGCGGGAAAAGCGGCTGCTGAATGTCTGGGCATCCTTTTTCGTGGAAAGAATAGATAGCAACAGGCCTCAGTAAGCGGTATAGCCAGTGGAAGTACAGGCTATCAGGAGGTTAGTCTATGACCATGGAAGGGTGTTCTCCTTGTCCTCATCATCATTGATAGATCCGAAATCACAGGTATATTCACAGCAGAACAGGTATGGGAATGCAGAGATTGCCGGGTTCCCCCGGAAGCGTGTGCGCCGCGCAGCCAAGGAGTGGGGGCGAATGCTGCTCCTGATGGCAGTTACCGGGGGACTGTATTTGTGGCGTGGAGGAGAATCGCTCCTGCTGCTGCTGACAGCTGGCGGAGTGGTCATGTCCGGCGGCCTGCTGATGCAGCTCTGCGGTCCCCGGAGAGTTAATGTCCAGCGCACGATTACTCCTGCGCATCTGTCTGCGGGGGACGATGCAGTTGTGGAAGTGGAGATTTCTTTTGCCGCCAGAATCCCGCTGCCCTGGATGATTGTGACCGATTACTGGAGCGGGGGCAGCCATCAGGAGCTGCTGTTTCCCGGCTTCCGGCGCTCCTTCAAATATTCGTATGAGCTACTGTCTGTTCCCAGGGGTGTACATCAGCTTCATGGGTGCAGTGTAACCTGGGGGGATCTGCCGGGGCTGTTCACCGGCGGCTGCCAGCCGGGCGGCAAGGCGGACTTCAAGGTGCTGCCAAGGGCACTATATATGGGCACAGTTGTGCCGGATACCGGCTTGCTGCCCGGGGACCGTGCATCTGGGCGGGGGAACCACAACAGCCCGCAAGCTGCGGATATCCGTGATTATGCGCCGGGTGATCCGTTCAGCCGGATTCACTGGAAGAGCAGCGCCCGTAAAGGCAACCTGCAGAGCAGAGTGCCGGAACGTGAAGCGGGGCAGATGACCTGCATCGTGCTTGCGAGCAGTCCGGCGGATTACGAGATTCCCGGCGGTGCGCATCCTCCCCGCAGCCAGCGGAGGTCGGTGATCCCGGCCTTTGAACAGGCGGTATCGGCTACGATGGGGCTGCTGCTCTCTGCCGAGCGTACCGGCAGCTACATCCAGCTCTTCAGTGGCGGCTGGCCGGAAGGGATGGCCAGACATGAGGGGCTGGGCCAGATTCCCGGGAGGGTCCGGGATCTGCTCACAGAGATTGCCCCCTCCGGTTCACAGAGTCTCAGCAGACTGCTGGAGGATGCGTCGCGGAGCTGGATTCCCGGGATGACGGTATCGGTCATTACCGGCCGGTTGGAGGAGGAGTCGGCGAGAACGCTGGCCCGCTTTCTGGTGCAGGGAATCAGGGTGGAGCTGTATTATGTCTGGGATCAGCCTGCTCCGAGCCGGACTCCCGGTAATCCTGTGCGGAGTCCCGCCGGAGCAGCGGGTACAATGCCGGAGCTATCCCGCAGCAGCAGGCTGGCACCGGAGGGGTGGGAAACAACCGGGCAGCATGATCCCGCAGCTTACGGGAACAGCAGACCGCCTGCCTCGGATACGATTGCGGGAAGTCTGATGCGGCTTGGAGCGAGGATTCACTGTCTGAGCTATGCTGCTCCTGCACAAGGGTACAAGGGGGCGGAGCCTGATGGATTCCCGGATAACTCCAACTCTCGTTAATGTGAGTACGAATGGCGCCAGTCCGAAGGGCTCAACCTACAGCAGGCAGCGGCGCTACGGAAGCATCTGGTTTTCAGCGGCAGGGATGCAGGAATCAGACCTTGCAGAGAACAGCTCCGCAGGTAAAAGAGAGAACAGCCCCCTGTACTATCGCGGCCTGTTCTCTTTGGCGATTATGGGCGTCTTTGCGCTGTGGCTGCTGCCGCTCTACAGATTGTCTGCGGCAGCGGACCATACACAGCTCCTGCGGCTCCTGATGCTCTCGGCAGCAGCATTACTCGCATGGGGCTGTCTGCTGCTGCCCCGTCTTGTCCAGGCAAGCGGGCAGTTTCTTCTAATCTTCATGACCTGGTATGCCCTTGGTGCTGCTGCGGGAGGTGGGGGCGGGTGGCTGAAGGTCTATGCCATGGAGAAAAGCAGACAGGATGCCTTGCTGCTCCTCTCTGGCCGGATCTCTGCATTAAGCGAGGATAGCAGGCTGCTGATTCTGGTGCTGGGCTGGGGACTGCTGGTATCCTCTGTCCAGCAGCTTGCGCTGTACAGAGGAAGTATTGCGCTGTTCACCAGTCTAACGCTGGTGTATCTGTTGGTGCTGGATATGGGTTATGCCGTTAATACTTCCGGGGATGTCCTGGTCACTGTTGGGCTGATCTTGTGGCTGCGGGCCTTAAGCGGGCTGCTCCACCTGCAAGAGAGGACAGGAAGGCCTGTTCTTCCTTATGCCCGCTGGGGAGCCAGGGCATTCTCAGCGGCTGTAATCGTAACGCTGGCCGCCTGGATAGCCGGGCAAGGGCTGGGAGCGCGCCCGGCTGCCCCGGTTACGCTGCAGCCGGTGCTGGACAAGCTGGAGCACTGGGCAGCGGCGCAAAAGCCGGAGGAGGCAGGCGTGCCCGGCACTGGCAGCAGTAGCAGTACTGGCTACAGCATGGAGGACAGAGAGCTCGGTATGCCTCTGACTCCCAGCCGGGAGGCGGCCTTCACGGTCACTGCTTCCCGTCCCTACTATTGGCGAGGGGAGAGCATGGCTTATTATGACGGCCGCCGCTGGATCAGGAGCGGAGCCGCGTATTCAGCACTGAATCTGCCCCGGCTGTCCGGGGCGGTGCCTGCTCTGGCGGATGCTGTATCAGCCGGGGGGCAGACGTTTATTCAGCGGATTCAACTGGCTTCGCCCTCCCCTGGAGGTGTGCCGCTGTTCAGTGCAGGCGCTATAACGGACGTACAGAACATCCGGCTTGCGGACGGAAGCCAGCTGGGTTACGTGCTGGCCAGTTCGGACAAGCTTAGCTTCCGCCTGCCGGAAGTCTACGGCTCTGCAGGGGTTACGGAGTATACTGTGAAGTCTGTTCTGCCGCCAAGCGATCCGGCGGTGCTGCGGACGCTGAAGGGGAGTGATCCTGAAGGGGTTCGCAGTCAGTATTTGCAGCTCCCCGCTGCTCTGCCGCCCAGAGCGCGTGCACTGGCTGGCCAGCTTACTGCTGCTGCGGCCAGCCGTTACGATGCTGCTGTAGCCGTAGCCGGCTATCTTCAGGACGGCTACTCCTATTCGTTGAAGACCCGCGTGCCGCCATCCGGTGCCGATTTCACCGATGATTTTCTGTTCGGGACCCGCCAGGGGTATTGTGTGCATTTTGCCACTGCGATGACGGTCCTGCTGCGCAGCAGCGGCATTCCGGCGCGGTACGTCCAGGGCTACGGCCCGGGAACCGCCGTGCCCGGCTCTGTGCCGCAGCGCTATAGCGTGACCGGCGGCGATGCCCACGCCTGGGTCGAGGTCTATTTCCCCGGCGCGGGCTGGGTCCCCTTCGACCCCACGCCCTCCGCCGCTGCCGCCGCTGCCCTCGGCGCGGCGGCTACGGACCCGGCGGCTGCCTCTGCGCCGCCGGACACCCGCCGCTCCGCTGCGCTGCACGCGGACGCGCTTACCGCCGCCCTGCCGCAGGCGGGCGGCCCGGACACTGCGCCGCTCGCGCTGGCGGCGCTGGTGCTGGCTGCCGCCATCCGCTGGCGGCGCAGCCTGGCCCTGCTGCCGGCGGTGCGCCGCGTCGGCAGGCTTGGCCGTGAGCGGCAGCTGCGCGCCGCCGCTCTGGCCTGGCACGGGCTGGCGGCGCGGTATGGGCCGCCGCTGCCCGGGGTTACCGCCAGGGAGTACGCAGACTCCCTGGCTATCGAGGACGGGCGGCTGCGCGCCGCCGTCCGGGGGTTTGTACGCCAGTGGGAGACCCTGGCGTATGGCGGCGCCGGAGGCGGCGTGCCTTTAGCGGCCGCGCGCTCCGCTGGAGACGTCGTGCCTTTGCCGGCGTCGGGCTCTGCTGGAGGCGCCGCTCCCTCGACGCCTTCCGCGTCCCCCGCGCCCCCTAACGCTGCCGATACCACAGACGCAGCGGCATTCATGGCCCGGTGCCTGATGATCACCTTCCATCTGACCTGAACAAGAAGCGGCGTTCCTGCATTTGCGGCGGACGTCTTTTCTTCAAATATAAGCATATATGCTTCATGCTATAAATTATCCTTCTATTGCGCGCTGGAGCGGAACCGCCTTATAAAAAAGGATGGCAAAGCCGTTTCCATGATTGGACTGAAAGTGCTTAAAGAGCCGGGAGGAGCAACAGTGCACCTGATTTCACCGGACGCAGGCCGAAGGAATAATTGAGGAGCCAAGAATATATGCGAAAAACCGAACACAATTGGACTTGGTGCGCCACGTAAGCCGAATGTAATCGAAAAACCGAACACAATTGGACGGGGAGCGCCACGTAGACCAACTGTAATCGAAAAACCAAATACAATCGCTGGCGCAAAGGAGAATAGGCCTGATGTATGTGGAAATCCGACTACAATAGAATGAAGTGTATTAATGCTCCACTCTATCTCTATATTCGTCACTGCAGTGAACTTTGGGCCGTTGTTGTCCCCCAATTTCCCCTTCGCTTCTCTTTTTGCTTTTCGTTAATATCTTTAGTGCTTCCTATCGCTTAGGTCCAATCGTGAAAAATCCGAATATTAAGCTGCTTGTTCCAGTCGTGGAGGCACCGTAAATCTCTGCCCAATACATATATCCTGCTGCACCCTGGCAGCCAGCTATTTCCAGCCCTCAGGCACTATGCTGCGATTCTCTCCAGACCTGCCGCCTACAGCCCAAAACCTTGAAGCAAAGGGACCCCATTTCCTTGACGCTGAGAATTAACCATGAGTATAATGAATCCAATAATCAAGGGAGGCAAGTAATGAACAAGCCAAATGAAATGATCGTTGTTCTGGATTTCGGGGGACAGTATAACCAGCTTATCGCGCGCAGAATTCGTGACCTGGGGGTATACAGCGAGCTTCTGCCGTACAATACACCGATGGAGAAGATTAAGGCCTTATCGCCAAAAGGGATTGTATTCTCAGGCGGGCCAAGCAGTGTCTATGCGGAGAATGCACCGCATGTAGACCCGGCAATTTACGAGCTCGGGCTGCCGATCTTCGGAATCTGCTATGGGATGCAATTGATGGCACAGCAGCAGGGAGGCAAGGTGGAACGTTCCGCCAAGCGCGAGTATGGCAAAGCAGATGTGGAGTTCGCACCCAGCTCCGTGCTTGCAGCGGGCCTTGAGAGCAAGCAGACCGTATGGATGAGTCACGGGGACCATGTAGTGGAGCTTCCGGAGGGCTTTAAGCTGGATGCCGGTACAGAGAGCGCGCCGATTGCAGCCATGAGCAATGATGCACGCAAATTCTTCGCCGTTCAGTTCCATCCTGAGGTACGCCACTCCGTGAAGGGGAATGAGATGATCTCGAACTTCCTGTACGAGGTCTGCGGCTGCGAGGGCAAATGGACGATGGAGTCGTTCATTGAGGATGCTGTTAAGGACATCCGTGATAAAGTCGGCGACCGGAAGGTGCTCTGCGCACTCAGCGGCGGCGTGGATTCCTCTGTTGTGGCAATGCTGATTCACCGTGCGATCGGCGACCAGCTCACTTGTATGTTCATTGACCACGGCCTTCTGCGTAAAGGTGAAGCGGAGAGCGTCATGGAGACTTTTGTCGGCAAATTCGATATCCATGTTGTCAAAATCGACGCCCGTGACCGCTTCCTCGGCAAGCTGGCCGGTGTGTCCGATCCCGAACAGAAACGTAAAATCATCGGCAACGAGTTCATCTACTGCTTCGACGAAGAATCGGCCAAGCTGGGTGACTTCGCGTTCCTGGCCCAAGGTACACTGTATACCGATATCGTAGAGAGCGGTACAGCAACGGCGCAGACGATCAAGTCGCACCACAATGTGGGCGGGCTGCCTGAAGATATGAAATTCAGTCTGATCGAGCCGCTGAACACCCTCTTCAAGGATGAAGTCCGTAAGCTGGGCGAAGAGCTGGGCATGCCGCATGCGATCGTGTGGCGTCAGCCTTTCCCGGGTCCGGGTCTGGCGATTCGTGTACTGGGTGAAGTGACCGAAGAGAAGCTGACCATCGTCCGCGATTCCGACTATATCCTGCGTGAAGAGATTGCCAAGGCGGGTCTCGACCGCGAGATCTGGCAGTATTTCACTGCACTTCCTAACATGAAGAGTGTGGGCGTAATGGGTGACGAGCGCACCTATTCCTACACCGTAGGCATTCGTGCGGTAACCTCCATCGACGGTATGACTGCCGACTGGGCGCGTATCCCATGGGATGTGCTGGAGAAAATCTCCGTCCGCATCGTCAACGAAGTGGATAACGTGAACCGCATCGTTTACGATATTACCTCCAAGCCACCTGCGACGATCGAGTGGGAATAAAATAATAAGAGCTGAGCATCCGGTAGCTACCGGACACTCAGCTCTTTTATTTTGTTAATCAACAATTGTATGTTGTATCCGGCTTCAAAATCAGGAAGTGAAGCCAAGCCATTGTGAATATCTCCCGCCAGAGTATGGTATATGGACTCGAAATAGCTTTGCAGAGAGGCTGCCCCGGTGTCCCTGCCAATGATTTGAAAGGAATAGCTGCTGCTTGACTTGATGAGCTGAAGATCTGGGTGGAGGCATTCTTCCAGCACTAAGTTTCCAAATTGAGGATGACCCATGGAGGCATCCTGTGTTAACCGCAGGGAACCGGCTTCTCCGCGAATCAATAGCGTAAATCCAGGCAGAGCGCCCCCGTGTATTGAAACGTTGCTGCTGATGCTGTTGTTTATTAGCCCGATCACTTCCCAGCTACTGGGTGCGCCTTGCCTAATATTCTGGTGAGTCTCGATATTGCGAATCTGCCCGAAGCTGCTTTGAGCAACGGCCGCAAGTGGGGTGAATTCCCCTAATAGCGAGGCCATAAGGTCTAAAGAATGGCCGCCGTTAATGTCCAGCAGCGTTGCCCCGCTTTCCCGATTGAACTGATATTCTGTCCGGTTTGTTGCTGTGTTTCCTTTTCCCTGTGTGGTGACTTGCATATGCGCAGATAGAATTTTTCCTAATCTCCCCTGATTAATTATGCTTTTAGCCTGCTTCAGCACGCTGGACTGTCTGGCCTGTAGACCAATGATATTATGAACCTTGGCATTTTGCGCTAACATCGTGAGTTCTTGAGACTGACGGATATGGTTGGTTAACGGCCATTCTGAATATACATGCTTGTGATGCTCAATCGCTTCTTTAAGTATTTCATAGTGCAATGGAGCCTTGACACTCACGACTACGAGATCAATCTCCGGGTTCTGGATAAGCTCCTGATAATGATCATAGGCATACTTGATATCAAGGACTTCTTTAGCCTGCTTCGCTGAGGCCGGATTTGAAGTGCTGACTGCCATTAAATCATATTGCTCATTGTTCATCAGCACAGGAATATGTGAATTGATCGCCCAGCTTTCAGGATTAACGGACCCGCCCACAATGCCGACTTTAATTTTTTTTGAATGGTTCATGGTATTTCGCTCCTTGTCTTCTGTGGTGAACCTAAGTATAATCTGGCTCAAGTATCATTTGAAATGCATGAATCGCATGGGGATATTACTTTTTTTGATATCTGAAGGAGAAGGCTATGCATATCGAGAACATGAGAGCTTTTATGAAAGTTGCAGAATTGCGAAGTATGACTGCTGCGGCGAACGAACTCAATCATCTGCAATCGAATATTACGAATAAGATCAAGAATATCGAGAAGCACTTTGAGGCTAAGCTGTTCTACCGGCATTCTTATGGGGTAGAGCTAACCCCGGATGGGGAAAGGCTATATGCACAATTCAAAAAAATAATCCTGCTATGGGAAGAAACAGAAGAGCTCCTCGCCCATAAGGAAGAGCATATTTTGATTGGCATTATGCAGTCTTCCTTTCCGCTGCACCTCAATAATATTGCTAAAGAATTTCATCAGGCATTCCCGAACAAAAGGTTGTCTTTAATGAGCGGAAGCACAGATGAATTAATATCCAAGATCCTCAAGGGAGAATTGAATATTGCTTACATTACCGAGCTTGAGAATACAATTTATAACCAGAGTAAATCCATGCTGGCGGAAATGCTGACAAGAGACCGATTGGTGTTTACGGGGAATACGAAGGGTAAGTCTCTCTACAGATTATTAAGTGAAGAGCCTATTTATGTGTTCAGTAAACAGTGCTCCTCTTATCAAGCACTTATGTCATTGATGGCTGATTTCGATGTGCATAACGCATCCATTTCAGAGGTAAATATTGTCGAAACACTGTTGGAGATTTGCAGCAACGGATTCGGTATAGGAATCATTCCTGAAAGTCTGGCGCTCAAATACCATTATCTGAACTATCAAGCTTTGCCGGATGGATATTCTGCACTCCGCAGAACCCTGATTTATCATCCGGAACATACACTATCCAGTGCAGAGAAGTGGTTTATTGAGAAAAGCAAGTCGCTCCTCCAGCAGTAGCTTTCGCTGCCCCTGTATCATAGAAAAAGGGCATAGTTCTACACCATGTCGTGTATCCTATGCCCTGGATCTTAGCTTATTGTAGGGTCAAGCTCTTCAATTCATACACCTTCTCCAGCGTATCCAGACACTCTGTCTTCTTGTCATCACTATCCGCATGAAGATATCCCTCCACCATCCGGTATCCGAACACGAGCAGAATGAATTCGTAGACACAGTGGTTGGCAAGCGGGGCAATCTCTCCCGCATATTCCGCGAAGCCCCCGTAATAAGCAGGGACACACCGCTGATAGTATTCAATCATGTGATCAAGATCCACCTCATCTGCAATCAGGCTGGCGATGTCCTCGCCGAGGTAGCCCCAGCCGCTGGTGTCCCAGTCGATCAGCGCGATGGTCCCGCCAGAATAGATGATGTTGGTTACCCAGAAGTCCCGGTGGCATAACACCAGAGGCAGGCTTTCAATCCGGGCAAAAATACCATCCGAATGCTCATCGATGTCGATGAGCATTTGCCGAATATGCTGCGGGAATTCGCATTCCTCAGAACGGATATAGTCGTAGACAACCGGCCAAGACCGGTAGTGCAGATAAGTATTCTTCATGAGGTCTGCATGGCTCAGGTTGGTCAGACTTTGCGGAACCTCAGGCTGCTCCGCGTACAACTTCCCTTGATACCGTCCCAACTCCAATGCCGCCTGTTCATACATGTCACCGGTCAGCTCCAGGCCGGAGATGCCATCAATAAATTCCAGCCACAATCTCATTTCATCCCCGGCGTCATTCATCTCAGCGTGATAACACACCGGCCAGCGGAAGGATTCAGTGAAGGTTGCCCCCAGTGGGGAAGCGTAGAGGTCATATTCCCGCCGCCAGGAATCCGGATCATCGTAACGTTCCCATTTCTTCTGAATTTTCAGCACAATACGGTACGGTAGTTGCTCTCCGTCAGCCGTTTCGGCCGTTCCGGTAACCAGCTGCACATCCCCCAGGGTCCCGCCATGTAGCTGTAACGTCTGGTAATCGGCAGATTTAATAGTTGTTGTAAAAAGCACACTTAGTGCATTATATAACGCTTCAGTTGGAATCTTCATTTTTTCCAGCCCCCGGTTTTCTTGGTTTGTTTTCTTTGCATCGCGATCGATTGATTGCGGGCATTTTTGTGAACAAGATAGCTTGTTCTATCTTGAACGAACTTGTTCTCATGCTGCTGGGCCTTATAATGCTCCCAGCGTTCACGCGGCAAGGAACCATCAGCAATCGCAGCGAGCACCGCACAGCCCGGCTCGGACTCATGGCGGCAGTCATGGAACCGGCACTCTGCGAACCATTCCTCGACATCGTTGAAGCCTGCAGAGATGCCTTCGTCAGCGTCGAATAATCCAAGCTCACGCATCCCGGGGGTATCGATTACCATTGCTCCCGAGGGGAGCATGAACAACTGACGGTGGGTCGTCGTATGCCGTCCCCGGCTGTCTTCCTCCCGGATGGCACTGACCTTCATAACATCCCGTTCCATCAGGGCGTTAAGCAGCGATGATTTGCCGACTCCGGACATGCCAAGGAAGACGACAGTTGAACCTGGCTTAAGGTAGACATCAAGCTCATTCAGCCCGAGACCGTTATGACTGCACACTGCGTGCACTGGAACATCCGGCATGCTCTGACGGACTTCTGCCAGCGGGAGGCTGTAGTCTTCTGTGAGATCAGCCTTGGTCAGAATGACGACCGGCTGGCCGCCGCTCTGCCTGGCCTGGGTCAGATAACGCATCATGCGGGTGACATTGAAATCCCAGTTCAGGGAGGACAGAATAAATACATAGTCAAAGTTGGTGGCCACGACCTGCTCCAGAATGGTTTTGGTATAGCCGGCGGCATGACCTGAATAATTGGCACGCGAGAACTTGGAGCGGCGGGGGAGCAGCGTAACAATGAGCGAATCCCCGCCCGCGTTCGGGCGCAGTAAGACAAAATCACCGACGCACGGGAAGTCCTCCCTGGATTCCGCACTATGATAGAAGGTGCCTTTGAGTATAGCGGTCAACTCGCCCCGCTCTGTGATTACCGTGAAGCGCTCCCGCCGGAGCTCTGTAATTCTGCCAGGCAATAATCCGGACGGGATTTCCTCTATTTCTGTATATCCATAGGTTTTTAGATCAATCATGGTTTTGGGTTAGCTCCTTATAATGTTGTTTTGTGGACGCAAAAATGCCGCGGAACAGCAGCCTCAATAAGAAGCTGCTGTTCTACGGCATCAAGATGCAAAAAAGATACGACCTTCATCGTATCTCGCAAACAGCAATATTCACGAAAGGTTACTTGGGATGGCATACCAAATAATCCAGGCGTTTGCCCGATTTTTAAGATGTATGCCTGCTATGCAGTTTTAAACGGAAACCACCATATAAGTAGTAGCCAATCGAAACATCCCCTTTCGGATAAGGAACTTGTTAGAAATTTAATGCTTATCGCTAAGCACGTTCAGATTAACATACATTTGGTATGCAAATCCATGTAGAGTTTGATTATAATCACTGTTTACCATATAGAGCTTGACTTAAGTGCAGTTCCGTCCGCATTTATGCTGCAAGGCTTGGCTGATTCTCCCTGAACCAAGCGGGATTTGTCATAAAAATGTTCAATTTACGAACATTTGTGTAAACATGACGGGCAATGTTCGTATTTACCATTGACAAGAGCTGTCATCTCCCCCTAAAATGATAAAGCGCTACAGCAAATATATTCGTATAATTCCGGGGATCGGCCTGGAAGTCTCTACGAGGTCACCGTAATGACCTGGCTACGATTAAGAAGAGCAGCTCGTTTTGGGATTACCGGCGATCGTCCGGAATTCCGGACAGCCATCTCTTTTTCGGGCCGGTGTCTTCCCAGATGCCGGCTTTTGTGTTGCTGTATTGGCACAACCAACATACAACCTTAGGGGGAGAACCATTTGAACCGCTTTTTCAAACTGAAAGAGAACGGCACCACAGTACGCACAGAGATCATGGCCGGTATAACCACGTTTATGGCAATGGCTTATATTCTGTCGGTTAATCCAAGCACCCTGACTGCCTTCGGCCGCATTGATATGGGCTGGTATTCTGTCTTCCTTGCGACGGCGCTGGCAGCCGGTATTTTCACAATTGCCATGGGGGTATTCATTAACTTCCCGGTCGCTCTGGCACCTGGTATGGGCCTTAACGCATATTTCGCTTCCGTAGTCTTATCCTCTGCCACCACTGAACATGAGTTCACCTGGCAAATGGGTCTTACCGCTGTATTTATCTCCGGGATTATCTTCATCATCCTGACCATTACTAGGGTCCGGCAAATTCTGCTCACTGCCATTCCTGACAGCCTGAAGCATGCGATTACCGTCGGTATCGGGATGTTCATCACCATTATCGGCCTGAAGAACAGCGGACTGATGACTATCGGCGTTGAAGCCGGTAACGATATCGCCGCTAACAAATTTACAGATGTTCTTTCTTTTGAAACTGTAATTCATATGGGCAGCCTGGAGAACACCAATGTTCAGCTCGTGATTATCGGCCTGCTGCTGATCTCCATCTTAATGGTACTGCGCGTTCGTGGCGCTATCCTGTTCGGAATTCTCGGTACTACCTTGGCTGCAATCCTCATGGGTGCTGTAGATTTCAGTTCACTGAGTAATCCGCAGACGCCATGGGTTCCTGACTTCACACAGCTTAACTTCTGGGAATTTGACTGGGAAGGCATTATGCACACCGGTATCGTATCGGCGATTGCCACCTTTACCTTCGTAGAATTGTTTGATACCTTCGGTACGCTGGTGGGTACTGCTGAACGTGCCGGAATCATGAAGAACCCTGAAGAGGGCAAGAAGCGTGTCGGCAATGCCATGTTCGTAGATGCAGTAGCTGTTGCGGGCGGCGCGATGCTGGGAACTTCCACCACTACCGCTTATGTCGAGAGTGCAGCAGGTGTAGCTGAAGGCGGACGTACGGGTCTGACTGCAGTAACTACAGGGATATGCTTCCTGCTTGCCTTGTTCCTGGCTCCGGTAGTCGCTCTGATTCCTGGTCCGGCCACAGCGGCAGCGCTGATTATTGTCGGTGTACTTATGGCTCAATCGATCCGTGAGATTGACTTCCAGGACATGGTGCTGGCGATTCCGGCCTTCCTGACCTTCGTGATCATGCCGTTTACGTATAACATTGCTAACGGGATCTCATTCGGGATTGTTACTTATGTTATTCTGGCTTGTGTAGCGAATATTGCCGGCAAGAAGAAATATGATATCCACTGGATGATGTGGGTGCTGGCGGTGCTGATTGTGCTCCGTTATGTTCTGATCGGCAGCCAAGGCTAATAAGCTCCACGGATTCTGACTTACATTCTACGGTCTCTTCATTATATGAAGGGGCCGTTTTCTTTTTGCTCTTGTAAGGGGGAAGCCGCCGGGGAGAAGCTGGGCTTTACCCTTTTCATCAACCAATATTTAGATTATATTGTTGAAGAGGTGATAAATGGTGTCCGGTGTATTCAATCGAGTGTACAAGTCCTTCCGTAGCCAGCCCTGGCCGGTGCTGCTGTTCCTGCTTGGGGCAATAGTCCGTATTCTATACATAACTTCTATTCCACCGGGACTGAATCAGGATGAAGCCTCTATCGGCTATGATGCCTACGCCATTCTGCACTATGGGATGGACCGGAATGGTGTTCATCTGCCGATTCATCTAATCGCCTGGGGGAGCGGGCAGAATGCGCTCTATGCCTACTTGTCCATGCCGTTCATTCTGTTGTTCGGACTGACGCCGTTGTCTGTAAGGGCGCTAAGCCTGATCATGGGACTACTGGGCATGCTGTTTTTCTATCTCATTATGAAAAGACTGTCGGCCTCGCCTGGAGCCGGGACCGCTGCCATGTTCTTTATCGCCATTAATCCTTGGCATATTATGATGTCCAGGTGGGCGCTGGAATCGAATCTGTTTCCAACGTTGATATTGATAGCCGTATACTTTCTGCTGCGCTCCTTTACGAATCCAAGGTGGCTGTACGCCTTTACCGGCATGCTGGCCCTCTCGCTGTATGCTTATGGAACAGCGTACTTTTTCGTCCCGCTATTTGCGCTCGCTACGGCAATTCTTCTATTATATAGCAAGGTCCTGCGACCCCGTACCCTGGCCTGGAATTTTGTATGGTTTGCGGCACTTGCGCTGCCTATATTACTATTTATTATCATTAACCGTTACGCCATGCAGGATATAACTACTCCGCTGTTCACGATTCCGAAGCTGACGACGCCGCGCGTGGAGGAGATTTCATCCCTATTTGGCGGCAGGCTGTGGCAGGCGGCTGCGGATAACCTTAGTGCCTTCAGTAAGCTGATGTGGAGCGGGAGCGACGGCTTGGCCTGGAACTCCATCTCTCCTTACGGGTATGCGTACCCGCTGGCGCTGCCTTTTGCGCTGCTCGGCCTGATCGTTCTCCTGCATTCCTGGTGGACAAGCCGGCGGGAGAGGGAGAGTGCTGGTAGGGGAGCCGTGTTGCTCTGGTTCCTGATAGCGGTGCTTATGGCGCTGATTACAACTGTGAATATTAACCGGATTAATATTATCTTTTATCCGTTCATTATGCTGGTAAGCACCGGATTCGTCTGGCTGGCAGGCAGAATCAAAGGCGTAGCCATCCTGGCCGCGGCCGGATTCGCCGTGATGTTTATTTTATTCTCCAATACGTATTTCCGCGATTTTCCTGAGCGAATCGGTCCGGCCTTCTATGAATCCTTAGGGGAGGCTGTCCAGTATGCTTCGGAACATAGCACCGGTGAAGTCTATCTTACGAACCAGGTGAATATGCCTTATATTTATGTGTTGTTCTATGAGCAGATCAATCCGCATGATTTCCTGAAGTCTGTTCAGTATGCCAATCCGGGAGAAGCCTTTCAGCGGGTTTCTTCCTTTGGAAGATACAGGTTTGATGATTTGAACAGGGTGCCTGCGAATGCCGCATATATCTATGCGAATACTGCTGCGCCACCTGCGGCAAGCGCCGGATCTAGAGTGAAGCGTTTTGCCAACTACAGCGTACTGCTCACCAGTGAACAGACAGCCGGGACTCTGGACACACCCAAGACTGCTGCATTTGAATTTGTAAATGGCGGATTTGAAGAAGGGACAGCGGGCTGGTCCTTCTCTGCGGGAACGGGAGTGGCCGGCAACAACCCCTTCGCCGGGAGTAAGCTGGCCTATCTTGATCCCGGAGCGGAGACGATCGTTTCGCAGAATTTTACCGCAACAGCCGGTGAGTACAGACTGACCATCATGGCTAGTAGCGGCGGCAGCGGCGGGAAGATTGGCATTCGGGCAGCTGGTAAGGTGCTTGCAGAGACAGAGCTGCCTGCGGCGGAAGCCTATCAACAGATCACACTTCCTGCGTTCACTCTGGAGCAGGGGATACAGGCAGAAGTATACATAACCGGCGGTAATGGCTGGATTAACATTGACGAGGTGAGGGTAGAACGATGACCAAGAATGTACGTGCAGCGGCAACCGTTATACTGATGCTCTTATTATTTATTCTTCCAGTAACTAGCACTTATGCCGAAGGGAATGTATTGCAGAACCCGGGCTTTGAAGAAGGCGAAGACGGGGCGCCTACAGGCTGGAGCAAGGATATGTGGATTGCCGGAGATGCGGCGGGCTCCATATCCGTTCAGTCCGAAGAGGTTCATTCCGGCAGCAAAGCGGCGGTGATTGAGAATCTGGAGCCCAATCACCTGAAGTGGGTGCAGACCGTTACCGTTGTGCCGGACAGCTACTACAGAATCTCTGGATATGTCAAAATAGCCAGCATCGCAGGCGGGGGAATCGGGGCCAATATCTTCCCGGTAGGCATTGGCGGCGGTTATCCCGCTACCAGCGATACCGGCGGTGAATGGCAGCGTCTGGAGTTCATCGGCCAGACCGGCAAGGAGCAGACCGAGATCGGAATCGGCGCTGCGCTGGGCGGCTATGCGAATCTCATCCAGGGTAAGGCCTATTTCGATGATCTGTCCGTAGAGAAGCTGGATACGGTACCAGAGGGATCGAACATAATCTCACTGGACAGCGGAGCCCAGGCTCCCCCGGCAGATGCGGACGGCGGAAGCAAGCCGGAGGAAGTGCCGCATAAGGTGTCTCCGGCCAAGCTGCTGCTGCTTTCTGGAGTATTCTGCCTGTTCTTTGCTTTTCTGTACACAAGAGCCTTCCGCAGTGAGCGTCTGCTGAGACAGGAGGACGTAATCTACACGCGCTGGCTGTACGTTTTGTTTGGAGCGGCATTCATCCTGCGGATCTGGATCGGGCTTACGGCACAGGGCTACAAAAATGATATGAATACCTTCATGGCCTGGGGCCAGCGCCTGACCGACCTTGGACCGGGCAAATTCTATGAGGAAGGTTATTTCGCCGATTACCCGCCGGGGTACTTATATGTGCTATACCTGCTTAGCCTGCTGCGCGGATTATTTAACTTCGCGGGCGGCTCAGGTGCCGAGACGGTTCTCTTCAAGCTGCCTGCGATTCTCTCGGATCTGGTGCTTGGCTGGATTATCTATAAGAGCGCGCGAATCAGGCTCGGCTCCGGGCTGGCTATGGGGCTGATGATGCTGTTCCTGTTCAATCCGGCTGTGCTGATGGATTCGGCAGCCTGGGGGCAGGCGGATTCCTTTTTCCTCATCTTTCTGCTGCTCAGTATGATCGGGGTTGTCGATAAGCGTTTTGTACGTGCAGCGATCTTTTTTGCCGTCGCTACATTGATCAAGCCGCAGGCGCTGATTTTCACACCTGTGCTGCTGTTCGCCTTCTACCATCACCGGGCCTGGAAGCAGCTTGCGCTGGGTGCCCTGTACGGACTGGGGATCTTTCTTGTCCTCGCGGCTCCGTTCTTCTGGAACAACGGCGGTTTTGCAGGCTTGATTAACCTCTACAAAAGCACACTGTCTTCCTATCCGTATTCCACAGTGAATGCATTCAATCTGTATGCCTTGACCGATCCGATGTGGTCGGCGCTGGATGTGACCTGGCTCGGCATACCGTATCGTATATGGGGCTTTATTTTCATCCTGGTGGCAGTTGCACTTGCTGCGTCTTATTCCTTCAATACCAAGGACCGCAAGGATCTCTCCAAGTCCTACTTCATCGCAATGGTGCTGATCACGATTGTCTTCGTATTCGGTACCAAAATGCATGAGCGTTACTTATATCCGGTACTGATCCTGTCCTTATTCGCCTTCATGGAGAGCCGGGACCGGCGGTTCCTGACCCTGTTTCTCGGGTTCTCCCTGACCCAGTACATCAATGTTGGTTATACACTTGCGTTCCTGAATACCGGCGGAAATCCGCCTGCTGACGGAATTGTTCTGGTTACAGCTATTACCACTATCATTCTTGCGATATATTTGCTCTATATTGGATACGATGTATATATCCGCAGAACTGCGAAGCTTTTGCCTGAGCCGGTTACTCCCAAGGAGGCCTATGCAGCAGATATGCTGCTTGTAGAAGGCATCAAGCCGCTTGCCCCTGCTGAGCGGCGTTCTCCGCTGAAGCTGAAGCGCAAAGACTGGATGTGGATGCTCGGTATCACCGTGCTATACGGGGCGCTTGCCCTCTATCATCTGGGAGATAACAAGGCGCCTGAGACTCTGTGGGAGCCAGCGGCCAGCGGCGAGAGCTTCTATGTGGATCTGGGGCAGGCCCATCAACTGGAGCGGGTCAATGTGTTCGGCGGTGTTGGAACAGGGAAGTTTCAGCTGGGATTCAGCCAGACCCCTGATAATTGGAGCAGCCCGCTTGAGGTAAGCGAGGATGTCGGCAATGTCTTCATCTGGAAAAGCCAGCCGCTTAACGTATCCGCAAGATATGTCAAGCTCTCGGTTACGTCTCCAGGCTTCACCCTCAATGAGATGGCTTTCTATGAGCAGGGGGCTCCTAAGGTTCCTCTGACCATAGCAAGCGTGACACCTGATTCGGGGGCAACAGCTAAAAGAGGAACGCCGGCCAATCTGTTCGACGAGCAGTCCGTCATACCGGAGAACTCTAATTTCATGAACAGTACGTATTTTGATGAGATCTATCATGCCCGTACGGCTTATGAGCATTACCATAATATTGTTCCTTATGAGAACACGCATCCGCCGCTTGGCAAGCTGCTGATCGGGGTAGGCATGGAGCTCTTCGGCGTCAATCCGTTCGGGTGGCGGATCATCGGCACCTTGTTCGGGATTGCGATGCTGCCGCTGATTTATATCATGGCCCTGCGGTTGTTCCGTAAGACTACCTATGCTGCACTGGCAGCAGGATTGTTCGCTCTGGACTTCATGCATTTCACCCAGACGCGGATATCGACCATCGATGTGTACGGTGTATTCTTCATTATGCTGATGTTCTATTTCATGCAGCGGTATTTCACGATGAATTTCTACCGGGTGCCGCTACGGACCACACTGGTTCCGCTGTTCTGGTCAGGACTATTCTTCGGAATCGGGGTTGCCTCGAAATGGATTGTCGTCTACGGCGGGGCAGGCCTTGCCATTATGCTGGCACTGGTGCTGTTTGAACGCTATAGGGAATACAAGGCCGCCGGACGCCTGCTGGCTGAAGGCAAGCTAACCGGACAGGACCTCAAAGCCGCCTGCAGGACGGCAGATCAGTCCTTCTGGAAGAATACCGTGATCACCCTGGCCAGCTGTATAGGATTCTTCATTGTTATTCCGGGGATCGTATATAGTCTGTCCTTCATTCCCTCACTGTCTGCGTCGGCAGAGGGCTTCACCGTTAAGGGGCTGATTGATGCCCAGAAGAATATGTACAACTATCACAGCCAGCTTGTAGCTACACATCCATTCGCCTCCTCCTGGTGGGAGTGGCCGTTCATGAAGCGTCCCGTATGGTTCTTCAGCGGCGGCGAAGGCTTGCCGGCAGGCAAGGCGAGCAGCATAGTAACGATGGGGAATCCGCTGATCTGGTGGACAGGAATCTTCGCGATGCTGGCCGCCGTATGGTTCACCGTGAAGCGCCGGGACAAGAACCTGTACATGATCTGGATCGGCTTCTTCTCACAATATGTTCCATGGATGCTTGTGCCGCGTGAGACGTTCCTGTACCATTACTTTGCAATGGTGCCGTTTATGATTCTATCCATTGTATACATCCTGAAGCTGCTTGACGGCAGGTTCCAGGGTGCCAGATATTTGCGGTACGCCTATGTTGCGGCCGCCGCCATCCTGTTTGTAATGTTCTATCCGGTATTATCCGGCATGCAGGTGAACAGCAGTTATATCATTCATGTCCTTCGCTGGTTCCCTTCCTGGGTATTCTAGGAGGGGAGCCTCAGAAGCCGGATATATGTTCAAAGCTGATATTGATGAAGCGCATCAAGGAAGCTGTGGCTTACAACAAATTTAGGAGGAACCCTTGTGAAGGCCAGATATAGTGTAATTGTCCCCATGTACAATGAGGAGGAAGTCATTCAGATAACCTACGAGCGGCTCAAAAAAGTAATGGATGGTTGCGGGGATTCCTATGAGCTTGTGTTCGTCAATGACGGCAGCCGGGACCGTACGGCTGAGATTATGCGCGGAATCAGTAATACGGATGAGCATGTCAAGCTGATTGACTTCTCGCGTAACTTCGGCCACCAAGTGGCGATTACGGCGGGTATGGATTATGCTGAAGGTCAGGCTGTTGTGGTGATTGATGCGGATCTCCAGGACCCGCCTGAGGTCATCCTGGAGATGATCGCCAAGTGGAAGGAAGGCTATGAGGTAGTCTATGCCAAGCGGCTGAAGCGCCACGGGGAGACCTTCTTCAAGAAGGTGACAGCCAAAATCTTTTACCGTCTGCTAAGCAGCATGACCAGTGTAGAGATTCCTACGGATACCGGGGACTTCCGGCTCATCGACCGTAAGGTCTGCGATGTGCTGCGCGGCCTGAAGGAGAAGAACCGTTATGTGCGGGGGCTGGTGAGCTGGGTTGGCTTCCGGCAGACCATGGTGGAATATGTGCGGGAGGAACGCTTCGCCGGGGAGACGAAATATCCGCTCAAAAAAATGATCCGCTTCGCGCTCGACGGAATCACCTCCTTTTCGCACAAGCCGCTCAAAATCGCCTCCTATGTCGGCTTCTTCCTGTCCTTCTCCAGCTTCCTCTACCTGTTCCTGGTCTTATTCCAAAAGGTCTTCACCTCCTGGACCGTGCCGGGCTGGGCGTCCATTGTCGGGGTTAACCTGCTGTTTAACGGCATTGTGCTGATGCTGCTCGGTGTAATCGGGGAGTACATTGGACGGATCTATGATGAATCGAAGGACAGACCGCTCTATATCGTTAGCGAGACCAAAGGCTACCCGGATGCGGAGACCGAAGACACGCGGAAGGAAAGCGATTATGCAAGATAAGGCTTGGCGTGCAGGCATGATCCAGTTTCTGAAATTCAATGCAGTGGGCCTGCTTAACACGTTCATTGATTTCGCGGTATTTACCCTGCTGCATTCCCTGGGGATGCTTAACACCCCTGCACAGATAATTTCCTACAGCGCCGGGACGGCAAACAGCTTTTTCTGGAATAAAAAGGTGACCTTCAAGGGCCGGGACAGAGGCGGGAATGGCGGATTTGACCGGATGCAGCTAGTGAGATTTATTGTGCTGAATCTGCTGGTGCTGGGCATTTCGGTGCTGCTGATTCATCTGCTGACTGATCGCCTGGGAATCCAGGTGCTGATGGCCAAGGTGCTGGTTACCTTCATTACAGTGATCATTAATTTCTTTGGAAGCCGGAAGTGGGTATTCTAGAGGTACAGTACATCTTCCTCGTGTCCTGGGGGGTTAGCACTTATTCTATATTGCGGAGGCGATTGTCATGCGGAAGTTATCCTATTTGATTATACTTGCCGGGGTCCTGATTATGCTCTACCCCAAAGGAAGCGAATGGTACGAGGACCGTCAGCAGCAGAAGCTGCTGGAAGAGGCTGAACAGGCCTATAGTGAAATCGTTCCTTCGGCTACGGCTCCTGCCAGCCAGGATCTGAGCAAGCCCTATGCGGAAGTCACCCAACTGCTGGCGGAAGAGTCCGGTGCGGAAGAGCCGGTGCCCACTACAGCGCCCGAGATTGAAGTTGGAGGCAAGATCACCGCCATTATTGAAATCGACAAAATCGATCTGAAGCTGCCTGTACTGGAGGGCGCCACCAAAACTAATATGAAGCATGCCGCGGCGCATATGAAGGAGACAGCTCCGATTGGTGAGGTAGGCAACGCAGCGATTGCGGCACACCGGTCAAGAACGGCAGGACGGCTGTTCAACAGACTGGATGAGATCGGTAAAGGGGATACCATTACTGTTATTACAAGCGGCCAGGAATACAAGTATGTTGTATATGATGTATCTATTGTAGAGCCTACCGATATTTCGGTACTGAAGGGAAAGGATGATGATAAGATTCTGACCCTCATTACCTGCGATCCGCTTGTCAACCCGACCCACAGACTCATCATTCATGCGAAGTTAACCTGACTTGTCCAAGACAAGGCAATAAAAGTCGAAAAAACATAAAATTTTAGACTATTTTTGTGGAATCTAGCGATTTGGGTCTTGCTAATAGATAGAGATATGGTAAGATATAACTATGAAAGCTAATACACGATAAACGGCAAACCTATCGAAAGGTAGGGACGCAAAGCTACAGGGCCTTCCCGTCATGGATGGCAGCCAGCTACCGAATGAAGAGGCTTTTTTTGTTTGTTTTAATTCTGAATCTGTAATTATATGGTAGTAGATTGGACAGATAAAGCTTATACGATAACGGCAAACCTATCGAAAGGTAGGGACGCAAAGCTAAAGGGCCTTCCCGTAAGGATGGCAGCCAGCTACCGAAAGGGGTTTTATCCATGAAAAAGTTATATTTAATGTTGATTACACTTTTTGTGATTGTCACTTCCGTGCAGACAGGCACTGCTCAAGCAGCTAATGCAGATTCAAGCTGGTTAAATGTTGGACAACTTGATCAAGGGGTTATCGGGGTTTCGTACGATGTTCCTAAGGACAAGAAGATGAAGCTCATGATTACCAAAGACAATAACAGCTATACTTACAACTTATACACTTCCAAACCAACCGAGACGTTCCCGCTGCAACAAGGAAATGGCTCTTATAAGGTCTCCGTTCTTGAGAATACTACCGGCAACAAATACAAAGTACTATCTTCCGAGACTGTATCTCTCTCAATGAGTAATGTGAATGCCGTATATTTGAGCTCTGTACAGAATGTGAAATGGAGTTCTTCCGATAAATCCGTTCAAAAGGCAGCCCAGCTTACAAAGGGTCTGACCACAGATGCAGACAAAGTTAAGGCCATCTACAATTACATCGTAGCTAACGTGAAATATGACTACTCTCTGGCTAACAGCGTAAGCACAGATTATATTCCGAACAACGATAACACACTGGCTACCAACAAAGGTATCTGCTACGATTACGCATCCTTGTTCGCTACTATGCTCCGCAGTGAAGGCATTCCTACCAAATTGGTTATGGGGAATACAAGCTATGTAACTTCATACCATGCCTGGAACGAAGTGTTCATGAACGGCAAATGGGTAACGATTGATACTACAGTGGATGCAGGTCTGGGTAAGAACACCGCGTCAACAGAACTGATCAAAGCAGCAAGCAAATATACTGCAGCGAAATTCTACTAAGAATAGCTGTGAACTATAGCATTTCCTGAGAATAACCCGCTTAAACATTAAGCGGGTTATTTTTATTTATAGAAAGGTTGCTTTTTAATAGAGGGATAGGTTATTATAAATAAGCGTTGTTGGAACGGCAAAGGAAATGAGAGATTACTTAAAAAAGTGATTTCAAAATAAAGCTTGCATTGTTCAAACGAACGTGATATATTATAAGAGTTGCTGGTGACGAAGTGATCGGCGCTGACAACGAGCTTGATCTTTGAAAACTGAACAACGAGTGAGTATCGGAAATCGCTTCGGCGAGATCCAAAAATGAGAATGAAAATTCTCGTCAGATGTTTCAAAATGAGCAATCGCTCTTTCTAAATACCAATTTGGAGAGTTTGATCCTGGCTCAGGACGAACGCTGGCGGCATGCCTAATACATGCAAGTCGAGCGGAGTTATGATGGAGCTTGCTCCTGATTAACTTAGCGGCGGACGGGTGAGTAACACGTAGGCAACCTGCCCTCAAGACTGGGATAACTACCGGAAACGGTAGCTAATACCGGATAATTTCTTTCCTCTCCTGAAGAGAGAATGAAAGGCGGAGCAATCTGCTACTTGGGGATGGGCCTGCGGCGCATTAGCTAGTTGGTGGGGTAACGGCTCACCAAGGCGACGATGCGTAGCCGACCTGAGAGGGTGAACGGCCACACTGGGACTGAGACACGGCCCAGACTCCTACGGGAGGCAGCAGTAGGGAATCTTCCGCAATGGGCGCAAGCCTGACGGAGCAATGCCGCGTGAGTGATGAAGGTTTTCGGATCGTAAAGCTCTGTTGCCAGGGAAGAACGTCCGGTAGAGTAACTGCTATCGGAGTGACGGTACCTGAGAAGAAAGCCCCGGCTAACTACGTGCCAGCAGCCGCGGTAATACGTAGGGGGCAAGCGTTGTCCGGAATTATTGGGCGTAAAGCGCGCGCAGGCGGTCATTTAAGTCTGGTGTTTAAACCTTGGGCTCAACCTGAGGTCGCACTGGAAACTGGGTGACTTGAGTACAGAAGAGGAAAGTGGAATTCCACGTGTAGCGGTGAAATGCGTAGATATGTGGAGGAACACCAGTGGCGAAGGCGACTTTCTGGGCTGTAACTGACGCTGAGGCGCGAAAGCGTGGGGAGCAAACAGGATTAGATACCCTGGTAGTCCACGCCGTAAACGATGAGTGCTAGGTGTTAGGGGTTTCGATACCCTTGGTGCCGAAGTTAACACAGTAAGCACTCCGCCTGGGGAGTACGGTCGCAAGACTGAAACTCAAAGGAATTGACGGGGACCCGCACAAGCAGTGGAGTATGTGGTTTAATTCGAAGCAACGCGAAGAACCTTACCAGGTCTTGACATCCAACTAACGAAGCAGAGATGCATCAGGTGCCCTTCGGGGAAAGTTGAGACAGGTGGTGCATGGTTGTCGTCAGCTCGTGTCGTGAGATGTTGGGTTAAGTCCCGCAACGAGCGCAACCCTTGACTTTAGTTGCCAGCAGGTTGAGCTGGGCACTCTAGAGTGACTGCCGGTGACAAACCGGAGGAAGGTGGGGATGACGTCAAATCATCATGCCCCTTATGACCTGGGCTACACACGTACTACAATGGCCGGTACAACGGGAAGCGAAGCCGCGAGGTGGAGCCAATCCCAGCAAAGCCGGTCTCAGTTCGGATTGCAGGCTGCAACTCGCCTGCATGAAGTCGGAATTGCTAGTAATCGCGGATCAGCATGCCGCGGTGAATACGTTCCCGGGTCTTGTACACACCGCCCGTCACACCACGAGAGTTTACAACACCCGAAGTCGGTGGGGTAACCCGCAAGGGAGCCAGCCGCCGAAGGTGGGGTAGATGATTGGGGTGAAGTCGTAACAAGGTAGCCGTATCGGAAGGTGCGGCTGGATCACCTCCTTTCTATGGAGAATCGTTTCCTGCAACGGAAACATTCAAATCGGAAGCTAAAGCTTCCACAATAGAACCCTTGGGTTCGAATACTCACTCGTTGGTCAGTTTTGAGAGTTTAAGCTCTCATCTTTAACTTTGATCCTTGAAAACTGGATACCGAAATGAATTTGCGTTTTAGAACATTCCTTTAAGCTGAACTTGTGTAAACAAGTTTCAATATTTTAGTGATGCTAAGCGAAGGTTTTCGATTGTGCAAACAAGCGAAACGCCGGAGCATTGGTTAAGCTACTAAGAGCACACGGAGGATGCCTAGGCGCCAGGAGCCGACGAAGGACGTGGCGAACAACGAAACTGCCTCGGGGAGCTGTAAGCAAGCTTTGATCCGGGGGTGTCCGAATGGGGAAACCCAGCTGTGGTAATTCGCAGTTACTCATTTCTGAATACATAGGAAATGCAGAGGCAGACCAGGGGAACTGAAACATCTAAGTACCCTGAGGAAGAGAAAACAATAGTGATTCCGTCAGTAGCGGCGAGCGAACGCGGAACAGCCTAAACCAAGGGGCTTGCCTCTTGGGGTTGTGGGACGTCTCACATGGAGTTACAAAGGAAGATGGTAGGCGAAGAGGTCTGGAAAGGCCCGCGATAGAGGTAAAAGCCCTGTAGCCTAAACTGTGTTCTCTCCGAGACGGATCCCGAGTAGTGCGGGGCACGTGAAACCCCGTATGAATCCAGCAGGACCATCTGCTAAGGCTAAATACTACCTGGCGACCGATAGTGAAACAGTACCGTGAGGGAAAGGTGAAAAGCACCCCGGAAGGGGAGTGAAATAGAACCTGAAACCGTGTGCTTACAAAAAGTCAGAGCCCTTTCTATGGGTGATGGCGTGCCTTTTGTAGAATGAACCGGCGAGTTACGTTTAACATGCAAGGTTAAGGTGAGAAGCCGGAGCCGCAGCGAAAGCGAGTCTGAATAGGGCGAATGAGTATGTGGACGTAGACCCGAAACCGTGTGATCTACCCCTGTCCAGGGTGAAGGTGCGGTAACACGCACTGGAGGCCCGAACCCACGCATGTTGAAAAATGCGGGGATGAGGTGGGGGTAGCGGAGAAATTCCAATCGAACTCGGAGATAGCTGGTTCTCCCCGAAATAGCTTTAGGGCTAGCCTCGGTGAATGGAGTCGTGGAGGTAGAGCACTGATTGGGTGCGGGGCCCGCAAGGGTTACCAAGCTCAGTCAAACTCCGAATGCCATGTACTTCTTGCCGGGAGTCAGACAGTGAGTGCTAAGATCCATTGTCAAAAGGGAAACAGCCCAGACCATCAGCTAAGGTCCCCAAGTGTGTGTTAAGTGGGAAAGGATGTGGAGTTGCACAGACAACCAGGATGTTGGCTTAGAAGCAGCCACCATTGAAAGAGTGCGTAATAGCTCACTGGTCGAGTGACTCTGCGCCGAAAATGTAACGGGGCTAAACACACCACCGAAGCTATGGCTAGATGCTTTGCATCTGGGGTAGGGGAGCGTTGTATGTAGGTTGAAGGTGTACCGTAAGGAGCGCTGGACAGCATACAAGTGAGAATGCCGGTATGAGTAACGAAAAGATCAGTGAGAATCTGATCCGCCGAAAGCCCAAGGTTTCCTGAGGAAGGCTCGTCCGCTCAGGGTAAGTCGGGACCTAAGGCGAGGCCGAAAGGCGTAGTCGAAGGACAACAGTTTGAAATTACTGTACCACCGTAATCCGCTATGAGCGATGGGGTGACGCAGGAGGGTAGTGACGCGGACTGATGGATATGTCCGTCTAAGCAGTGAGGCTGGTGTGTAGGCAAATCCGCACACTACTAAGGCCAGGCTGTGATGGGGAGCGAAAATTACAGTAGCGAAGGTCATGATCTCACACTGCCAAGAAAAGCCTCTAGCCAGGAGAAGGTGCCCGTACCGCAAACCGACACAGGTAGGCGAGAAGAGAATTCTAAGGCGCGCGGAAGAACTCTCGTTAAGGAACTCGGCAAAATGACCTCGTAACTTCGGGAGAAGAGGTGCCTCGGTAGGGTGAATAGCCCGAGGGGGCCGCAGTGAAAAGGCCCAAGCGACTGTTTAGCAAAAACACAGGTCTGTGCGAAGCCGTAAGGCGAAGTATACGGGCTGACGCCTGCCCGGTGCTGGAAGGTTAAGGGGAGTGGTTAGGGGTAACCCGAAGCTGTGAACCGAAGCCCCAGTAAACGGCGGCCGTAACTATAACGGTCCTAAGGTAGCGAAATTCCTTGTCAGGTAAATTCTGACCCGCACGAATGGCGTAACGACTTGGGCGCTGTCTCAACGAGAGATCCGGTGAAATTTTAATACCTGTGAAGATGCAGGTTACCCGCGACAAGACGGAAAGACCCCATGGAGCTTTACTGCAGCTTGATATTGAATTTGGGTACGATCTGTACAGGATAGGTGGGAGCCGGTGAGGCAGGAGCGCAAGCTTCTGCGGAGGCGCCGTTGGGATACCACCCTGATCGTATCTAGGTTCTAACCTGGTGCCCTAATCGGGTACGGGGACCGTGTCAGGCGGGCAGTTTGACTGGGGCGGTCGCCTCCTAAAGAGTAACGGAGGCGTTCAAAGGTTCCCTCAGAATGGTTGGAAATCATTCGCAGAGTGCAAAGGCATAAGGGAGCTTGACTGCGAGACCTACAAGTCGAGCAGGGACGAAAGTCGGACTTAGTGATCCGGTGGTACCGCATGGAAGGGCCATCGCTCAACGGATAAAAGCTACCCTGGGGATAACAGGCTTATCTCCCCCAAGAGTCCACATCGACGGGGAGGTTTGGCACCTCGATGTCGGCTCATCGCATCCTGGGGCTGAAGTAGGTCCCAAGGGTTGGGCTGTTCGCCCATTAAAGCGGTACGCGAGCTGGGTTCAGAACGTCGTGAGACAGTTCGGTCCCTATCTGTCGTGGGCGCAGGAAATTTGAGAGGAGCTGTCCTTAGTACGAGAGGACCGGGATGGACGTACCGCTGGTGCATCAGTTGTTCCGCCAGGAGCATGGCTGAGTAGCTACGTACGGACGGGATAAGCGCTGAAAGCATCTAAGCGTGAAGCCCCCCTCAAGATGAGATTTCCCAATTAGTAAGACCCCTTGAAGACGACGAGGTAGATAGGTTGGAGGTGGAAGTGCAGCAATGCATGGAGCTGACCAATACTAATCGGTCGAGGGCTTATCCAAATTTCTACAACGCAGATTCATTTCGGATTCAGTTTTCAGGAATCAAATTCCTGAAGCATTTACGCTGTAAATGCCCGTTTGGTGGCGATAGCGGAGGGGTTCCACACGTACCCATCCCGAACACGACCGTTAAGCCCTCCAGCGCCGATGGTACTTGGACCGAAGGGTCCTGGGAGAGTAGGACGTTGCCAAGCACACAAGACCACTGTTGATCACTCGACAGTGGTCTTTTTGTATTTTCGGGGAAGCGTTGTGGACAGCTTGTGAGTAGATTGCAGGTCTTTTTACAAGTGGCGCATAGTTATACACATGTGGATAGATTTAGTTTTTTTGATACTTCTCCCCAAATGATGTGGATATCCGGTAGAATAATGTGGATAGGCACGGAAAATTGGGGATAGATAGGTGAAGGAGCCAAAAGTTATGGACAAGCACAGCAGCCTTTTGTGGACAGAGCCATTCAGGGTTCAGGCAAGTGACACGGATTACCGGTCAAGAGTCAAGCTATCTTTTCTGCTGGATATTATGCAGCGTGCTGCGGATTCGGCTGTAAACAGTCTGGGGCTAAGTATGGAGAGTATGCTCAAGGCGGGCATGGGCTGGATGGTTATCACCCTGGATCTGAATCTGCA
The DNA here is from genome assembly GCF_037963835.1 of Paenibacillus sp. FSL H8-0332. NCBI lineage: Bacteria > Bacillati > Bacillota > Bacilli > Caryophanales > Paenibacillaceae > Paenibacillus > Paenibacillus sp. FSL H8-0332. The sequence continues at coordinate 385,438 of NZ_CP150145.1, forward strand.
GCGTCTGCCATCCCCGGGTGAGCTTCTTGATGTACATACCTGGAGTAAAGGAAACAAAGGACCGCTCTGGCAGCGGGATTACCGGATCTATGATGCCCAAGGTGTAGAGCTGGCCTCGGCGCGATCGATTTGGGCACTTGTGGATATCGGGAAGCGAAAGATTTTGCGTCCGTCCGCCTTGCCTATTGTTGTCGAGCCGTATGTAGAGGATTCCGTAGGCAGTCTGCCGGATAAAGTGATCATACCACCCGAACTTCCCTTACAGGAGGTTTACCGTTATCAGGTAAGATATAGCGGTCTGGATAACAACAAACATCTTAACAATGCGAGGTATGCAGATTTATGCTGTGATGCACTGGCGCTGGAGGAGTGGGAGGAGTTAGAGCTTACGGGGCTTCATATCACCTATGCCCAGGAAGCCAAGTATGGTGAGGAGATCAGTGTTATGCGTTCTTCTCTGACTGAAGACGGTGTATATGTGCGCGGACAAGGCGGGGAGCGGATCTTTTTTGAAGCTTGCCTGAAGCTTAAGAGATAGGTTGATATCTAATAGAGATACTTACATAGCATCAATTCTAGACAGTTGCTCGAATCTCAGGGGAACTGTCTTTTGTCGTATTCGGCTATTTCCTTATATGTCACAAATACACAATTGGTAATCGTTATACAGATGTAAAAGGAAAATGGAGGTGATTTCTTTGGAGCAAGGCAACCCCGGGGGCCCATTGAATCCAAATAAGATTGAAGAAGCCATTCATCAGGTACACGCAGGTGACAGGCAAGCTTTCACAACAATAATTACGGAATATGAAAGAAAGATTTACACGTATTGCTACTATCTCCTAAGAAGCCGTGAAGAAGCAGAGGATGCTGTGCAGGATATATTCGTTAAGGTGTATCAGCAGCTTAGGCGTTATGAGAAGCGGGTTTCTTTTTCGGCCTGGCTATATAAGGTGGCTTATCATCATTGCCTGGACCAGCTTCGCAGGCGTAAGCGCCGCAGCCGGTTGCTGTCTCTATATAAGCTGCAACTGATGACGAATCAACAAGCGTTGCCGGAGGAGTCGCCGGTAGACCGGATTTTTGAAAATCTTACCTCGGAAGAACGAGGACTATTAATCCTTCGTGTCATTGAACAATACAGCTTCGAAGAGATCTCAATGATTACCGGAAGCAGTTCGGCGGCGCTGCGCAAAAAATATGAACGGCTGCGTAAAAAACTGATTCAGCAAAAAGCGGATGAAAGGGGAGGGTGTGCTCATGGAGAAGTGGCAGAATCAAACTGAGAAGCAAAGGCTGGAACGTATTCGCAGCAGCGTCGGAAGAGTAGAGCTTCCTGTAGATAGCTATAATGAGCAGATTATGAACCGGATCGAAAATTTGGAGACTAGAGGAGGAAGCAAATTGCTTAAAAAGACGTTGGCAGCCGCAAGTATAGCTGTAGTGATAGGATTAGGTACGATAACTGCAGGATTCATCTCCCCGGCCTGGGCCGATACCTTGAGTCAGCTCCCCGTGTTCAGCAGTATATTCAAGCATACGGAGAACCCAGGTTTGAAATTGGCGGCGGAACAGGGGCTAACCACTTCACCTAACATGAGCGTGACCAAGGATGGAGTGACGTTAAGTGTTACGGAGGTATTTTATGACGGAATTCAACTGGCTATTGGATTTGAAAGAGCTGGAGTAGCGGATAAGCGAATGCTGGCGGAAATCACTGATTATAAAACCCGGGAGTTTGATCAATCGACTAAAGGGCTGCTGGGGTTGCCTGAAGTTACCCTGGAATCTGGTGAGCCTATGGGCTTCGGTTCTTCTTCTACAGGCGACGTACAGGGGCAACCCAATACCCTTTTATTGGAAATGAGGGAATTGTGGAATACATCAGCTCTTGGAGATGAATTCAAGGTAAATATCAGTGTGCCGGTTGCCCAAATCGCCGAGCCCTTTAAGTTCCAGGTGACGGTGAAGAAGCTTGCGGAGGGGATTATCAATCTTACTCCGGGTCAGGGGGCAAGCAAAGACTCCTTCCATTATAAAGTAAAGAGTCTGGACATCACGCCTGCTGCGATGAGGCTGGTCGTCACCAGCGAAGGAGAGGTGCCTGCATCGCCGGAGCAGACAGGGGAATATGGTCCAACGGCGGTATTCTATGAGCTTGTGGATGATGCCGGTAATGTGGCTACTTCCGCTCAAGGATATGCCTTGAGGAAGGCCGTTCAGCATCCTATTGTGGATAGTCTGTACAATATCTTCCCGCAAAAACCTAAGACGATTACGGTCAGACCGTATACAATGACTTTGGATAATGAGCTGAAGCTCTTGTTGGATGCTAATGGGAAACCGGTGAGAACTTATCATAAGGATCTTGAGAGCACTATAGTGATCCCGTGAACCCGAGAAAGAAAGCGGGAATAGGTAAAATAGGCTGAGCCCTTGTCCGCGTCTGCTGTGCAGATGCGGGCTTTTTTGATAGATAAGAATTTATATGTTTTGGGGTCCCCGCAAAGTACCTGAGTCCTCATCGAAGCTAAAGCCCCACTTTGTGGGGTTATTTTGCTGATTAGAGCAGCGTTAATGGAATGTAGATTTCACTTATAGAGTTCGGATGGTGGGGTCCCAGATAGTCTTGACCGTAGTATTCAAATTCATAAGAGAGGTTCAGTCGGTAATCGGTTCTCGGCAGAAAAACGCCATAGATATATTTGTAGGTGGCAGAAACTTCTGCGGACGGTCCTGTATGCTTAAATCTGAGATAACGTGCTGGCGGCAGTGTGTGAATAGGCAGATTGTGGCTGGTTTGTTTGTAGCTCGACTGAACGATAGTGCCGGCACGTACAGATGCTATGGAGTTCAATTCGCAGGCAATGTGAAAGGAGATTCCCTGATCCTCATAGTTATCCGGCCAATAGCCTAGCTGGTAATATTGTTCTGGAAGCTTGCGATCCGGGATAGCGGAAATGCTGCTGAATAGCTGCTCCCAAGCTGATCCGATGATCGACTGATCTTGCATAACGGTAATGAATGGCCCCTGAAGTCTGATTTCCCCAAGCTCAATCAGGTCAGGAGAGGCGCCCTTTTGGTCTGACCAATGCGGCAAATCAGTCGGCTGCAAGGGATGGAGCAGTAGAGGGATATCCGGGTTAGCCTTGTGGCGAATATGGGTGGGAGTAGTGTGCAGCAGTCTTTTGAAGGCCCGGGTGAAGGTCTCGTAATCATTATAAGCATAGTCCAGTGAGATTTCGTGAAAAGTCCGCTCGGGTCTGCTTAGAATATCCCGGGCCGCCTCGGAAATCCTCCGTCTTGCTATAAAGTCGCCTGGTGTGAGTCCGGTAACCCCTTGAAACAGGCGGATGAAGTGGAACAGGGAATACCCAGTCTCTCTGGAGAGGGTCAGAACAGACAACGGCTGCTTCAGATTCGATTCAATATATTGGATGGCCTGCAGAATGAGCTGGCTGTTCTTCATAAAATCCTCTCCTCGATGGCTATTCTATAGTCCACTCTCCCCATGAGGCAGCCCATGCGGGCACTCTAGCCTGACGGACACGGTCAGTGGAAGGGAAATAAGCTTTGATATCAAGCACGGGCGTTCCCGGATAGGCATCCAGTCCACTGACCTCAACTATTCCCTGATCAAGGTCGACGGATATAATACGGGCAACCGTAAGTCCAATCGGGTTAGGGCGGACCGGAGACCGGGTCGCAAAAACACCGCTTACCGGCGCATTATAGGGAGGCTCGATCTGTGTAGTTCCCCGGAAGCAATCTTCTGCAAACTCATGAATCCACCACAGGATCTGGCAGTGGCTGAAAGCATCTAACCCCTTCAAGGCAGGTCTGTATTCGGGTCTAATCTCAAGTCGCAGGTTCTGTTGTGTTCCCGTTACTACTCCTACTGGTATAATATTATACGATTCTGAGGCGGGCATTGGCTGTGACTCCTTTCGGCTGGGGGATGATTCTAGTCTATCTGAAGTGAAAGGAATTCGGCCTGATGATAATTGCGGACTTGTATGTCATGGTATAATAGGTTGTTGATGACAGGGAGGGGTTTGGACGATGAAGGTATTGGTATTGGCTGAGAAGCCGTCGGTGGCCCGTGAGATTGCGCGGGTGCTGGGCTGCGGGAATAAACAGAAGAGTTATATGGAAGGTCCGAAATACGTGGTGACCTGGGCGCTGGGGCATCTGGTTGGCCTGGCTGAGCCTGAGGACTATAACAATAAATATGCAACTTGGGCGCTGGAGGATCTGCCGATTCTTCCAGAGAAGGCTAAGCTGAAGGTACTGCGCGAAACCAGCCAGCAGTATAAGGCTGTGCAGCAGCTAATGAAGCGGCAGGATATCGAAGAGCTGATCGTAGCAACGGATGCGGCGCGTGAGGGTGAGCTGCTGGCCCGCTGGATTATGAATATGGCTGGCTGGAAAAAGCCGTTCCGGCGGCTGTGGATCTCTTCGCAGACGGATAAGGCGATTAAGGAAGGGTTTGCTTCGCTGCGGCCTGGCCGGGATTTCGACCGGCTGTATGAATCTGCACGCTGCCGTGCTGAGGCGGATTGGATGATTGGGCTGAATGTGACGCGGGCCTTAACCTGCAAGTTCGGCGCGCCGCTCTCGGCGGGACGGGTACAGACACCTACCCTTGGAATGATTATGGACCGGGAGAATGAGATCACCGGCTTCCGTTCCCAGGAATTCGATCTGCTGACTGGGGATTTCGGGAATTTCCAGGCGGGGTGGCGAGCGCAGGGCGGGGACGGCCGGATTTTTGAGCGAGAGAAGACCGCCATTCTTAAGGATAAGCTCACCGGCCGCAGCGGACGGATTACCAAGGTCCAGAAGAGTGAGAAAAGCGAGCCGCATGCGCTGGCGTATGATTTGACAGAGCTGCAACGCGATGCCAACCGCAAATTCGGCTTCTCGGCCAAACAGACCTCAAGTGTGCTCCAGAAGCTGTATGAACAGCATAAGCTGGTCACTTATCCGCGTACAGACAGCCGTTATCTGACCGCTGATATGACGGGTACGTTAAAGGAAAGACTCGACAGTGTGGCTGTCGGGCCGTATGCAGCCCTCGCCAGACCGCTGCTGCGGAAGCCGCTGCCGGTCACGAAGCGGATTGTCGATGACAGCAAGGTCAGCGATCACCACGCGATTATTCCGACAGAGCAGACGGTACTGCTCAATCTGCTGAGTGCGGAAGAGCGGAAGCTCTACGATCTGATCGTACGGCGGTTCATTAGCCTGTTCTATCCTCCGGCCCGTTATGACGCCGTAGCTGTGACGGTAACAGTAGATGGTGAAAGCTTCTATGTGAAGGGAACTACCGTCAAGGATGCAGGTTGGCGTGAGGTATACGGCGGAGATATGAGCTCAGATGACGACGAGGAGAATGCGGGGGATGAACCCGCAGCAGGCAGTGTGAAGCTGCCGGAGCTACGGGAAGGCGACAGCGTGAAGCTTGCGCGCTGCATCATCAAGCCGGGACGGACACAGCCGCCGAAGCGTTATAATGAAGCCACGCTGCTGACGCAGATGGAGAAGCATGGGCTGGGGACCCCGGCCACACGTGCGGATATTATTGAGAAGCTGGTCAGCTCGGATACGATTGAACGGCAGGGCAATCTGCTGCATCCGACCGGCAAGGGCAAGCAATTGATTGAGCTGGTCTCGGGGCAGCTGCGTACACCGGAGCTGACGGCACGCTGGGAAGCGGAGCTGGAGAGAATAGCGCGCGGGCAAGGGCATCCGGAGCTTTTTTTGCAGGGTATCCGAAGTATGGCACAGGAGCTGGTGTCCGGGGTGAAGAACAGCGGAGCGGAATACAAGCCGCATAATGTCTCTAACAGCCATTGTCCGGAGTGTGGAACAAGGATGTTAGAAAAGAAGACCAAACGCGGCAAGCTGCTGGTCTGTCCGAAGGAGGACTGCGGCTACACCCGTGCGGGTGAGAAGCAGTTGTCGAACCGCCGCTGCCCGCAGTGCCATAAGAAGATGGAGATGAAGGAAGGCAAGGCCGGAAAGTATGTGCAGTGCCTTGGCTGCGGAATTACAGAGACTTTGGATAAGGACCACAAGCATATCAACAAACGCGAGCAGCAGAAGCTGGTTCAGCAGTATAGCAAGACGGAAAGTTCCGGCTCTAACCTCGGCGATTTACTGAAGGCTGCGATGGAAGCGCAGCAGAAGGGGAAGTAGCCGAAAGAAGCTGGAAGGCTGTCCAAGGGACGGCAGAGATGCTTTACTGTAGAAGATTGATACGGGAACAGGCGTTAAGGTACCGCTAAATAGAGTGGGGCAGGTGGAGAAGTGGCAGTGGTTGAAGGGATAGAGGGTGTGGTGAAAGCGGCAGGGACTCCGGGTACGAAGGGGAGCAGCCGGTTGTATTTTTTGGTTATAGTCTTCATGTTCTGGTTCTCTTCTTATATCTATGTTCCGGTGCTCTCGCCGTATGTGGAGCATCTGGGGGCTTCTTATGTCATGGTGGGGGCAGTGCTGGGCATATACGGCCTGATGCAGATTCTGTTCCGGCTGCCGATAGGGATGGGTTCAGATGTGCTTAACCGGCGGCGGCCGTTTATTTATCTGGGGCTGATCGCAAGCGGAGCGAGCTGTCTGCTGTTCCTGGCAGGGGCACATCCAGGCTGGGCGTTGGCGGCGCGGGCGGTCTCGGGGATAGCGGCATCGGCGTGGGTCGTGTACTCGGTGATGTTCGCGGGGTATTTTCCGAAAGAAGAGGCGGGCAGGGCTATGGGCATGCTCCAGTTCACCACGGTGATTGCCCAGTTGACGAGTATGATGATCAGCGGCTATATCGTAGACCACTTTGGCTGGAATACCCCGTTCATCATCGGAGGGATTGTGGCGGTGGCCGCGATGCTGCTGGTCGTCCGTCTTCCGGAGCAACAGCTGGAGAAGCGCACGGCGATTAAGCTCAAGGATCTGGCCGGTGTGGTGAAGGAGCCTTTACTGGTAAAAGTATCGCTGTTATCGGTGCTGGCCCATTGTGTGCTGTTCATTACGATGTTCGGCTACACGCCGAATCAGGCGCTCTATCTTGGAGTGAGCAAGGGGAGTCTCGGCTGGCTGACGCTGGCTTTTATGCTGCCTCATGCGGTAGCGACCCTCTATGGTGCGCGGCTGTTCGGCCGGTGGCTGGGGGACCGGGGGACGCTGATGCTCGGTTTTGCCGGAAGTGCGGTGTTCACGCTGCTCATTCCTTCGATGCCAACGCTTGCGGCGTTATGTGTAACACAGATCGGGAACGGCTTCATGCAGGGCCTGATCTTCCCGCTGCTGCTGGGTAAATCGGTCTCCGGGGTAGCTCCGTTCAAGCGGGCGACAGCAATGGGGTTCTATCAGGCGGTGTATGCGATTGGCATGTCCGGCGGTCCTTTTGTAGCGGGATGGATGAGTGCGGCGTACGGTCTGCGCGGAGGATTCTGGCTGGGCGCCATTGCAGCTTCGCTTGCGGCGGTACTGTCCTGGTTCTGGATCAGGGAAGCTGGAGCCGCAGGCGGGCGGAGCCAGAAAGAGCAGCAGTTGCAGGGCCGGTGATGTGAGGTTATTGGTTTTTTGCCGGAAAGGGTAATATAATAGAGAGCAGATAGGATGCTAGGAGGAGGGGCCGGGAGGATGGTCAAGGTGGTATTGCTGTGGTTCGCGCTGATCAACATTATCGGGTATGTAGTGATGTCGGAAGACAAGAACAAGGCCCGGAAAAGACGGGATCGGGTGCCGGAGAAAACATTGTTTCTGCTGGCGTTCATGGGCGGTGCGCTGGGTGTGCTGATTGCCATGTACCGCAAACGCCACAAGACAAGGCATACTTCCTTCAGACTAGGAATTCCGCTGCTGCTGCTGCTGAATATGGTGCTGTATGGATATTTTTTGAGGTAAGTCACTTGCAGGTTTGGTGATGATGTAAATAATAGAAAGAGGTGGCGTAAATGTTATTCTCTAAAATTCTGCTTGCCTATGACGGTTCAAAAGCTTCGAATCAGGCTCTGGAACGGGCGATTGAGCTGGCCAAGGTAACTCCAGGGTCCTCCCTGTACGTCGTACACGCATTTGAATTCCCGCGATTCTTCATCGGGGAAGCTCTCGCCCCTCTGCCGGCATCGGTGAACAAGGATTATTATGACCTCGCGGTCCAGACTACGGATGAAGTGAAAAGCCGCTTGGAAGCTGAGGGTCTGAATGCTACGGTAGAATTGCTGCAGGGATCGCCTGCGGAAATCATTCTGAATTATGCCAAGGAGCAGGATGCAGATGTGATCGTAATCGGCAGCCGGGGGCTGGGCGGTATCCGGGAATTCGTTCTGGGCAGCGTCAGCCATAATGTGGTGCAAAGTGCGCGCATTCCGGTGCTGGTTGTTAAATAATAGGAAGTTTAGTAGAGGGACGCTGCGGCGTTCCCCTTTTTTTAATGTGCAGATGGGCGGATTAGCGGGAATAAGATTTTCATTTGTGCTCAAAAGCGAACAATTTGCAGACATGATATGACAATGTTCGTGTTTAAGTTGACATGATGTGTAGGGCGTTGTTAAACTGAATCTATGAAGAGCTCGTATAAAACCGGGGATAGGGCCCGGAAGTTTCTACCCGGTAACCGTAAATTGCCGGACTACGAGGAAATAGGATAACTGGAACGACAGCAGATAGCCACCCCACAACCCGGGGCGGTGTTCCTGCATTCTCCTGCCCTGCAAGGACGCGGAGTGTGCAGCTGCCGGGCGGTTATCATCTGATTCCTTAGTAGTCCGGGTCCACCCGCAGCAGAATGCGTCTGGAGTCCGGGCTATTTTTCACGGTTCATGCGGGAATTGGCAGGAAACGGGACACACTTAAATCAGAGAATCTCTATAACGGAAATGGAAGGCTGGGTGAACGATGTCTGTGCAAGTAGGTGTCATTATGGGCAGCAAATCGGACTATGAAACGATGGAGCATACCTGTGCGGTATTGGAGGAGCTGGACATAGCTTATGAGAAAAGGGTTATCTCTGCACACCGCACGCCGGATCTGATGTTCCGTTATGCCGAGGAGGCGGCGGAGCGCGGCCTGCGGGTTATTATCGCCGGAGCGGGCGGCGCGGCTCATCTGCCAGGTATGGTGGCTGCGAAGACTACGCTGCCGGTCATCGGTGTACCTGTGCAGTCGAAGGCCTTGAACGGCATGGATTCGCTGCTGTCTATTGTGCAGATGCCTGCAGGCATCCCGGTAGCGACAGTTGCAATCGGCCGCGCCGGGGCTATCAATGCGGGGCTGCTGGCGGCCCAGATCATCGGCGCCTTCGAGCCGGAGGTGGCGAGAAGGGTGCAGCTGCGGCGCGAGGCCACTCAGCGCGAGGTGCTGGAAAGCAGCGAGAGCCTATGAGCCCGGAGGAGCTGAAGGCCGGACGGCTGGAGGGTGGCGCGGAGCGGACTGATGCGGAGCAAGTGATGAAGGCTGAAGGCGAAGCGGAAGGTGCCGGGGCTGGGGCGGAGGTAGCGATAAAGGCTGAAGGCGAAGCGGAAGGTGCCGGGGCGGAGCGGGTGATAGAGGCTGAAGGCAGAGCGATAGCTGCCGGAGCTGAAGCGGAGCGGGAAGAGACCGGGGCGCGGCTGCCACGGACGCTGCTGCCCGGCGCAACGATCGGCGTGCTCGGCGGCGGGCAGCTCGGGCGTATGCTGGCGCTATCCGGCAGCGCCATGGGGTACCGCTTCGTGGCGCTGGACCCTGCGCAGGATGCGCCCTGCGGGCAAGTGACGCCGCAGATTACAGCGGCGTACAACGACCGGGACGCCGCGCGCGCGCTGGCGCGGCGTGCGGACGTCATCACGTACGAGTTCGAGAACGTTGACGCGGGCGTAGCCGCGCTGCTGACGGAGGAATCGTACGTGCCGCAGGGCAGCGCGCTGCTGTATACGACGCAGCACCGGCTGCGCGAGAAGGCAGCAATTGAGGCGGCGGGCGTGCCCGTTGCCCCGTACCGCAAGGTCGGCAGCCTGGCGGAGCTGGAAGCGGCGGCTGCCGACCTGGGCCTGCCCTGTGTGCTGAAGACAGCCACAGGGGGGTACGACGGCAAGGGACAAGCCGTCATCCGCAGGCCGGAAGAGCTGGCCGCAGCGTTCCGGCAGGTCGCACTGGGGGCGCAAGCAGATGTACCGGAGCTGGTGCTGGAGAAATTCATCGCCTTTCAGTGCGAAATTTCGGTCATTGCCGCCCGGAGCGCATCGGGAGAGGTCAAGAGCTTCCCGCCTGCCGAGAACATCCACGTGAACAATATCCTTCATCTCTCGATTGTACCTGCGAGGGTACCGGAGGAGATTCAGCGGCGGGCCTGCGAGCTGGCCGAGAAGATTGTCTCGGGCATGGGCGCGGTTGGACTGCTGGCGGTAGAGATGTTCGTGACGGAGGACGGAGAGCTGTTCGTCAACGAGCTGGCGCCGCGTCCGCATAACTCCGGGCATTACACAATGGATGCCTGCGTCACCTCGCAGTTCGAGCAGCATGTGCGGGCCATCTGCAATCTGCCGCTGGGCGAGACCTCGCTGCTTACTCCTGTGGTGATGGTGAATGTACTTGGCCAGCATCTGGAGGGAGCCGTTCAGGCAGCCTGCCGTGCGAATGAAGAAGTGAGCAGGCTTGGAGTATCACCCAAGCTTCATATATATGGCAAGACCGAGAGCAAAACCGGCCGTAAAATGGGCCATATCAACCTGCTCTGCAAGGATACCGGCGACGGATTGTCCTGGGTAGAGCAAACTAACCTTTGGAGGAATTAACAAGCTATGATCGAACGTTACAGCAGACCTGAGATGCGGGCCATATGGACCGAAGAGAATAAATTCAACGCGTGGCTGGAAGTTGAAATCTGTGCCTGTGAGGCTTGGGCCGAGCTGGGAGTAATCCCGCATGAGGATGCCGCGAAGCTGCGCAAGGATGCCAAATTCGACATCGCGCGGATTGATGAGATTGAACTGGAGACGCGCCATGATGTCATTGCTTTTACCCGTGCGGTCTCCGAGAGTCTGGGGGCAGAACGCAAATGGGTGCATTACGGACTGACCTCCACGGACGTTGTCGATACGGCGCTGGGTTACCTGCTGCGTCAGGCCAACGAAATTCTGGAGCAGGATATCATCCGGTTCATTGAGATTCTAAAAGACAAAGCCATCGCCTACAAGGATACCCCGATGATGGGCCGTACCCATGGCGTACATGCAGAGCCAACAACATTCGGCCTGAAGATGGCGCTGTGGTATGAGGAAATGAAGCGGAACCTGGAGCGTTTCCGTCATGCCGCCAACGGCGTGCAATTCGGCAAAATCTCCGGGGCGGTCGGCACCTATGCCAACATCGACCCGTTCGTGGAAGAATTCGTCTGCCGCAAGCTGGGCACCAGCCCGGCACCGATCTCCACGCAGACCCTGCAGCGTGACCGTCACGCGGAATACATGGCGGCGCTGGCACTGGTTGCTACTTCCCTCGACAAGTTCGCTACCGAGATCCGCGCTTTGCAGAAGAGTGAGATCCGCGAGGTAGAGGAGGCTTTTGCCAAGGGTCAAAAGGGTTCGTCCGCCATGCCGCACAAGCGCAACCCGATCGGCTGCGAGAACATCTCCGGCCTGTCGCGTGTGATCCGCGGTCATATGATGACAGCTTACGAGAACGTGCCGCTGTGGCATGAGCGCGATATCTCGCATTCCTCCGTGGAACGGATCATCCTGCCGGATGCGACCATGCTTCTGAACTATATGCTGAACCGCTTCGGCAACATCGTGAAGAACCTGACTGTATTCCCTGAGAATATGAAGCGCAACATGAACCGTACCTTCGGCGTTCCGTTCTCCGGCCGCATTCTGACGAAGCTGATTGACAAGGGCTTCAGCCGCGAGCAGGCGTACGACACTGTGCAGCCGCGTGCGATGCAGGCCTGGGAGGAGCAGACCCAGTTCCGTGACATTGTTGAAGCAACCCCGGAGATCACGGCGGTGCTTAGTCCGGAAGAGATCGAGGATGCGTTCAATCCTACCTGGCATCTTAAGCATGTGGACACCATCTTCCGCAAGCTGGAACTCATTTAATTTTTAAAAAAAGGTAAGTCAGTGGTGAACTGATGAGCTGGAGAAGAGTTGGGCGGAGCGACGGGGAGTTGTTGTTCTGGAGCGGTAAGCGACAGAAATGAATTGTTTAGGCAAGTTAATAAGGAACGGAGAGGAATTTTGGAACTGGAAGAAGCGTTAGCGTTCGCCTTTATGGTCAGATTTCTACCACAGCAAGTGGTTAAATCAGAGAAATATGACCATAACAGCGATCGGAAGTCCAAAATTTTTTGTAGTGTTACCGATTAACTAGCCGTTCAGTTCATATCTCAAGCGCAGCGGAGAATGACGGCGCCCTAGGCGCTTTTAGCCCAAATATAAGCAAGATCATTTGTTCAAGGGAGGAAAGGTCATGACATCATCGGCCGTATCCACTGCCGTGGAACTCATAAATGCGCCGCTGCTCTACAAAGGCAAGGTTCGTGAGCTGTATGATTTGGGGGATGAAGTACTGATCGTGGTGACAGACCGGATCTCCGCATTCGATTATGTGCTGGACCCGGCGGTGCCGGACAAGGGCAATGTGCTCAACCGGCTCAGCGCCTTCTGGTTCGGCCAGACCCGGGAGCTGATCGAGAACCATGTGGTTCATATCGAGGTGGATAAGCTCGGGGATATTGTGAAGGACCGAGAAGCGCTAAGGAACCGTATTATGGTGGTCCGCAAAGCCCAGCGGATTGATATCGAGTGTGTGGTACGCGGCTGTATTACCGGCGGCGGCTGGCGGCAGTATCAGGAGACCGGCCAAGTGAACGGCATTGAGCTTCCCAAGGGACTGCGCAAGAATGCGGTGCTGGCCGAACCGATTTTCACACCGGCAGCCAAGAATGACGTTGGGCATGATGAGGATATCCCTTTTGAACAAATGCAGGAGCTGATTGGTGCAGAGCTTGCGCTGGAGCTTAAGGAGAAAAGCCTGAAGCTGTTCGCTTTTGCCAGAGAATATTGTAACGAGCGCGGCATCATTCTTGCGGATTGCAAATTCGAGTTCGGGCTGCTGGATGGCAAGGTTATCCTGATTGACGAGATTTTTACACCCGATGCTTCACGCTTCTGGGCCAAGGACAAATACGCGCTGGATATCGAAATTGACAGTATGGATAAAGAGCCTGTGCGGACGTACCTGGCGGCCTCTTCCTGGGATAAGAACAGCCCGCCGGACCCGCTGCCGCTTGAGGTAGTTGAGGAGACGTCACGCCGTTACCTGGATATCTATCACCGCCTGACCGGGAAGTCGTTATAAGAGAAGGCTTGGCATCATTCGCAGTCATAATCATTCGTAAGCGCAGGTGAGTGTTACTTTTCAGATAAAGGCCCATCAGTTCATTAAATTCTAGGAGGAACTACAAGCGTATGTTAAAAGCGACAGTCTACGTCACCATCAAGAAAAGCGTGCTCGACCCTCAGGGAGTTGCCGTGCAGGGTGCCCTGCATTCCGTTGGATTCCAGGAAGTGGAAAGTCTGCGGATCGGCAAGTATATGGAGCTGACCCTCGATACCGATAACCGCGCAGAAGCGGAAGGACGCCTGAAGGAAATGTGCGAGAAGCTGCTGGCCAACACGGTGATCGAGGATTACCGCTACGAATTGGAGGACTAAACGTCATGAAATTTGCTGTACTTGTCTTTCCAGGCTCCAATTGTGACATTGACTGCTACAAGGCAGTAGAAGACAGCCTCGGCGAACCAGTAGATTATGTATGGCATACAGCGACAGACCTGTCGGCGTATGACTGCATCCTCGTGCCAGGCGGCTTCTCTTATGGTGACTATCTGCGCTGCGGCGCAATCTCCCGGTTCGCTCCGGTAATGGCTGAAGTGGCTAAGGCGGCAGAGCAGGGCAAATTCGTGCTTGGCATCTGCAACGGGTTCCAGATTCTGACGGAAGCGGGTCTCCTGCCGGGCGCGCTGCGCCGCAACATGTCGATGAAGTTCCGTTGTCATGACACGGTACTTAAGGTCGTTAATAACACAACCCCGTTTACTATTGACTATGCGAAGGATGAAGAGATCGTCATTCCTATAGCGCATGGCGAAGGCAATTACTATTGTGATGAAGAGACGCTGGCTGAGCTTCAGGCGAATAATCAGATCGTATTCACTTACAGCGACAATCCGAACGGTTCAGTCGCTGATATTGCCGGAGTCAGCAATGTGGCGGGCAATGTAGTCGGCATGATGCCTCACCCGGAACGTGCAGCGAATAGCCTGCTTGGATCGGAAGACGGCAAACGGATGTTCACATCCATTCTCAAGACATGGAGGGATCGTTATGACGCAGCAAGTATCCGCTAAGGAGCCGACCGCAGAGCAGATCGCGGAGCAGAGAATCTACAGTCAGTTCGGGGTATCGGACAGCGAATATGAGCTCATTACCTCCTTCATGGGACGTAAGCCTAACTATACAGAGATCGGCGTATTCAGCGTAATGTGGTCCGAGCATTGTGCCTATAAGAACTCGAAGCCGCTGCTGAGCCGTTTCCCGACCAGTGGACCGAAGGTGCTGATGGGACCGGGCGAAGGCGCGGGCATCGTGGACATCGGGGATAACCAGGCGGTTGTTTTCAAAATCGAGAGTCACAACCATCCGTCGGCAGTAGAGCCTTATCAGGGCGCGGCGACCGGGGTGGGCGGGATTATCCGCGATATTTTCTCCATGGGTGCAAGACCGGTGGCCTTGCTGAACTCCCTGCGGTTCGGGAAGCTTGAGAGCGACCGGGTGAAGTATCTGTTCGAGCATGTCGTGTCCGGGATCGCAGGCTACGGCAACTGTATCGGTATCCCTACTGTCGGCGGGGAAATTATGTTCGATGACAGCTATGACGGGAATCCGCTGGTCAATGCGATGTGTGTTGGTCTGATTGATCATGATAAAATCCAGCGTGGTGTCGCCAAAGGGGTGGGTAATCCCGTATTCTACGTGGGTCCTCCTACCGGCCGTGACGGGATACATGGTGCGACCTTCGCCTCGGTTGAGCTTAGTGATGAGTCGGAAGCGAAGCGGACGGCAGTACAGGTCGGCGATCCATTCATGGAGAAGCTGGTCATGGAATCCTGCCTGGAGCTGATCGACAGCGGTATCGTGCTCGGGATTCAGGATATGGGCGCTGCCGGTCTGACCTGCTCCAGTGCGGAGATGGCAAGCAAGGCAGGCAACGGCCTGGAGCTGTACCTGGATCAGGTGCCGCAGCGTGAAGACGGCATGACCCCTTATGAGATGATGCTCTCGGAATCCCAGGAGCGGATGCTGTTCGTGGTTGAGCCTAAGGATGAGGCGCAGGCGCAGGAGATTTTTGACCGCTGGGGTGTAATCTGCCGCAAGGTGGGTAAGGTGACCGACGACGGCCGCTTGAAGCTGTTCCATCACGGCGAAGTGGTCGGCGATATGCCGGTGAAGGCGCTGGTGGATGAATGTCCGATCTATAACAAACCGTCTGCGGTTCCTGCTTACTACGAGGAGAATGCAGCGATTGATACGCTGCGGTATGAAGAAGTGACCGATCTGGGCGGCGCGCTGCGCACCGTACTGGGGTCGCCTACCGTAGCAAGCAAAGCATGGGTGTACAACCAATACGATTACATGGTCCGCACTAGCACGGCGGTTCGTCCGGGTTCCGATGCGGCAGTGGTAACCATCCATGGTACACGCAAAGGCTTGGCGATGACTACGGACTGTAACGGACGTTATGTCTATCTCGACCCTGAAGTAGGCGGTCGGATTGCCGTCAGCGAAGCCGCACGTAACATTGTCTGCTCCGGTGCCCAGCCGCTGGCGATTACGGACAACCTGAACTTCGGCAGCCCGGAGAAGCCGGAGATCTTCTGGCAGATGGAACGGGCGGTAGACGGTATGGCGGAAGCCTGCCGGGTGCTGGATACGCCGGTGATCGGCGGGAATGTCAGCCTGTATAACGAGAATGCCTCCGGGTCCATCTACCCGACACCGGTTGTCGGCATGGTCGGTCTCATTGAAGATACCGATCACATTACAACGCAGGCTTTCAAGCAGGAAGGCGATGCTGTATTACTGCTGGGCGTGACGAAGGCAGAGCTGGGCGGCAGTGAATTCCAGTATGCCGTTCACGGCTTGACCGAAGGCCGTCCGCCAGAGCTGGATCTGGCCACAGAGCGCAAGCTGCTGGATGCTGTGCTTGCTGCGATCCGCAGCGGTCTGGTCCGTTCGGCGCATGACTTGTCGGAAGGCGGCCTTGCTGGAGCACTCGCCGAGAGCTGCATCAGCGGCAGCATCGGCGCGAATATCGAGCTGTCTGCCGGCGGACTGCGCCAGGATGTAGCACTGTTCAGCGAGAGCCAGTCCCGTATTATCCTGACTTCGGCGCCTGAGCATGCAGAAGAGCTGAAGGCGGCAGTTGCCGCATACGGCGTGCCTGTAGAGATCATTGGAACTGTTGGCGGAGAACGCCTGCGCGTTACACTGGACGGTTCGTCTGCACTGGATGAAGCTGTTAACGAACTGAAGACCATTTGGGAGGATGCTATTCCATGTCTTATGAAATAAAGACCGGGAACAAGCAGGAAGCCCCTATCCTGTGGACCGGCGACTTTTACAATGAAGGAACGGGCTCGGGAGATATTTTTGACACGTTAAAAGAGGAATGCGGCGTCTTCGGGGTCTTCGGACACCCGGAGGCCGCCTCCATGTCCTATTATGGCCTGCATGCTCTGCAGCACCGGGGAGAAGAGAGCGCGGGCATCTGCGTGGCGGATGGACGCGACTTCAACTATCACCGCGGTATGGGCCTTGTAAAGGAAGTCTTCGACAAAGACAAGATTGCTTCGCTGGTGGGAGACATGTCCATCGGCCATGTGCGGTACTCCACCAGCGGAGACAGCCGGCTGACCAATGCGCAGCCGCTGGTCTTCAAATACCGTGACGGAGATCTGGCGATTGCCACGAACGGTAATATCGTCAACGAACCGCTGATCCGCAAGCAGCTGGAGCAGGGCGGCTCGATCTTCCAGACGACCAGTGATACCGAGGTGCTGGCGCATCTGATTGCGCGTTCGCAGAAGGATTTTGTCGAAGCGACCAAGGATGCCTTGTCGCAGCTGGTCGGCGGCTTCGCCTTCCTGCTGATGACCAATGACAAGCTGATTGTCGCATCAGATACCCACGGACTCCGTCCGCTCGTGATGGGCCGTCTGGGCGAAGCCTATGTCTTCGCTTCCGAATCGTGTGCGCTGGAAGTAATCGGTGCCCAGCTTGTGCGTGACATCGAGCCCGGCGAGCTGCTGGTGCTGGATCAGAACGGCTTCCGCGAAGAACGCTTCGCAGAGCCTAAGCGCAAAGCGCTGTGCGCGATGGAATATATCTATTTCGCCCGCCCGGACAGTGATCTGAACGGCTCCAACCTGCACTCCGCGCGTAAGCGGATGGGCAGCCGGATGGCGCTCGAAGCCTTCGTGGATGCCGATATCGTAACAGGCGTGCCGGATTCCAGTATCTCTGCAGCCATCGGCTATGCCGAGCAGACGGGCATCCCGTATGAGCTGGGACTGATCAAGAACAAGTACACCGGCCGGACGTTCATCCAGCCGAGCCAGGAGCTGCGTGAGCAAGGCGTGAAGATGAAGCTGAGCGCCGTGCGCCGTGTCGTGGAAGGCCAGCGCGTAGTCATGATCGACGATTCCATCGTGCGCGGCACCACCTCGCGCCGGATCGTCAACCTGCTGCGCGAAGCCGGAGCGCTCGAGGTTCACGTGCGGATTACCTCGCCGCCGTTCAAGAATCCTTGCTTCTATGGCATTGATACCCCGGACCGCCGCGAGCTGATCGCCTCGTATAAGACGATCGAAGAGATGTGTGAGGAGATCAACGCCGATTCCCTGGCGTTCCTCTCCCCTGATGGACTGATCCAGTCCATCGGCGGCTATAATAGTGACGATTACAAAGGCGGCCTATGCCTGTCCTGCTTCGACAATGACTACCCGACGCAGGTGGATTTCGGCGGGGAAGAGAAGGACGGATGCTCGTGTTAGGCGGGGCATCCCCCTAAGTCCCCCTTACAAAGGGGGATTCCGGAGGGCGCTGCCCTCCGGCCACCCGAAAGTTTGGCGGTAGGAGTTTGCTCTAAACTTGCTAAGAAGGCGTGGGTGCGGGTGCCCGCTTTGTCCCTGTGTGCTGCGCACGGCCGGGACACGCTTCACGGCGCTGCGGTGCCCTGGCGGCATGCTGCCCGCCGGGCCTTGGCTCCAGAATCTGTCCTGTTTGCTGCGCAAATCCGGAGATTCTGTCGCTTAAGAGATCGCACGGGCTTCGCCCCGTGCGCAGAAGAGCTCCCGCCCCTGTCCTGTTTGCTGTCGCAAAATCGGAGGAGCTGTCGTCTGAGAGATCGCACGGCTTCGCCCCGTACGCTTGGAGGCGCTGGGCTTCGCCCACAGCGCCGAGGTCTTGCTGCTGCAAGTACAAGGCGCGAAGCTTCGGCTTGCGGCAGGGGTTTGAAAACCCGGTGGTTGGAGTCATGGAGAGGAATTTTGGAACTGTAGGAGCGGTAGCGACCGCCTTTATGGCCCGATTTCTACCGCAAATAGCAGTATCAATCAGGAAATCGGGCCATAACAGCGGCCGGAAGTCCAAATATTCTTCGTAATGACGACTATAACCACCATATTATTTCAAATCCCTGCCGCCCCGAACCCGCGCTCTAAACTAATCTAAATGAGGTGTCCAAAAGTGTCAGAAGCGTACAAGAAAGCCGGAGTGGATATTGCGGCTGGCAATGAAGCGGTAGAACGCATGAAGAAGCATGTGAAGCGCACGTACCGTCCGGAAGTAATGACTGAGCTTGGCGGATTCGGCGCCCTGTTTGGCCTGAATAAGGACAAATACGAGGAGCCGGTCCTCGTATCGGGAACGGATGGAGTAGGCACGAAGCTGAAGATCGCGTTCGCTGCGGACCGCCACGACACGATTGGCATCGATGCTGTCGCCATGTGCGTGAATGACATTGTGGTGCAGGGCGCTGAGCCGCTGTTCTTCCTCGATTATCTGGCCTGCGATAAGGTCGTGCCGGAGAAGATCGAGTCCATCGTGGCCGGAATCGCCGAAGGCTGCCATCAGGCGGGCTGCGCGCTGATCGGCGGAGAGACCGCCGAGATGCCGGGCATGTACGCGGCAGGCGAATATGATATCGCCGGATTCACCGTAGGTGTGGCCGATAAGGCCAAGCTGGTGACGGGAGCGGACATCGCTCCTGGAGACACAGTTATTGGCCTGGCTTCGAGCGGGATTCACAGCAACGGCTTCTCGCTGGTGCGCAAGCTTTTGCTGGAGGAGGGCGGCTACGGGTTGAACGATGTAGTGCCTGAACTCGGCGCTCCGCTGGTGGACGTTCTGCTGGCCCCAACCCGGATCTACGTGAAGCCGCTGCTCGCTCTGCTCGAACAGCTTCCGGTCAAGGGCATGGCCCATATTACCGGCGGCGGGTTCATCGAGAATATTCCGCGCGTCTTGCCGGAGCATGTGAATGTAGAGATCAACTACGGCTCCTGGCCGATCCAGCCGGTCTTCAGCCTGATGCAGAGCAAGGGGCAGGTAAGCAACCGCGATATGTTCACAACGTTCAATATGGGCGTGGGGCTGGTGCTGGTAGTGGCGGAAGCGGACGGAGCGCGTGCGCTGGAGCTGCTTAAGGCCAGCGGGGAAGAGGCTTACCGGATCGGTACGGTTACTGAAGGAGAGCGCATCGTTACCTTTACGGGAGCTGAAGTCTGATGGAGTGGAGCCGAATCGCTGTTTTTGCCTCCGGAACGGGCAGCAATTTCGCTGCACTGGTCCAGGCACAGCGGGAGGGCAGGCTGGGCGGAGGCAGCATAGAGCTGCTGGTCTCGGATAAACCGGAAGCGCCTGTAGCACAGCGGGCAGAGGAGGCAGGAATTCCTGCTCTGCTGCTGCGGCCGAAGGACTTCGCGGGCCGTGAGCAGTACGAGGCCGCGATTGTGGCTGAACTACAGCGCCGGAACATCGGGCTGGTAGTGCTGGCCGGGTACATGCGGCTGATCTCGCCCGTGCTGCTTGCGCCGTATGCCGGACGGATCATCAACATCCATCCTTCGCTGCTGCCGGCCTTCGCCGGCAAAGACGCCATCGGTCAGGCGCTGGATTATGGCGTGAAGCTGACGGGAGTGACGGTGCATTTTGTCGATGGAGGCATGGATACCGGACCGGTGATTGCCCAGCGCAGCGTGGAGGTGAAGCTGGGAGACACAGCCGATTCACTTGCAGAACGTATCCACCAGGTAGAGTACGGACTGTATCCTGAAGTGGTTGCTGCTTTTGCCGCTGGGAAAGTGGAATTAAACGGAAGAATGACGACAATCGGCGAATAATAGCAGAAGCCATACCAGCGGGATCTGACACACGCAAAAATGTATTTCAGGCAGGTGCGGCTGATTCTGATATTTCTCGGGAAATATTGCACAAAGTCTGCAAGAAGTCGGATTGGCTGACTGAGCAGTTTGAAATTGCCGGAATTGCGGGCTTGCTGACATGCCGGTTGATGTCGATATAGCAGTTGGATTCACTCCACTTAATTTGTCTGAATACCAGCGATCGCGGAACGTAATTGGATACAGTACAACTAATTCTGGCGTTCGTAGGCTCTAAGGCGCATATGGCATCATTTAGATGGACATTTTCCAACTAATTTCTATCTGACTGATAACATGCCGAAATTAAATGACATAAATCCACTTATCTCATAAACACTATGAACTCAATTATAAGCACGGGCCAACCGGCGACAAAGATCCTGCGATCATAAGCCACCACAATAATCTAGCGTGAATCCAGAGGAGGACTATTCAAAGTGAGTATCAAGAGAGCGCTGGTCAGCGTATCGGACAAACAGGGCATCGTGGATTTTTGCCGCGAGTTGTCTGCATTAGGCGTAGAAATTATCTCCACAGGCGGCACCAGCACACTTTTGGCGAAGGAAGGCGTTCCGGTCATTGGCATCTCTGAGGTTACCGGCTTCCCTGAGATCATGGATGGACGCGTCAAAACCTTGCACCCAGCTGTACACAGCGGCCTCCTGGCCGTTCGTGACAACGAAGAGCATACCCGTCAGATGAATGAGCTTGGCCTTGATTACATCGACCTCGTTGTGGTGAATCTGTATCCGTTCGCGGAGACGATTGCCAAGCCGGATGTGTCTTATGAAGAGGCTATCGAGAACATCGATATCGGCGGACCGACCATGCTGCGTTCTGCGGCGAAGAACCATGCTTTTGTCAGTGTGGTGGTCGATGCGGCTGACTATGCGAATGTGCTTGAAGAAGTACGCGCCGGTGGAGATACAACCCTTGCAACCCGCAAACGTCTTGCGGCCAAAGTCTTCCGCCATACGGCGGCTTACGACGCCCTGATTGCCGATTATCTGGCGAATGTCACCGGTGAACCGCTGCCGGAGCGTTATACAGTCACTTATGAGAAAATCCAGGATCTGCGCTACGGCGAGAACCCGCATCAGAAGGCTGCGTTCTACCGCAAGCCGCTGGCGGCGCAGGATACCCTTACGGCTGCCGAGCAGCTGCACGGCAAAGAGCTGTCCTACAACAACATCAATGACGCGAACGCAGCGCTCCAGATTGTCAAAGAGTTCGAAGAGCCTGCCGTTGTAGCCGTGAAGCATATGAATCCTTGCGGAGTCGGCGTGGGCACGAGTGTCTATGAAGCTTATCAAAAAGCTTACAGTGCGGACCCTACCTCCATCTTCGGCGGAATTGTGGCAGCCAACCGGATTATTGATGCTGATACAGCTAATATGTTGAAGGATATTTTCCTTGAGATCGTTCTGGCTCCGGGCTTCACGGACGAAGCGCTGGAAATCCTGACGAAGAAAAAGAATATCCGCCTGCTTAAACTGGGCAACCTCAGCACCGCTGCATCCCGCAAGAGCAGCTTTGTGGTCACCTCCGTTGAAGGTGGAATGGTCGTGCAGGAGAGCGACGTACACTCTGTGAATTCCGAAGATTTGCAGATCGTAACCGACCGCAAGCCTACCGAAGAAGAGCTGAAGCAGCTGTTGTTCGGCTGGAAGGTCGTGAAGCATGTGAAGTCCAACGCCATCGTGCTGGCGGCTGACGATATGACGGTCGGTGTAGGTGCAGGACAGATGAACCGTGTCGGAGCGGCCAAGATCGCCATTGAACAAGCAGGCGAGAAAGCGAAGGGTGCTGTGCTGGCTTCAGACGCCTTCTTCCCGATGGGCGATACACTGGAAATGGCTGCGAAGGCGGGCATTACAGCAGTTATCCAGCCGGGAGGCTCGATCAAGGACGAGGAATCGATTAAGGTTGCCAATGAATACGGTATTGCCATGGTCTTCACCGGCGTACGCCACTTCAAACACTAGCACGCTGGGAGGATCAGAGCCTTATGGATATTTTAGTAGTCGGCGGCGGCGGACGCGAGCATGCGATCATCTGGAGCTTGTCCCGCAGTCCCCGTGCCGGTAAAATCTACTGCGCCCCCGGCAATGCCGGGATTGCGCAGCTTGCGGAATGTGTGCCGATCGGCGTCTTCGAGTTTGATAAGCTGACCGCTTTTGCCAAGGAACGGAAGGTGGGCCTGGTGGTCATCGGACCGGATGATCCGCTGGCGGCAGGCATTGTGGATGCCTTTGAAGCACAGGATATCCCTGTATTCGGTCCGCGCAAGAATGCTGCAGAGATCGAGGGCAGCAAGACCTTCATGAAGGATCTGCTCCATAAATACAGCATTCCGACAGCCGCTTATGAGAAATTCAGTGAGTACGGGGCGGCACTTGCCTATCTGCGGAGCCAGGAGCTGCCGATTGTCATCAAGGCGGACGGCCTGGCCGCAGGCAAAGGGGTAACCGTGGCGTATTCCCGGGAGGAAGCGGAGCAGGCCCTTCAGGAGATCATGGTCGACAAGGTCTTCGGGGAGGCCGGGGCGCAGGTAGTCATTGAGGAGTTCCTTGCCGGGCAGGAAATGTCGATTCTGGCGTTCGTGGATGGCGAAACAGTGCGGCCTATGGCTGCTGCCCAGGACCATAAGCCTGTATTCGACGGCGATAAAGGCCCTAATACGGGCGGCATGGGGACCTACTCCCCGCTCCCGCATATCGATGAAGCGATCATCCGTGAAGCGGTGGAGACGATTATTGAGCCGACAGCCAGAGCGATGGTTGCCGAGGGACGTCCCTTCAGCGGTGTGCTATTCGCCGGGCTGATGATCTCGCCGGACGGCAGACCGAAGACGATTGAGTTCAATGCCCGCTTCGGGGACCCTGAGACACAGGTGGTTCTTCCCCGGCTGCGAAGCGATCTGTTGGAGATTTTCCTCGCTGTGACCGAAGACAGACTCGCCGATATTCCGATCGAGTGGAGCGAAGAGGCAGCAGTCTGCGTGGTTCTGGCCTCGGAGGGTTATCCCGGACCTTACCCGAAGGGAGTGCCGATCAGCGGGCTGGAAGACAGCGGCTCAGCGCTGGTCTTCCATGCCGGAACCGCACGCAGCGAAGACGGCGGCTGGGTGACCACCGGCGGCCGCGTGCTTGGGGTGGTAGGCCTGGGTGCAACCATTGCCGAAGCACGTACATCGGCCTATGCCAGTGCGGAGAGTATTACGTTTGCGGGCAAACAGAACCGCAGTGATATCGCAATGAAGGCATTAGTCTGAGGAGAAAGTCCCAAAAAAAGGACTGACAAGTTGTAGGAGAAGTGCTATAATACAACTCGTACGGGGGAAAATGTGCGGATATATACAGATAAAGGGTCTTTCCTTTCTAGGGAAAGGCCTTTTTTAACAATTCCATAACGAATGTTATAATAGTACAATAACAGCGATACTTATGCGGATGTACAGTTACTGATTTAAGGGGGAATTAGTTTTGAGTAAGGTAGGAAGAAACGACTTATGCCCGTGTGGAAGCGGGAACAAATATAAGAAATGCTGCATGGAGAAAGACAGAGCGGCAGCCCAGTCGATGCTGAGGCTGGTTAACGCAGGGGATGCAGCGGCGCAAGCGCCTGTAACCATACCCGGTGTAATCGTGCACGAGGAACAGCCGGCTACGGTAAGTGCTGCACCTGCTGCGGGCAAGCTTACGCTGCCCAAGCTGAAGAAGATGGTGGCGAAGGAGCTGAACTGGGAGCATCCGGCCCATGAACAGCTGGCGCTGGAGCTGATCGAGCACATGAGAGAGCAGTATGACCGGGAGCTGATCCTGGAAGCACTGCTGCTGTGGAACGGCTTCTCCCGCCAGACCAAGCCGGCCGTGAAGAAGACAGGCTCCTTCTGTGCGGCGATCGAATACCTGCTGTCCGAGGAATACGGCTTCATGCTGTCACAGGCGGAGCTGGCGGACAAATACGCGGTTACTACGGCCACGATCTCCCGCAAGGTTAAAGAGATCTATAACTATGTCGAGGAATACGGCATGACCGGGGAAGCGGACGAATTGATGGCGCTGAACGGAGCAGAAACTCCGCAGGAGAAGGCACAGACCCTTCTGGCCCAAGCCATGGAGGCAACCTCTGCGAAGCGCCGGATCCAGCTGGCGGAGAAGGCGCTGGAGCTCTATCCGGACAGCCCGGAAGCCTACCTTATTCTGGCCGAGGAAACGGAGAATGAGGAGGACGCCCGCGAGCTGCTGAAGGCGGGAATCGCCGCAGGCAGACGGGAGCTGGGCGAGTCTTATTTTACGAAGCATAAAGGGTTCTTCTGGGGGCTCTATGAGACCCGCCCTTATATCCGTATCTGTCAGAGCTATGCGGAATCCTGCTGGTTCGGCGGTAAGGCGGAGGAAGCAACAGAGATGCTGGAGCATATTCTGGAGCTGAATAAGGATGATAATACCGGTGCCCGCTATCTGCTGACTGCTGTATACCTGTATAGCAACCAGCTTGAAGAAGCAGAGCGGATCATTAAGAACTACGGTGAAGAGGATGCGGCGGCGGCTTTTGCCTATGACCGAATTGTACTGGAGTTCAAGAAGAACGGTATCACCTCGCAGCTCAAAATGCTCTACCGCATAGCCCGCGGAGTGAACAAGCATGTGCCGGATTACCTGCTGGGCGTGAAGCGGCTGCCGCATAATCTTCCGGATTTTGTCGGTATGGGTGATCCCAATGAAGCGATTGAATATGTAATTATGCACTCGCGCTTGTGGGCGAGCCTGCCGGATCTGCTTAAGTGGATGCTGAAGCAATAGACGCTATAGATGAAATACCAGACACAGTCCTTCGGGGCTGTGTTTTTTTGGCAAAAAATCTGACATTAGCAAGCGGGAATACGGGGGATCGGGTGTTTGACATGATATTCGTGAGAAAATACCTGACATGGTCACAGTTTTTTCACAGCTTACGGAGAAACGGTAAAGGGATAAAGGGATTTTTTGCAGAAATAAGTCGAAAAGACAGAGAATAGCCGCAGGTAGAGCTTATGGCCTGAGTCTATTGACATGGGGATGGGGGAGTTCTATGAAAGCATTAAGGAATATGGGGATTCGCGGCAAGCTGTTTTTGTCAGTGATTTTGTCTGTGGTGGTTATTTTCATGGCGGTGTCTGCAGTGATCTACAGCAATGCCGAGCAGCTTATCGTGGACGGGCTGAAGAGCTCGTTGACGTATGAGAAAGGGGAGATCGGGGTGCAGGTCAATGACCTGCTGCAGCCTGCCGTGGACAGTGTGACGCTGCTCAATGCCAACGCCTACCTTCGCGACTTCATTCTGAGAGTGAAGGATACGCAGACGCTGAAGAATACGGACGGGTACGCGGAGCTGATCCAGACGCTGAACCTGATTAAGAACAACAATAAGGATCTGCTCAATGTATACATAGGTCTGGATGCGGTGAACAAGGTGATTACCCAGGATGAATTCGAGCCACCGGCAGACTATGTGCTGAAGGAGCGAAGCTGGTATTCGGCTACGGCTGCGAACAAGCGTGTTACGATTACCAATCCTTATATCGATGCCGGATCGGGGAAAATGGTCGTCAGTGTCAGCACACCGCTGCTTGATGATTCAGGCAAGCTGATCGGTGTGGCGAGTGCAGATATTTCGATTGAGCAGATTACAGCGGCGCTCGGCGCTTTTAATTATAAGGGCAGCGGCTATGCCGTGCTGGTTGATGAGACGGGGACCTTCATCTATCATCCCAATCCGGATCATATCCTGCTGAAGAAGATGGCTGATCTGGGTGGAGCGTGGAAGGCTGTCGGCGATAAAATGCTGCAGTGGGGCTCGAATGTCATCCGGACGGACATAGACGGCGAGCCCAGCTATGTATCCTATTCACCGGCTGTGGCTAACCAGTGGTCAGTCGCACTGATCGTACCGCAGAAGCATGCGGAGCTGGAGCTGAAGCGCTTCGAGCTGATTTTCTTCCTCTCCATTATTGCTTCAATCGCGGTGCTGTCTGTCCTGCTGTATCTGGTCTCGGGCAGTATTCTGAAGCAGATTCCGCTCCTCACGGCTGCGTTCGGGCAGGCGAAGGACGGAGACCTGTCGGTAAGGGCTAGGGTGACCGCGGGAGGCGAGATCGGGGTGCTGGCTGAGGGCTTCAACGATATGATCGCCTCGCAGCAGTCACTGATTCAGGAGATCATGCATAGCTCGCAGAGTATCTCTGGCGCGGTGGGGAATACAGAGCAGAACGTATTCGTGCTGGACGGCAGCATCACCGATATCTCGGGGGTTACGGAGGAGCTGTCGGCAGGCCTTCAGCAGACCGCCGCCTCGATGGAGGAGATGAACGCCAGCACGACCCAGATCGAGGCTGCGATCAACGGAATTGCCCGCAAAGCCCAGGAGGGGGCGGAAGCCGCCGGAGAAATTAACGTACGGGCGGAGCAACTGAAGGAAGAGAGCGTGGGAATCTCGCACACAAGCAGACTGGATTTCAGTCACCGTCTCACGCGAGTTGTCCGCGAGCTTGCGGATCTCCTCCGCCACTACAGCGAAACCACGGCCTGCTTCCCCGGCCCGTGCCGCCTCAATTGAAGCATTCAGCGATAACAGGTTGGTCTGGGCGGCGATCTCCAGAATGGCGCCCGTAAGCGTACTGATCTGCTAGATCGATCCCGACTGTTCAATGGCCGTGCGCAGCTTCTCTTCACTAAGCCCGTACACAGTAAATCTGGTGGAGGCTGCGGAGAGTATGCTGGGCTTCATGGACAGCCAGGTGAAGAAGGACTACGATGCCATGCAGGAGACTGGAGAGCGGTACAGTGAGGATGCCCGGTATGTCGAGGAGCTGGTGACGGACTTCAGCGCCACCTCGGAAGAGCTGCTCGCTTCCATCCAGAGCATGCTTACTGCGATCAGCGAGACGGGCAGTGCAACGAATGAGGGGGCAGAAGGAGCGGGAGTGATCGCTGCCGGAGCGGAGCAGATCATCGGGCGGTCCGGCAGCATCGTAGCGGAGATGGAGGAGATTAAGCTCAGCTCGGCGCAGCTGCTGAGTGCGGTGTCGAGGTTTAAGGTATAGGCTTCTATAATTCCTCTATCAGTGGATGCTATGTTGCGTGGAGAGGACAAGGGTTGAAAAAAAGTCCTTGGAAGAGTATGTTACAAGAAGCGAAACGATAAGAAAGAGACAGTGAGGCGGGGAAAACATGAGAGAAGGCGAAAACCGGATCGTAGGAATGGAAGATATTGTACGCGCACACCATGTGCTGCGGGAGGTTATCGTCCGTACGCCGCTCCAGCTGGATGCGGTATTGTCGGCCAAATACGGCTGTAATGTGTACTTGAAACGCGAGGATCTGCAGATTGTACGCTCCTTCAAAATCCGGGGGGCCTATAATATGATCCGCAGTCTGTCTGATGAGGACAGAGCCAAGGGCATCGTCTGCGCCAGCGCGGGAAATCATGCCCAGGGCGTGGCTTATTCCTGCAAGGCACTCGGTATCAAAGGCAAGATATTCATGCCGAGCACTACCCCTAATCAGAAGATTAAGCAGGTCCGGCGCTTTGGCGGCGAATTCGTTGAGGTGATTCTGAAGGGGGATACCTTCGATGATGCTTATGATGAAGCGCTGCAGGCTTGCATTGACTATAGCATGACGCTGATTCACCCGTTCGATGAGCCGCGTATTATTGCCGGCAACGGTACCATTGCCATGGAGGTAATGGAGAACCTGGACAAGCCTGCGGACTTCGTGCTCGTCACCATCGGCGGCGGCGGGCTGGCAGCCGGTGTAGCCACCTATATCAAGACGGTGAGCCCGGCAACCAAGGTGATCGGTGTGGAGCCTAGCGGCGCTGCTTCAATGAGTGAGGCCATGGAGAGCGGTGAGGTAATCACTTTGAAGGAGATCAACAAGTTCGTGGACGGCGCGGCGGTGAAGCGTGTCGGCGGCCTGACCTTCGATATCTGCTCGAAGCTTCTGGATGATGTGGTGAAGGTGCCGGAGGGCAAGGCGTGTACCACTATTCTGGAGCTGTATAACGAGAACGCCATTGTGGTGGAGCCTGCCGGTTCCCTCCCCATTGCTGCACTGGACATGTACCGTGATCAGATCCGCGGCAAAAGCGTGGTCTGCATCGTCAGCGGCGGCAACAACGATATTGACCGGATGCAGGAGATCAAGGAGCGTTCCCTGATCTACGAAGGTCTTAAGCATTACTTCATGGTCAACTTCCCGCAGCGCGCGGGTGCTCTGCGCGAGTTCCTGACCGAGGTGGTCGGACCGGACGATGACATTACCCGGTTCGAGTACACGAAGAAGAATGAGAAGGAGAACGGCCCGGCGCTGGTCGGCATTGAGCTGATGTCTACCGATGCCTACGCCCCGCTGATTGAGCGGATGAAGCAGAAGGGCGTCGATTACGTAGAGATCAACAAGGATGTTAATCTGTTCAGTATGCTGATCTAATCTGGTCTAATAAGAAGCAGCCCCGTCCGGCGTGATTGCGGATGGGGCTGCTTTTTGTATACGGGATGTAGTTAAACCGCCTACAGCTGAGGCACTTCAGTCTTCAGATACTGCTCAGCCGCATCGTCCAGCAGGTAGCCGTTACTCTTCATCAGCTTCATGAAGCCGTCAAGCTTCTGCAGGAAGGCGCTTGTACTGCTGTTCTTGGCCAGGATGCTGGTGTAGGCCTTCTGCGCCTCCAGATCCATCTCCAGATTATCGTAATGGAAGAGCGGGGTGTTGTTCTGGCCGTAGAAGGTGTTCACAGCATACTGGTTATACAGCTTCTTGACGGCTTGTACCCGGTTGGATTTGGGATAGGTCTGAATGAATTGCTCCTGGGTCAGCGCACGGTCGGCCACCTCGCCCCAGGCAATGATCAGCCCGTTATCCTTGGAAGGAGGCAGATCTGATTCAGCCGCCATAATGGAAATATAACTGCTGATATCCTCCGTTACATAAGGCTTATATTTGTGGTAAGCCGCATAATCAATCACCGGGTAAAAGGTGCCCTCGGCGGTATCCAGCTTGTACCCGCTCTCTCCCGCACTTTGCAGCAGGGCGCGCAGGGCAGCGTTCTCCGTACTCTCGGCCAGCTTCGCCATGCTGACTCCCCCTCTATAGACGGTGAGGAGCTTCCGCTGGACATCGCTGCTGCTGAACTTCTTCTCCCAGGAGGGGAGGAGAGCCTTATGCAGGTTCTCGAGCTTCAGGGTCAGCACTGTCGCCTGATAGGGAGTGACCGCATACAGCTTCGTCTTCATGTAAGCAATGGCTCCCGGAAGGTTGCCGCTGGACAGCAGCGGGAGCGCGCCTTTGTAGACCGCTTCCGCATGGCTGAGGGCGGCTGCTCCGCTTCCGGCAGTCTTAGCGCCTGCAGCTGCTCCGGAAGTGCCTGTCCGGCTACTTGCACTGCTTGCCGCACCGGCCGGAACGGATAGGCCTGCCTGAAGCCCCATGAGCAGGGCGATTGCGGCGGATAGAACGACACGCTTTTTCATTCAAGTCTCCTCCTGTGTGGAATAGATATGGGATACAGCCTCTAAGATGGGAAGAATATCAATTTCAGCCCCAAACCTCCGGCAGCCGCCAGAACCAGACTGACCCAGGGCGAGACCCTGATTACCGGGAACAGATTGTCCAGGAATATACCGGCGAATACCGCAACCACGGCAATTCCGATGTAGATGCCGAGGCCCTTGATGTCGAAGGTCTTGGGCTTCGGACTGTCGTCCTCCGACAAGGAGGTCATCCATTTCATAATCAGTTCAACCAGCAGGATGGAGCCTGCGCCGACGACAACCAGCGTGAATATACTGAGCTGGCCGAAGATTTCCTGCGGGCCGCCGCTCCACTGCGCAATCAGGCCGGCAATGCCCATCGTCCCGAACAGCAGGGTCAGTGCGGACCAGGAGATCAACAGGGAATTCTTCAGCCGGCTGCGCGGAGTGCGCCTGGGGGCGCTATCCATCACCGCTTTGAAATAATCACCAGGCTTCTCGCCAAAAACCTGCTTGGCATGCTTGCCCTTGGCTTGTCCCTTCAGCAGCAGCTCAGCCGCCTCAAGCAGCAGCTCCTCTGCACGTACAGCATCTACTGAACTGGCGCGCATCGCCAGAATCATATCTTCGAAATAAGAGCGGTTAGACGGCGTCATCTGCTCCCGCAGCAGGTTGTTCTGCTTAATCATAGCTTTGACTTTCATAGTGTGAACCTATACCTCCAGCATTGAGTGATCAGGATACCTTCAACCTAGAGTATACGTTTGTGTACCAGCCGTGTGCAAGGACAACGTTCGTTCACGAGGGTCTGAATAATCCTTTTGGAAGAGTAAACACTGAAGAGGTGGTGGCTTCACCAACTATAGCTAGAGGGAAGGCAGGGAGCGTTATGGAACAGGAGAACAAGCAGGAACCCGGCAAGGCTGTGAACGACGGCACCGCGCCTGCACCAACTAATGATGTGGGGGACTGGGGCAATTCTGACGGCTTCAGCCTATGGGATGCTGCGGGGCAGGGCCAGGAGAACGGGCTCGAGGATTGGGAAGGCCGGCAGGAGACGCACGATATGTTCCACGACAGCTATGACTGAGTGATGCCTAAGCGGACAGGGCCTCTTTTGCTCCTACGGGAGTGGAAGGGGCCTTTTCTATAATCGGGCTGAATGAATCGGCGGGCTACATGCTTATTGACAAGAAATTAGCGCAGATATTATAATAGAGGCATAAATCATACTAAATTAATCGGAATTATTATAATTTAAAATAAATCAGCATTTCAGGGGAGGACGCCGCAATGGAACGGAATATCATCATCCGGCATAACGGAGAGGAATTGACAGCGAGCATACACTACCCGGCCGCAGACCGGGCAGGGACAGGACGGTGCAAGAACCGGGTGCCGCTTGCCGTGATCTGCCACGGCTTCGTGGGCAGCCGGATCGGTGTCGACCGGATCTTCGTCAAGGCAGCCCGTGAGCTGGCGCAGGATGGCTATATGGTGATCCGCTTCGATTATGCGGGCTGCGGGGAGAGCAGCGGCAATTACGGCAGCGAGGATATGGAGTCGATGATCGGGCAGACACGGGCGGTGCTGGATTACGGTATCAGCTCAGCAGATGTGGACCCGCAGCGTGTAACGCTAATCGGCCATAGTCTGGGCGGCGCGGTGGCGCTGCTGACCGGTGTCCGTGACCGGCGGGTGAAGAACCTGGTACTCTGGTCAGCCGTCGGCTATCCCTTCAATGATATCGTCAAGATTGTCGGAAGAGAAGCCTTTGACCGGTCGGTGAAGAGCGGAGTAGCCGATTATGCCGGCTATTCGTTCACTCCGGTATACTTCAATTCCCTGGCCGCCTTCCAGCCGTTCCAGGAGGCGGGGAAATTCAGCGGCGATGTGCTGGTCATCCACGGAACCTCCGATGATGTGATCCCTGTAGACTATGCGTTCCTCTACCAGAAGCTGTTCTGGACCCGTCCGGAAGGACGGTGCGACAAGGAGATTATTTTCCAGGGCGATCATACCTTCTCTTCGGGTCCGGCCCAGGAGCAGGTGCTGAAGCGCACCCGGGATTGGATGAACCAGCAGGAGCACCTGCAGGAGGAATGGCAGAACTGGATGATATAGGAGCGGTAAACGCACTCGCAATGACTGGGAATAAGCTGTAAAATAAAGGGGCAGACCATGACTTGGAAATGGAGGCTCCCATCCTATGAAATTACCGGCCTTTTTTATTGCGCACGGCTCCCCGTTGCTGGTTCTTGAGGATAACGACTATACGCGTTTCCTGCAGCGGATGGGTTCTGATCTGGGGAAGCCCCGCGGCATTGTGATCTTCTCAGCCCATTGGGACAGTCCCGAGCAGCTGATTACAGTGGACGCACAACATGAAACGCAGCATGATTTCTACGGATTCCCGGAAGAGATGTATCAGCTGAATTATCCTGCTCCAGGTGATCCCGCACTCAGCAGCCGTATTTCGGAACTGTTCAAGGACCATAATCTGCCCCATCAGCCAGTGCTCAGCCGGGGGCTGGATCATGGCGCCTGGGTCATCCTGAGCAAAATGTTCCCGCAGGCGGATATCCCGGTCGTGGCCTTATCCGTGGATTCGCTCCGCTCGCCTGAGGAGCAGTATAGCATCGGACGGATGCTTGCCCCGCTGCGCGACGAAGGCATCCTCCTGATCGGCAGCGGCGGCCTGGTTCACAACCTCAGATTGCTGAAGCAGAAGGATCAGCCGGAGCAATGGGCGCTTGACTTCGACGGGTGGATTGCAGAGCGGCTTGAGGCTTGGGATCTTCCGTCCCTGTATGCCTATGAGAAGCAAGCACCGCATGTCAGGGAAGCCGTACCTACCTATGGTAAGGAACATTTCATCCCGCTTTTCTACGTAATGGGTGCAGCCGATGAAGGTAGACAGGCACAGCTAATGATTCAGGCCTACCAATACGGTACGCTCAGCTTGAACTGCTGGATGCTTGACTAATATAAGAATGAATAGAGGGTACAGCTGCTATATGGGCTGTACCCTTTTTCTGCTGCCGTTTCCACTTGACTCAAGACAAACTCTGCCAGCTATGATTAAATGAAGGAAGCGAGTTTCATAGAAGAGCATCGAGAGAAGCAAGCTGTAACTTACGATTAGGAGGAACAACGTGTCTATACCGATGAACCGTTATGTATCCCGTCCTGTATATGCTCTGGTCCTTGCTGCTGCACTGCTCTCTGCCTGTAGTAACGAGCAGGCCAGCCCTGTGCCTGTACCGACGTCTGCACCTACAGCAGCACCAACCTTGGAACCGTTGCCGACAGAGGCGGCGGAGCAGACAGCGACCCCTGCGCCTGCTGCCGGAGCGGTCTCCGGCTTAACGGGCCTGGCAGCTGAGGAGGGAAGCCTGCCCCGGCCGCTTGCGGTCATGATCAATAATGCCCCGGCGGCCCGGCCGCAGTCCGGGATCAGCGAGGCGGATGTTCTGTATGAGGTGCTGGCTGAAGGCGGGATTACCCGGCTGATCGGTATCTTTCAGAGTCATGCCGGAGTTGTGAAGATCGGGCCGATCCGCAGTATCCGCCCGTATCTGCTGGATATCGGCGAGAGCTACGGCGGCGTAACGGTCCATGCCGGAGGCAGTCCGGACGCTTATGCCATTCTGCAGCGGCAGAAGAAGGCGGATATGGACGAGATCGGCCGTGCGGGAGCTTACTTCTGGCGGGACAAGGAACGCAAGGCACCGCATAATCTATACAGCAATGCCGCTAAGCTGCGGGAGGGTGCAGCGAAGCTGGGCTATGCGGAGAGCGTGAAGGTGCCCGGTTTTCTTTTCAACGATCCGGATTACATCCCGGTGGAGGGCACCCCGGCGCTGGAACTGAGTGTCAACTTCCTGCTGAAGAGCTATAATGTCGGGTACAAATATAACGCAGAGCAGCGCACGTATGCCCGCTGGGTGAACGGCAAGCCGCATCTGGATCTGAATAATAACCGTCCGGTGGAAGCGGCGAACATCATCGTGATGGGTTCGGACCATAAGGTGCTTGATGATATCGGCAGACTTCAGGTGGATACGGAGCTGGGAGGCGAAGCGGTGCTGTTACAGCGCGGCGTCTCTATTAAGGGCAAATGGTCGCGCAGCCCCGGAGACATCATCCGGTTCGTGAAGAAGGACGGTAAGGAGGCGCTGATGTTCCCGGGATTGACACATATTCTGATCGTGCCGAACAGCCCTTCGTTCAGCAGTCATGTCGAATATACGCTGGCGCCAGCGTCCCGCTAAGTCCGGCCGGGGAATTGAATGTTCGGATGACTATTTTCGCAAGTTACAGGGAATTGTTATTATAGTGTAAAAAAGTTCGGTTTTTTGTCTTCTATCCCTTCTGTTGTTATGTTAAGATAACAAGGGTTGTCATTCATTTTCATGCTGTTTACATATGGGTGGCTGCATTTTTCACGGCAATTTTATGTAAAGGGGTTTAAGGCTAATGAGGTTTAGAAAAAAGGATATATTCTTTGAGACGCTGGAAAACATGGCTGACACCATTGTTCAGGCGGCCGATTATTTCGCTCAGAATATCTCGACTCTAGAGGGCAATGTGGAGAACTTCGCCGGGGTGATGAAGAAATACGAATCCCAATGCGATACGTACACGCACACTGTCATCAAGGAACTCAACAAAACGTTCATTACGCCGCTGGAGCGTGACGACATCATGGATCTGATCACCAGCATGGACGATGTTATTGATGGTCTGGAGGCCTCTGCTTCGCGTTTCTATATGTATAACCTGCTGGATGCGGATGAGTATATTATTCAATTCGCTGAGATTCTCCGCCAGTGTGCGTATGAGATCCAGAAGGCGGTTCATTTGCTCTCCCAGAAGAAGCTTCTGGCGATCCGGGAATACACCATCCGCCTGAATGATCTGGAGAACCAGGGCGACGAGGTCCTGCGTATCTGCACCAAGGTCCTGTTCGAGACTGTGAAAGACCCGATTGAGCTGATTAAGCGCAAAGAATTGTATGAGCGGCTTGAGACCACCACAGACAAATGTGAAGACGTAGCCAACATGCTGGAATCGATCATCATGCGTAACTCATAAGGGGCCTCAAATATGGATACATCTATATATATATTAGGATTTGTTATATTTCTTGCACTGGCGTTCGACTTCATCAACGGGTTCCATGATACTGCCAATGCCATTGCTACCTCTGTCTCCACACGTGCGCTGAAGCCGCGTACAGCCATCATGCTGGCTGCAAGCATGAACTTTATCGGAGCGCTGATGTTTGAAGGCGTTGCGAAGAAAATCGGCGGCAGCATTGCCGATCCGGCAACCCTGGATAACGGGATAGATATTCTTATTGCGACGCTTATCGCAGCGATTATCTGGAATCTGTTAACCTGGTGGCTGGGAATTCCATCCTCATCCTCTCATGCGCTTATCGGAGCTTTGGCCGGTGCGGTATATGTAGGTGCAGGTTCAGAGAACGTTAAATGGCATGGCTTCATTGAGATTGTGGAGGGGCTGATCTTCTCCCCGCTCATTGCGTTTGTTATTGGTTATATCGTCATGATGATCCTGAAATGGATCTTCGCGAAGCATAGTCCGCATACGGTCAATAAAGGATTCAGATCCATGCAGGTGATTACGGCAGCCTTGCAATCCTTCACGCATGGTACGAATGATGCCCAGAAGGCTATGGGGATTATCACCTTTGCGCTTGTAACCTCAGGACGGCTGGATACCATGCATGTTCCGCTCTGGGTTAAGATCGCAGCCGCTACATCGATGGCGCTCGGAACGTCTATCGGCGGCTGGAAGATTATTAAGACGATGGGCACGAAGATTTTCAAAATCGAGCCGATTAACGGCTTCGCGGCGGATATTTCGGCGGCCTCTGTTATTTTCACAGCCACGCTGCTGCATCTGCCGGTAAGTACGACACATGCTATTACTTCATCCATACTGGGTGTAGGTTCAGCCAAGCGCTTCTCCGCTGTCAAATGGGGAGTGGCCGGACGGATCGTGGTTACCTGGTTCATTACCATTCCGATCAGCGCCTTGCTGGCGGGAGTGATCTTCAAGCTCTTCTTCTAGATGGGAACAGAATAGATTGCCTGGACAAGATGTCGCAGAAGCCACGAATGGCTTTAGGACATCTTTTTTTGCGTTCAGCGGTAAGCCTCGGCCTAAGAGTGGGTTCTTTGATTTTTCAAGCGAGAAATGTCACAAAAAGTCACAACAACTCGATAAAAAAAGTTAATAGGCGTTCGAAGAAAATGAAATACATAACATGACTAAAAGAAAATAACATATAGTAAATTAATTTTGCGTAGTATTATGTAGGATTTGGTAGTCTCTGAAGTAAGGTTTGTTTTAAGTGTTACCATTGCTGACAAACATCCGATTAGACAAAGGAGGCCAAGCCGTTGATCGACTTTCATCAGGTAGACAAACATTACGGACAATTCCATGTACTGAAGGGCATTGACATGCATGTTCAGGAAGGGGAAGTAGTTGTTGTAGTCGGTCCTTCCGGCTCCGGCAAGAGCACGATGCTGCGCTGCATTAACCGTCTGGAGACGATCACGAGCGGCGGATTAACCGTGGACGGTATAACTGTAAACGAACGCAAGACAGATATCAATACCCTGCGTAAAGAGATCGGAATGGTCTTCCAGCACTTCAACCTGTACCCGCACAAAAAGGTAATTGATAATATCACGCTGGCTCCGGTGAAGGTGCTGGGCTTAAGCAAAGCGGAAGCGGAGAAGACCGCAATGTATTACCTGGAGAAGGTCGGCATTGCCGACAAGGCGCAGTCCTATCCTTCCCAGCTATCCGGCGGACAGCAGCAGCGGGTGGCTATTGCCCGGGGGCTGGCGATGAAGCCGAAGATCATGCTGTTCGACGAGCCGACCTCGGCGCTGGACCCGGAGATGGTCGGGGAGGTGCTGGATGTCATGCGTGCTCTAGCCCGAGAGGGCATGACGATGGTCGTGGTGACCCATGAGATGGGCTTCGCCCGCGAGGTGGCGGACCGGGTCATCTTCATGGATCAGGGACAGATCGTGGAAGAGGCGGAGCCGGAAGCCTTCTTCGCTAGCCCGAAGGAAGAGCGGACGCGAACTTTTCTCAGCCGTGTATTAAGCCATTAAACTAAAAATATAGGAATCCGGGGAGGAAACAAAATGAAAATGTCCAAGAGCTTCAAGGTGTTAAGTGTGCTGACGATTGCGGCCATGCTGGTCATTGCCGGGTGCGGCAACAACAAGGGCAAGAATGAACCTGCGGCAGGCGGCAATGCAGCCGGAGGGGCAGCTGCTGACTCTGAGGCAATTGCCAAGATCAAGGAGCGCGGCAAGCTGCTCGTCGGTGTGAAGTTCGATACCCGTCTGTTCGGTCTGAAGGACCCGGCCTCCGGCAACGTGGAAGGCTTCGACATCGATATTTCCAAGGCCATCGCCAAAAAAATCCTGGGTGACGAGAATGCCATTGAGCTGAAGGAGGTCACCTCCAAGACGCGCATTCCGATGCTGAATAACGGCGAGATCGATATGGTGGTGGCTACCATGACCATTACGGAAGACCGCAAGAAGGAAGTAGATTTCTCCGACGTCTATTTCCAGGCCGGTCAGTCCCTGCTGGTGAAGAAGGGCAGCCCAATTACAGGTCTTGCGAGTGTTACCAAAGATACGAAGGTCCTCGGCTCCAAGGGGGCAACCTCGATCAAGAATATCAAAGAGAAGGTGCCGGGCGTAACCGTGCTTGAATTCGATAACTACCAGGATGCCTTCAGCGCGCTCAAGGCGGGTCAGGGCGATGCGCTCACTACGGATGATGCGATTCTGTACGGGATGGCCTCCCAGGACCCCGGATTTGAGGTAGTAGGGAAGCCATTCACCGATGAGCCTTACGGCATTGCGGTCCAGAAAGGCAACGCCGATGTAGTTAAGGCGATTAATGATACACTGGCTGAACTGAAAGCAAATGGGGAGTATGATGCCATCTATTCGAAGTGGATTGGTAAAGCTCCGGCCAAATAAGCTGTTCCAAGCAAGGGCTTGCTGCATACAAGGTAAGAACGAATAAATCGGTTTCACACGAATTTCTCGTAGAAACGGTAACGCCTTGTCTAAGGACGGCAACGCCGTTTCTACTTGTTTGTAGAAACGGCTGTCATGCCGGGCAGGGACCGGACTCATCTATAGGTAAAGGCAGGTGAACATTGATGGATTTCTCAATATTAACGAACTACTTCGGACTGTATATGGAAGGCTTCTACGGTACGCTGCTGTCCAGTGTGCTGGCCCTGATCGGCAGCTTCCTGATCGGCGCGGTTGTTGCCGTCTTCCGCATTACTTCAGTCAAGGGACTACGCTGGTTCGGCGCGGTGTATGTGGAGTTCATCCGCAACATCCCGCTGCTGCTGGTCGTGTATATTTTCTATTACGGGCCTTCCGCTCTGGGCTTCACGCTGGACGGCTTCAAGGCAGGAACGATCGGACTCGCCGTATATACCTCGGCCTTCATCGCCGAAGCGATCCGTGCCGGAATTATGGCCGTTCCCAAGGGACAGATGGAGGCGGCACGTTCCTCCGGTCTCAGCTACATACAGACCATGCTGCATATCATTCTGCCGCAGGCGATCAAGCTGGTGATTCCGCCGCTCGGCAACCAGTTCATTAACCTGATTAAAAACTCTTCGGTACTGACTCTGGTGGCCGGTCTTGATCTGATGTACTTCGCGGACGGGATCTCTACAGAGACTTACCGTACCTTCGACACCTACATTTTCGTAGCGGTATTCTATCTCGTGCTTACTCTTCCGCTCAGCTATGGCGTGCGGATCTGGGAGCGCAGACTGCAGCGCAAATATTAAGAAGCATGATACAAGGACATCTGAAGCTAGAGGAGGGATATTATGGATTTCATAGGTGCATACTCCGCCGATAATCTGAAGTTTCTGCTGGACGGATTGTATGTGACGCTGATCGTTGCTTTTGTATCGATCTTCCTGAGCTTTCTGATCGGCTGTATTATTGGCGTCATCCGCTACTCGGAGGTGCCGGTGTTGTCTCCGGTCATGTTCTACCTGGTGGAGCTGATCCGTAATCTGCCGCTGCTGCTGATCATCTTCTTCATCCGCTTCGCCTTGCCGGAGGTCGGAATTAAGCTCGGACTGATTACTGCGGCCATTGCAGCACTAACCATCTTCGAAGCGGCGATGATTGCCGAGATTGTCCGCGGCGGGTTAACGTCAATCGACAAGGGGCAGATTGAGGCGGCGCGTTCCTCCGGTCTCAGCAATGTACAGACCTTATGGCATATCGTGCTTCCCCAGGGGCTGCGGCGGATGGTTCCGCCACTGGTCAGCCAGTTCATCTCCCTGCTGAAGGATACTTCGCTCGCCGTTGTCATTTCCCTGCCGGAGCTGATGCATAATGCCAACATTGTCATCGGTCACAGCTATAGATATGCCATCCCTACGCTGGCGCTGGTTGCCCTGATTTATTTTGTCGTCAATTACCTGCTGTCGCTGTTGTCCAGAAGGCTTGAGCAGAGGGCAGTATAACCCTTAGCCGAATGAGGATTAAGCCATATTCAATCCAGTGCGGCTATGATACTATAGTTGTCAACCTCTCTAGGCAGGAGCAGTGGCGATGGGACAATCGATTCTGAGCATGAAGGCGGTACAGATTCTGCTGGTAGCCGCCGTTACTGCGGTAGCCGGAGAATTCAAGATCAACCCGTTTGACGGAGATATCTTCCGGATTGCCATGGGCAGCAGCGCTTTTCTCCTCTTCCTGCTGTTAATGAGGCAACTGCCGTATATCCTCACAGGCTGCGCTACCGGGCTGGTCGTGCTGCTGTTCCGGACTGCCATGGATATGGTGGAGGGAAGCGGACTGACGGTGGAGCAGAGCCTTAGCAGCCACTTCTCGGCAATGATCTATTACATGATGTTCGGCGCGCTAATGCATGTCATCAAGAGTCGGATTGATACCTTTCATCCGCTGGTGCTGGGCGCCGTTGCCGCGCTGATCGATCTCCTGTCGAATGAAATGGAGCTGCTGACCCGGCTGATTGTGCTGGATTCGGCTACCTTCCGGCTGAACGAGTGGACGTACCTGATGGCGATTGCTGTCTTGCGTACGTATTTCACCACCGGGGTATATAGCAGTATCGCTGTCAGCCAGCTGCGTATCCGGGAGCGGGAGCAGCATGAGCGGACCCAGCAGATGCTCGGATTCGGCTCCGGCCTGTACGGGGAAGTGTTCTATTTGAAGAAGTCCATAGGTACCCTGGAGCTGGTAACGCTGAACAGCTTCGAGCTGTACAGCAAGCTGAAGGACGGAGAAGGCACGGGGCGTTACAGCCGGCAGGTGCTGGACATCACCCAGCAGCTCCATGAGGTGAAGAAGGATTCGCAGCGGATTCTGGCGGGGCTGGTGAAGCTGGTGGAGCGCGAGGTGAACGGGGACATGCCGTTATCAGGCATTCTGCAGTTCGCGGTCAAGAGCAATGCCAAATATGCGGAAATGCTGGGCAAAGAGATTAAGTTCCATTCTCACATCACCTCCGATTACACAACCGACAGTTACATTCCTCTATTGACCCTGCTTAATAATATCACCGCCAATGCGGTGGAAGTCATCCAAGGAACAGGCAGCATCCATCTGAACGCTTATGAGCAGGACGGCATGACGATTCTGACAGTGACCGATAGCGGGACAGGCATCGGGAAGCGTGATCTTGACCTGCTGTTCGAGCCGGGCTTCACAACGAAATTCGATGAAGAGGGCATCGCAGCCACAGGGATCGGGCTCTCTCATGTACGGGATATAGTGAATATGTTCGAGGGAAGCATTACGGTTCAGCCGGTATCGCCTACCGGAGGAGCGATGTTCCAGATTATGGTGCCGAGCGTGAAGCTGCGGAAGGAGGAATAGAGGATGCCGCTATCATTCTGTATTGTAGATGACGACGCGTCGGCGAGAAGAATGCTGCAGCATATTATTGAGGACAGCGGGCTTGGTGAGGTGACTGGTACTGCAGAGAGCGGGCAGGAGGGGATAGCCCTGATCCTGAGTGAGACCCCGGACATTGTGCTGATGGATCTCCTGATGCCGGACCAGGACGGGATTGAGACCATCCTCTCTCTTCAGGCACAGGGCTGCCGCTCCAAATTCGTAATGATCTCGCAGATTGAGAACGGGGATATGGTCAGCCGCGCCTACAAGAGCGGAATTGAATTCTTCATCCGCAAGCCGATCAACAAGATTGAAGTCGAATCTGTTCTATATAAAGTGAATGAACGTTACGCCATGGGCCGTTATCTGGATGAGATCAAGCTGACGCTGGGCAAGCTGGAGGGTCTCCAGTTCGGACTGCCGCAGCTGCCGCCGGGCAAGCGTACCGTCAAGGAGATTGTTCAGCCGATTCTGATGAATATGGGCATGATCTCGGAGAACGGCAGCCGTGATATTATCACAATCATGGAACTGGCGGTAGCGGAAGGGCAGAGCGGAAGTCTTCCGTCCCTGAAGGAGCTGTATGAGCTGACCGCTGCCAAATATAGACCGGTGCCTGCGGAGGCCGCCAAAGAGGTCAAGGCCATCGAACAGCGTCTGCGCCGCGCACTGGCGGCGGGTCTGACAAGTCTCGCGTCCATCGGTCTGACGGATTACGGCAATCCGAAGTTCGAGCATTATGCGCCGCTGTATTTCGACTTTGAAGAGGTGCGCCTGAAGATGAAGGAGATTGAACAGGGCCGGGATAGCGGCAAGGTGAAGGTGAATATTAAGAAATTCCTGCAGGTGCTGCATCTGGAGGTGCTGGAGGGCTTGGGCCGCTGAAGGGGATGGATGCCGGAACTGAAGCGGGATGACTGCGGGGGCTGGAAGCATAGCAATGCGGGAAATGAAGCCAAAATGATAGCATGATGACACAAGAAACCTCCGGAACTGCTGCCCAGCGGACTGGCGGTTATTTTTTTGGTGAAAGATGCGTTACAATGGTAGGAGAGCGTCAGGCAACAGAAGAGTTGCAATGCGGATAACAGACTTACGGGGGACTTATATATGATACGAACGCTTGTGGTAACTCATCAGGGTGAGGTGCTGACGGATCTGCCGCTA
Organism: Paenibacillus sp. FSL H8-0332; assembly: GCF_037963835.1. Lineage (NCBI taxonomy): Bacteria > Bacillati > Bacillota > Bacilli > Caryophanales > Paenibacillaceae > Paenibacillus > Paenibacillus sp. FSL H8-0332. The sequence goes on from NZ_CP150145.1 coordinate 427,580, forward strand.
CAAGATATAGCGCTGGATGATTATGCCTGGATCTGGGCGGATTTCACTATGCCGACGGAGGAAGAAACCTTGAGGCTGGACACGTATTTTCATTTTCACCCGCTGGCGATTGAAGACTGTATGCATGTCTTGCAGCGGCCGAAGCTGGATTATTACGAGGATGTGCAGTTCTTCGTGCTGCATTCGCTGAATGAGCGGACATTGGAGGCCGAAGAGATCGACCTGTTCCTAAGCACAAAATACCTCGTCTCCTACCATCACCAGGACAAACCGGAGATGGAGGAAGCGTGGCAGATGGTCAAGGCTGAAATCCATAGCCGCAAGGGCTGGTCGGGCGGGCCGATGGCCGCTGCTTATAGGGTGATGGACAAGCTGGTCGATAAGTATTTCCCGTCCCTCTATACGCTGGAGGATGAACTCGCTGATCTGGAGAGCAAGAGCGGCGACGAATCGGTGGAGGAGCTGATGAGCCAGGTCTTCAATGTGCGCGGAAGGCTGCTGAAGCTGCGGCGGACGATTGTGCCGATGCGTGATCTGATGTACCGGATTGTCAATTCGCAGCATGTGCAGAGCAACGGGGAGGAGCGGGTCTACTTCGGCGATATCTATGATCATCTGCTGAAGCTGACAGACATGATTGAAGTTGACCGGGAAATGACCGCCGACCTGCGTGACAGCTATATCTCGCTCAACTCCAACCGGATGAACTCCATTATGAAGACACTCACGGTGATTACCACGGTATTCATGCCGCTGACGCTGATCGCAGGAATCTATGGAATGAACTTCAGGGTGATGCCGGAGCTGGAATGGAGATACAGCTATTTCGCAGTGCTGCTGCTTATGCTGGTGCTGGGGATCGGGATGTTCGGCTGGTTCCGGCGGAGCGGCTGGTTTAAGTAAAATAAAAGCGCGTTAAACGCCGCCGCTTAGGAACGGCGGCGCTTAACGGAGGAAGGCCCACCGGATTTACGCTTCTTGGAGGTGGTATTGCGGCGCTTCGTGACGGGGCGTCTTTTTTTGCGCCGTTTGGGGCTATAGAGGGCTGCATCTTCTTCGGCGGCGAGCTCTCCCGCTCCGCTTCCCTTGCCTTTGCCGAACCCGCCCATCACAAGCTTCACCATCGGAGCCATCTGTGAAAAGCCCTGCATCACCTTCTGCACCTTGCCCATGGTGTTGACGATTCCGTCAATACCGCCCATCCGGTCAACGATTCCCTTGATCTGTTCCATATTCGCCAGACTTCCAAGATTGCCGAGTCCGCCAAGTAGGCCTCCGGCCTTCGCAGTAGAAGCTTCTGCAGCAGGGAGTGCGAGTGCCGTATCGGTGACTTCAGCGCCATAAGCAGGCAGCAGCTCAGGTTCTCCGGGAAGCGGGGCAGGCGTATAAGCAGATAGTCCCGGGTAAGGTGACGGATTGTAGGGTTCAGCCAGTGAACGGCCTTGCTGGCGGGAATGATTATAGTAATGCTGAGGCATAGGATCACATTCCTTCGTTAGTGGTTTGCTATACTGTATGTCATGGGCGAACAGACGGTATAGACGAATGCCCGGGTAACCGGGATACCAGCGGAAAAGGGCGGATGCCTATAGAGCGGCAGGTGGAAGTGAAGAAACCGTGTCCATGCTTGATTTCGCACGGTTTTGTAGTACTATGAGTAAGGCGGTCTAGCCTGGGAGCCGGAAGTAGAAGGTGGATTAACCCCGATTATGATGTGCGTCTGGGGTGGACGTTTGTCCATCGATTTCACTCTTTACAGCGTGAAACCGTTAATGCTTGAAAAATGTGCTCCAGTACAATATAGTAGAGGCAAGATAGTCACATTAAGTTAATGTTTAGGGGATGATAGGGCGATGCAGCTAAAGAAGCTAAACGATAAAAGTATCGATCAATTATTTGAGGCTATTTTAACATTGAAAAATATGGAAGAATGTTATGTATTCTTTGATGATCTATGCACAGTGAACGAAATTCAATCGCTCTCACAGCGCCTTGAAGTTGCGCGGATGCTAGGCAAGGGGTCTACATATAATCAGATCGAAGCCGAGACGGGGGCCAGTACGGCGACGATCTCCCGCGTGAAGCGCTGCCTGAACTACGGCAATGACGGTTATAAGCTTACGCTGGAACGTCTGGGCCGATAATTTATGGTTCCGGGTGTATTGTTAATCAGTCACGGCTCCCGTGATCAGGCCTGGGTGTCGATGGTAGATGAGGCAGTGAGCCATCTCACGCTCCGGGAGGAGCTGCCGGTGGCAGTGGCTTTCCTTGAGCTGGTAGAAGGACGATTGATACAAGATGGAATTGATAAGCTGGAACATGCAGGGGTCACAGATATTATTGTGATCCCCTTGTTTGTGTCTTCCGGCAGCACGCATGTCGATGAGATAGAGTATGCGCTGGGCGCTAAGCCGGTTCCTGAGCGGGAGACCGACCTTGCGCCGTTCAGGGTTGCAGCGAAGGTTCATTACGGCTATCCGGTCGATGATGATCCCGATATTGCACAGATGCTGTGGGATAAGCTCCGGGAACTGTCGCAGCATCCCGGGCGGGAGATGGTGCTGCTGGTCGGACACGGCAGCAGGCATGACGGCTTCCGGCAGCGCTGGGAGCAGGGCATCTCTTCACTTGCGGCGCGGGTATGCGAGGTAAGCGGGCTGGCTGCGGCTGATTACGGGCTGCTGAACCCGGACAGTGTAAGAAGCCGGGTGGAGCATTGGCAGGAGCAGGGCTATGATGTGCTGGTGGCTCCGCTTTTTTTGAGTGAGGGGTATTTCACCAAGGTGGTTATTCCGCAGCGGCTGGAGGGGCTGGATTATGCCTACTCCGGCCAGACGCTGCTGCCGCATCCGCTGCTGCCGCGCTGGATTCAGCGGCAGGTGGAAGCAGCGCTCCAGCGCCTTGAGAGTCAGGAGTAGTTAGTACGCGGGTAATGAAGCTGATTATGAGGGTGCGACCAGTGTTCAATGTAGCCACGGCTACCACTGCTGCATACATATATCTATACTTTCTGCCGATCTTCTAAGCTTGGAGCCCGGGCGGAGGGTATACTTATATTCCTCCTCAGTTCCTCCGAGATTGCTTGTGGGGTACAGAATTGGGTATAATCAGTAAAGTTATCCATTATATAAACAGGTGGCGTTCCGGTAATGAAAACTGCGAGATTGATTTATAATCCCACTTCTGGTCGGGAAGAAATGAAAAGACGACTCGCCGATATTCTAGACCGGCTGGATATGGGCGGTATCGAAGCTACCTGCCATGCAACAACGGGAGAGGGCGATGCTACTGCGGCTGCAGCCCAGGCTGTGGAACGCGGTACTTATGATCTGATCATAGCTGCCGGAGGCGATGGTACACTTAATGAAGTGATTAACGGGATGGCGGAGAAGCCGAACCTTCCCCCGCTCGGCATATTGCCGCTGGGAACGACGAATGATTTCGCGCGGGCCATGGGCATTCCGAAGAATTGGGACGAAGCTTGCGACCTGATTCTGCGTCAGGAATCGCGCCTGATTGATCTCGGCAAAGCCAATGACCGTTACTTCATTAATATAGCAGGCGGTGGACAGCTGACGGAGCTGACCTATGAGGTCCCCAGCAGGCTGAAGACCATGATGGGTCAGCTCGCCTATTACCTGAAGGGGATCGAGAAGATGGCCAGCCTTGCTCCGCAAGAGCTGTACATCCGCGCGAACGGCCAGGAGATGATCCATGACGAGTTCATGCTCTTCCTGATTGCCAATACGAATTCGGTCGGCGGCTTCGAGAAGCTGGCTCCGGGTGCGCGCATCGATGACGGCCTGCTCGACGTTATTGCCGTTAAGAAATGCAACCTGGCTGAGTTCATCCGGCTGGTGCGTCTGACCATTCGCGGAGAGCACCTGAATGACAAGAAGGTTATCCATTTCCGTACCGATGCGATGGAGGTTACCTCCCCAGGCCACGTCCTATTGAACCTGGACGGTGAGCTTGGCGGCACTTTGCCTGGCAACTTCAGCATCCTGCCGCAGCATCTGCGGATTTTTGCGCAGAACTAATCGTGAAGAACATGAAAGAAGTGAACCTACACACATGAATAAACAACGCAGCAGGCGCAGCGCAAGCCGCCGGGAGCAAGGGGCGGCCCCTGTCGCCGGACTGCCGGTGAATAAGAATGATGAGGTCCTGCTCGATATCATCGGCATGACCCATGAAGGTGAAGGGGTAGGCCGCGTAGAGGGCTTTACCCTATTTGTGCAGGGCGCTCTTCCCGGTGAGAGAGTCCGGGCCAGAGTGCTGAAGACCAAGAAGCAGTATGGCTACGCCAAGCTGCTGGAGCTGGTGCAGGCCAGCAGCGACCGCATCGCGCCGCCCTGCCCGATCTATGATCAGTGCGGCGGCTGTCAGCTGCAGCATATGGACTATACCGCTCAGCTCGCGTGGAAGCGCCAGCTGGTGGTGGACAACCTGCAGCGGATCGGGAAGCTGGAGGTGGCCGGTGCGGCGGGTGCAGATGCGGCAAGTGCATCTGGGACTCAAGGCGAAGGCATCCGCGTGCTGCCCACCCTTGGCATGGAAGAGCCCTGGCGTTACCGCAACAAGGCCCAGGTGCCTATTGGGGTTACGGATGGCGGTCTGGTTGGCGGCTTCTATGCACGGGGCAGTCACCGGATCATCGACATGGAGACTTGTCTGATCCAGCATGAGGACAACGACAAGGTCGTTGCCACCGTCAAGAGCCTCGGCCGTGAGCTGGGCATCACCGCCTATGACGAAGAGACCGGCCGTGGACTGCTCCGCCATGTAGTGGTGAAGAAGGCGTTCCGCACCGGTCAGATGATGCTGGTGCTGGTCACGAACGGCCGGGATATCCCGCACCTGGACGCCTGGCTCGGCAGTATCCGCGAGCAGCTTCCGGCAGTGGTCAGCATCTGCCAGAACGTCAACACCCAGCGCACCAATGTCATCTTCGGCAACGATACCCGTGTCCTCTGGGGCAGCGAGGTCATCTATGACTACATTGGTGAGGTCCAGTTCGCCATCTCGGCGAGATCCTTCTACCAGGTGAACCCGGCCCAGACCGAGGTGCTGTATGGCAGAACGCTGGAATACGCTGCACTTACCGGCAAGGAAACTGTGATTGATGCCTACTGCGGCATCGGTACGATCTCCCTGTTCCTGGCCCAGCATGCGGATCAGGTGTATGGTGTGGAAATCGTGCCCGAAGCCATCGAGGACGCCCGCGCCAACGCGAAGCTCAACGGAATGAACAACGTGAAGTTCGAAGTCGGCGCTTCGGAGGATGTCATCCCGGCCTGGAAAGAACAGGGCATCACCCCAGACGTCATCGTTGTCGATCCCCCGCGCAAGGGCTGCGACCCGCGCCTGCTGGAGACCATCCTGCTGATGCAGCCGGAGCGTGTCGTGTACGTGTCGTGCAACCCATCCACCCTGGCCCGCGATTTGAAGGTGCTGGAGGATGGGGGCTACCGGGCGGTGGAGGTCACGCCAGTGGATATGTTCCCGCATACGGTGCATGTGGAGAGTGTGGCTTTACTGGAACTTAAATAGTACAGTGGAGGAAATCCTTTTGTATCAAAGGTTTTTGCGATGATACAGGTGCGTGGAAGTTAGTGGAACAGTGAGCTTAACTGTACATTGGTGCAAATGTGGTGCGAAAAATTAAGATAATCGCCAGTAGCTGGTGATAATTCGACATAAAAGAAAGCAAGAAGGCGCTCGGGAATTACTCCCCGCAGCGTCTTTATTTTTGTGCTTTTGCTTGCTATTCTATGATGATTTTGTTCAGCAGCAGGTGGCGGTACCAAGCACTTCAACAACAATGAACTTGATTATGAAAATGATGCAATAGATATTCAAGAGAGCCAGAATGTACTCATAAAGCTGATATACCTCTTTATTCAGCTAAAGGACGTCCTGACTAGTGTTGCATAAAACTTAAAATCGTTGACAATTGGTATATTTGCAATTTATACTAAACATATCCATTTACGGGTGTCATTCACCGTAGTGAAGTAGAGCATTTTCAGCAGGGCTTTATCGCTTGGGAAAATGCTTTTTTCTGCTTTTCATTCTGCATCGAGTCATATTCCACATTGTCCATCGTTTTGAGATTATTCTCCTTCACACTCACTTTCACCTACTCATTACTGAATATCACCATGTATGCTATCCTCTCTAATCAGCCTTTCTAAAGATTATCTAACGGAGGAAACAGGATGTCTAAATCAATTGAATTTATTTTGAGAGATGAGATTTTTGCTGAGCTTGACATCCAGTATCCAGATGACCACGATACCCCTTTGTTGGATCAAGGGATCGATTCGGCGGGCTTCATCAAGCTTATTGTTTCAATGGAATCGAAGTTTAATATCTCGATCCCTGATGAGGATCTATTGTTTGAGAAGTTCTCCACGGCGGGATTAATCCTTAATTATTTGACCGAGAAAACGATATGATGACTATCATTCAACGTTTATTCATGGAGGCTTGTGATCGCAAGGATCATATTATCCTTCAAGATCTAAAGCAGCAGTGGACTTATGCGGAAGTGATGACAGAAGCATACTTAATTGCTCTATATATCCAAAAGAACTTTGAGCTTGAGGCCGGTAGCCATATAGCGGTATACACAAATAATGAGCCCTTGTTCATTACTGCTTCGCTTGGCATTCAGTTCAGCGGTCATGTACTAATACCGGTTCCTTACTCGGCATCCCTAACTGAGATTGAAAATATTTTACAAGCCAGTGACGCCAAGCTGGTTATCAGCAAATATGCACAGCCTGCACGGTTAAATTGTGATATTCATTGGGTTACCGCTCAGGATTTCTCGCAAGAACCGGTGCCTTCGTTTGAATCGATCTCGCTCACGAATCCGTCCGATCCCAATTCATGTGCTATTCTCCTTCCTACATCGGGCACAACCGGACCATCTAAAATCGTTATGTTATCCCATGAGAATGTATTAACGAATGCGTTGGCACATGGCGAAAAGGTTGGGTATACGGATCAAGATTCGTTTCTTGTAACGATGCCCGTTCATTTCAGTTCTACGATTGTCACGCAATTGATTTCTTGCATGCTATTTGGAACCCGAATTAGGCTTATCAGCTTGCCCTTGCTGCCGCGCACAGCGTTTAGACTGTTTCAGGATAAGGCGGTCACGGCATTCTCAGCGGTGCCTACGCAATTGATGCACTTTGTTTCCGATTATCATCAGACAACCAACTGGAGTGCCTTTGATTCCATTGAATTTATTGTGATAAGCGGTGCGCCGATTCCCGCGAGATTAGTAGACAATCTTCAGACTGTATTTCCTCAAGCGGACATTATTCAAACCTACGGATTGACAGAAGCTTCTCCGCGGGTGAGCATGATGGACCGGGGAGACCGAAGCCTGTCCTGTGGAACACCCGTCAGTGGCGTGTCTGTCCGGCTTGTTGACGAAGAAGAGAATGAGGTTATAGGACTTGCTGCTTCAGGAGAAATTTGGGTCAAGGGCCCAAATGTGATGCTCGGTTATTACAACAACCCGGAGTTAACGAACGTTACCATTGTTGATGGTTGGTTAAAGACAGGAGATCTGGGATATTGGAATGAATCAGGGTGTCTCATCATCACAGGCAGAAAGAAGAATATCATTATATCCGGCGGTATCAATATCTATCCGGAAGAAATTGAGGAGTTTTTATATGGCGTGAAAGAAGTGGAGGAAGTCATGGTTGTTGGTGTGCCCGATGATCTATTAGGCGAAGTACCCATCGCCTTTCTGAAAGTTAGTGAAGAATGTCTGGTTGATATAGATGCGCTGACCAAACATTGCAACTTGCATTTGTCCTCGTATAAGGTGCCTAGGCAATGGAGGATTATCAATGAAATTCCAAAAACAAAAACAGGAAAACTGGACAGGGCAAGTACGAAGCACTTATTGCTAAAGGAGTAGGGGTGAACGAAAAGTTGAAGAATACAACTCAAACCTTGGGCAGCGGAATATTGCCGGTAAGTTATCCGATGATTACAACCTATACGCAGCATGCGCATCTCTTGTCCATACTTACCCATTACGAGTGCGCACACCCATGGATATTCAGCAATTATATTCAATTATTTATTAACAAGGATTATAAACATAATTGGGGAGATTTTTATTTCCCTCTGACTTATGAGCTGCGGCCTTCAGATGCATGCAAATGGATTACTACTCAGAAGATACATAGAGATACTGTAACGACTAAATGGGACTCTGTTATTCATTTTATTATAGAAAATATTAATGCCAATAACTATATCCACACCATGATCAATTATTTCTATGTGCCCTTAAGCGACCGATATCATAGACTCCAATTGCATCATGACATATTGGTGTACGGCTATGATTTAGATCGGGAGATATTGTATGTTTCCGATTTCTTTAAGAACGGCGTGTACAGTCAGGCTGAGATCTCATTTGCCGATTTCAATCTTGCGTTCAACACTAATCATCTGACAACCAATCATGATTATCTAAGAGAAATGGTGTATCTGTATAAATTCAACGAACAAAATCAGGATAATTTCAGTGCAGATACCCTAGTGAATTCTATAAGAAATTATTTCACTAAGAGAACGCCGGAATATTGGGAGATGTTCAACTATGGCGGCGACAGGGATAATCTTGACTTTGGCATGCAAATATACACAACTCTATTTAATTATGTGAAAGAGACCTCAGAAAATAAGTCTAAGCTTGATATAAGACCCTTTCATTTACTTTATGATCATAAGAAGATAATGACGCTGAGACTCAAGTATTTGTACGATAACCGGCATCTTATTAACTTAAATCAAGAGCATATTGATGAATTCACAGCCATTGAAGTTAAGGCGAAGATACTTGTGAATGTAGCGTTTAAATATAATTTGACAAGGGATATGAGTATTTCAGAAAGCTTATATAGGCTGATAACGAATATAGAAAATGAAGAATCAATCTTCCTTGAACGATGGCTTGAAAAGGTAGGCATCCCGAAGCCGGTGGTCTTCTAGGTATATATGGAGGGAGTGATGCTGGGATTATATGCTTTGTTATACAGCGTATTGAATAAGCTCACACAGTTCCTGCTTGTTTGACAAACCTTAGGCAATGGGGGGATCTTTATTTTCATTGTATTAACAGGAGTCGCAGGCTTCATCGGTTCCAACCTTGCCGAGAGGCTGCTGCGGGAAGGACATACCGTTATCGGGGTCGATAATTTTCTGACCGGGTCCACTGTCAACATGGACAATCTCTTACGGTCGCCAAATTTCAAGTTTATCGAGCATGACGTCATTCATCCGCTCGCCGTTGAAGGCCCGGTCGATTGGGTGATGCATTTCGCAAGTCCTGCCAGCCCGCCCAAATATTTGTCCTATCCGATCGAAACGATGAGGGTCAACAGCGAAGGGACGATGCATCTGCTGCAGCTGGCCAAAGAAAAGCAGGCCGCTTTTTTCCTGGCTTCAACAAGCGAGATCTACGGTGACCCAACCGTTCACCCTCAGCCGGAGAGCTATTATGGCAACGTGAATTCGATTGGAGCAAGAAGCTGCTACAACGAATCGAAGCGGTATGCAGAGGCGATCACCTACTGGATGAACAGGAAATACGGCATACCGGTAAGAGTCATTCGAATCTTCAATACATTCGGCCCGAGGATGGATTTATATGACGGACGTGTCATTACCAATTTCATTAATCAAATCATGTCCAAGCAAAACCTTACGATTTATGGCGACGGCAGACAGACGAGAAGCTTTCAGTATATCGACGATTTGCTGGAAGGGATTATAAGACTGCTGGGCACCACGTATGAACAGCCAGTCAATTTGGGGAATCCGCAGGAAGTCACCATACTTGAAGTCGCCCAAGTCTTGAAGGAGCTCATGAAGTCGAGCGCGCAGATCGAGTTTCTCCCGCTGCCGGAAGACGATCCTAGGAGAAGGAAGCCGGATATTACCATATCAAGGACGATTATGGACTGGGAACCGGCGATCGGTTTGCATGATGCACTCGCTAGAACGATCCATTATTACCAAGGTCAATATATCCATTAAACGGGAGGTACCTATGCAAGAACAGATCATAGCGATGATAAGCGAAATCAAGGACGACGCCCAGCTGGCAAACCGCTTGAACGAACATTCCAGCATCATGGAAGACGGGGGACTCGACTCGTTACAGCTAATTACGTTCTTATTAAAGGTGGAAGAGCGTTTCGATATTGAAATCGATTTTGAACAATTCGACTTCGATTTTTTGGAGTCGGTTACAACCTTCTGCAATTATATCTCGGAGCTGCAGAAGACGGCATCTGTATGAACGATAGACGCAAGGGCGTCCGGGAATTTATGGGTAAGCAGAAAGTAACGATTCTATGCTCGGGTTTTGGTCTGGGTTTCTATATTCCCGGCCTATTAGCTGCAAGCGCATTCAAGAAGAGGGATATCGCGACGGAAGTGCTCGTGTTCGAAAGCTATTTGGAGCAAGACAAAAGGGAGCATATTGCAGACAGCAGGAAGGCTTACCACAATAATTTCGCACTTGCCAATTTTTCGGCCCGAATGCCGATGGATATCCGGGGCAGCCTTGATTATACCCAGGTAGAGCTATTGCTGGAGGCGTGGAAAGCGGAAGAACGGTACGAATTCATATCGCTATCCGGACACTGGGGCTATATTCTGGATTTGTACAGGGAGAAGATGCTGCCGAATCCAATTCATGTAGACCTGCTCTACGTCGATTCAGATCTGGCCCCGTCTTGGAAGAGCCTGAAGAAGTTTCATCCCCGGTATGACGAGCATTATTACAATGCTTGTCTCTATGACACCGATAAGATGGCGATTCGATACGAAATCCCGGTTCTTCCTGGTACGCCAATCCCCTTCGAATCAAGGAAGCGGCGGCTTGTTGTTCATGGCGGCGGCTGGGGGATGGGCACTTATCAAAGTAAAGTTCCGGAGCTTTCCAGCCATAACTATGGGCTTGATATCGTAGCTTACGACTGGAAGGAAGCGAAGCCCGATCCCGATCACCGGTATTGGATGAACGATCCGGATTGGTGTTCATGGGTGAAGAGCGGAAGCGGCCTGCACGAGTTCCCGCCATACATTGAAATAGCGGGAGAAGATACGAAATCATACGCTGCTGAGGCTGATCATCATTGGTTATTTGACGTCGCTTCGGAGGCGATGGCTATCGTGGCCAAGCCAGGAGCGGGCACATTGATTGACTCGCTTGCATCCGAAACCCCTCTTATTCTGCTGGAGCCGTTCGGAAGTCACGAGCTTAGCAATTTGGAATTATGGGAGTCGCTGGGGTTCGGAATACGCTATGAGAAATGGCGGGAGATGGATTTTTCCGTAGAGGTCCTTAAGGAGATGCATCAGGCGATCAAGAACAGACCCGGTGAACGGACGAATTATGTGGATCACTATTGTGCGAGGGTTGCGTTAACGAGGAGGTAAGATTTCAGTGGCAGAAGGGGTTATGCTATGAGCGTAAATAAATTGAGCGTTGCCCAGGATACGATAAGCTATCCAAGATGGATCGTCTTGCAACTGCTGGAGGAATGCAATCTGCGATGCAAGATGTGCTATGAGTGGGGACTCGAAGGGCCCTACAAAAGCAAAAAAACATTATCGCAGCTGGACCCGGATCTGATCAAAAAGATTATCGTGGAGTGCAGCCCCGGCAAGCCGTATTACGATTTCTTCGGCGGCGAGCCGCTGATGTACCCTTGGCTGAGCGACATTCTCGCCATGATCAATCATTATGGGAGCATAGCGGACTTCCCTACGAACGGCACATTGCTTGAGAAGCATGCCGAGATGCTTGTCGAGACTGCGCCCAATAAGATCTGGGTGTCACTCGACGGCCCTGAGGAAATCAACGACAGGCAGAGGGGCAAGGGCGTATTCAAGAAAGTGATTAAGGGGATCGAGAAGCTCTATGAGCTCCGTCAAAGCAAAGGCAAGCAATTTCCGAAGATGGGTGTATCCTTTATCATTACGCCCTTGAACTATATGTACATCGAGGAATTTTTCTTTAAGCATATCGACTTGTCGATGCTGGACCATATCAGTATGGAAGTGCAGCTCTATGCCACGGAAGAGCAGTATGCCCAATATGTGGATGTTCTTAGAGAGGAATTCGATGTGCATGAAGCTCCGTATGCCAAGGGGATGGTCTGGCAGGACATCAGTTCGTTCAGCCAGATCGATATTCCCGAATTGACGAGACAGCTCAATAATGTTAAAGCGTATTGCTTGAAAAACCGTATTCATGTGATCACTTATCCGAAGACTACAGATGAACTGAATTTGCACAACTACTTCTCGGGGCAATTCCATCAGATGGCGGATAAGCGAAGACAGTGCTCTCTTCCATGGACGTATGCTGAGATTACGGCAAGGGGCGACGTTTCGCCCTGCCATGCCTTCTATGATTTGACCTTCGGCAACGTAAATGAAGAGAATTTGGTAGATATCTGGCGCAGTGACAAGTACAAAGAGTATCGCGCGTATATGAAAAAAAATATGCTGCCGATTTGTACGGCTTGTTCAAGGTATTATATCTACTGATTCATGTGAATGACCTATTACGTTTAAGAAGGGTGTGTTGATATGAATCCGAAATCTGAGATTAAACATTCCGCAAAGGATTTGCAAATTTTGAAACGTACTATCAGGAATACGATGGAAACCAAGCGGAACATGGAGAAAATAGCGGGTTACGCGACACCGTTGCCAGAGTCGGTCGGGATTAAACTGACGAACCAATGCAACTTGCGCTGCAAGCATTGCTATCAATGGAACGACACCGGCTACCATCACTTCATGACACCGGAGCAGCAGCGGGAACAGCTCGACTACGGGCTGCTGGAGAAGCTGATCCTTGAGACGGAACCAGCCAAGTCGAGACTCTATATCTGGGGCGGTGAGCCGCTTGTATACAGCCATTTCGACCGGTTGGCCGATTTGCTTGAAGCCCATCCTCGTGAGACAACGATCTGCACGAATGCGGTGCTGATCGAGCGAAAGCTGGACGCCTTGCAGAGAATCTCCGATAACCTGGAACTGCTCATAGCGCTTGACGGATTCGAAGAAGAGAATGATGCGCTTCGCGGCAAAGGAGTATTCAACAAGGCGATAGATGCTATCCGGATGCTTGTCGAGCTGCGCAAGGAGAATCGGTTCAGAGGCAAAATTTCGATCCATACCGTTGTTAACGATGGCATGACCGACAAGCTGTACGATCTGCTGGACTTTCTGGAGGGCGTCGGCGTAGATCTGGTCATCGTCTGCTTCCCGTGGTACATCTCGGATGAATGCTCGCAGGGAATGGACGATTACTTCGACCAGAAGTTCCACTTCCTTCCGGCGAGCGAACACAAGGGTGAACGAAGCTGGCACGCTTTCAACTATAAGCTCGATCCGGAGCGTATTCCTGCTCTCATGAGCGAGTTGGACCGGGTGAATCATCGGGTCTGGAAAATGCGTTTGCGCTACCAGCCGAATCTGGATCAAGACCAGATCGAAGATTTCGTGCTCGGCAAAGAGGTGAAGGGTAAAGGCACGATGAACAAGAAGTGCCTGGCGCTCTCGAACCGAATGGATATTACGCCCGATGGAACAATTATCGCGTGCAAATTCTTCAAGGAGTTCGAGATCGGCAAATTACATGAAACGTCTGTACAGGAATTATGGCATAGCATGACCTACAGAAGAATAAGGGAAATGATGGACGAACGACTGACACCGGCATGTTCCAAGTGCAGTGTTTTGCATTTGCACGGTGTATAACTCTTCTAAATTCACATAAATGAGGTGCACCAGTGAGCATTATTCAGGTGGAAGGATTATCCAAAAGCTTCAAATACTACGAAAAAGAACTGGGACTCAAAAAATCGCTCAAAAATTTAGTGAAGCGGAAATCACTGATCAAAGAAGCGGTTAGCGATATATCACTTGTCATCGAGCAAGGTGAGATGGTCGGATTCTTAGGCCCGAACGGTTCCGGCAAAACGACTACGCTTAAGATGCTATCCGGCATCTTGTATCCGACAAGCGGACAGGCGACGGTATTAGGCTATGTCCCTTGGGAACGAAAGAAAGAATTCAAGATGCAGTTCTCGATCGTAATGGGGCAGAAATCGCAGTTGTGGTGGGATCTACCGGCGAACGAATCGTTGTACCTGAACAAATGCATCTATGAGGTCGAGGATAAGCCCTACAACCTTGTCCTGGATGAGCTTACGGAGATTCTTGACGTAAAGGACCTGCTCAATATTCAGGTGCGGAGGCTTTCGCTGGGGGAACGGATGAAGATGGAGCTTATTGCGTCGCTCATCCACCGGCCCAAGGTGATTTTCCTGGATGAGCCTACAATCGGACTCGATCTGATTTCGCAGAAGCGCATTCGGGAGTTCCTGAAGTATTATAACCAGCAGACGAAGGCAACGGTCATTCTGACAAGCCACTACATGGCGGATGTTGAGGATCTGTGCAAACGAACGATCATCATCAATCAAGGGAAGATCGTATACGACGGCGATCTCCGGCGTGTGAACGAGCTGTTCCATGCCAAAAAGATCATCAAGCTGCAATTTACGGACGAAGTACCGAGGCAAGCACTAAGCGACTATGGCGTTATTACTCAACATGACGGCCTGAATGCCGTCATGGAGATTGATAAGCATGACCTTCAGCGGCTCTCCAAGATGATGCTGGACCGGTTCCCGATCCTTGATTTCACAGTTGAAGATATACCTGTCGAGCGAGGCATCGAAAGCTTATATCAGAAAGATGGGGTCAGACATGAAAGCCTTGCAGAAGTATAAAAGGACGTACATCCTTGCGCTTCAGAATGAGATGGAATACCGGACCGATTTCCTGATGAGTATTATCAGCGGCGGCTTCATCATACTCGTCCAATGCTTCCTCTGGACAGCCGTGTTTCGCAGTTCACCGCAGGAGATTATTAACGGCTATACTTATTCGCAGATCATCATTTATTCCGTGTTGTCCGGCGTCGTCTCCAAGCTGGTTTCTGCCGGCTTCGAAGGGGAGATCGCGAGTGATATCAAGACGGGTGGACTGAGCAAATTTATCGCTCAGCCTATTCATTATTTCAGCTATCGGATATGCAATTTTTTCGGCGGGAAAACGGTTCAGACCGCGGTCGTCCTTGTCTTATTCGTCATCCTGATGATCGTGTTTACTCAGATTTGGGAGTTTCAGCTTAGAGCGGGGCAGATCGTTTTGTTCCTGGTCAGCATTCTGTTCGGGCTGCTCATCAACTTCCTGCTTTTTTATTCGATTAGTGCGCTCGCGTTCATTATTACTGAGGTTTGGGGCGTTTTTATCGCGTTCAACCAAGGCGTCTATCTGCTCAGCGGCGCCATCTTTCCGCTTAATATTTTCGGAGATACGTTTGCCAGAATTTCCAGCTATTTACCGTTTCAATATGTCGTATACTTCCCGGTTAAGATCATCAATGGGAGCTTGACGATTCATGAAATCGTGCCCGGACTCCTCTTACAGGCGGTTTGGGTAATTGTGCTTATGATCATTTCCAAGTTGTCTTGGGATTCCGGGATGAAGAAATATGTAGCCGTTGGAGGTTAGATCTGTGAGTATCAGCTTGTCGGAGATTCGGAAGCATGTACGTATGTTTTTTATTTTTGCGAAGAACAGCTTGGTTGGTTACATGGAATACAAAGCGAATTTCTACTCCGGTTTGATCATGGAGACCGTATTTCTGTTGTCCAAGCTGATCTATATCATCTTCGTTTACCAGCTAGGGATCGAAATTAATGGAATTTCTCCTGACCAGATGATGATCTTCACCGGGACCTATACGATTATGATCGCAATCTATACAGGACTGTTTATGGATAACTTTTATAGATTTGCCGGCCATATCCGCAACGGGACGCTGGACTTGTATATGACCAAGCCGCTATCGCTGCAGTTCATGATTTCATTCCGGCACGTGAACTACGCGTTTCCGATTCCGAATCTGATCGCCGGGATCACGATGATCGTATTGGCCTGGCGGCGTCTTGGCATCGAGCCAAGCTTTATCCACTTGGCCGGATATATCGGCGTGATCTTGAGTAGCACGATCGTGACCTACTCGGTGCTTCTGCTTCCGCAAATTCTTGCCTTCTGGACGGTGAAGTCCGGTTCGATCTTCGACATATTGGACAAATGTTGGGATTTGAACAATATGCCGATGTACATATACCCCAAATGGCTGCGGAGAATAGGACTGTATGTCGTGCCTATCTTGTTTATCACCAACATGCCGTCGGTTTATTTGATCGACCGGTTGGACATGTTCCTTGGGATATGGATTTTTGTAGCTCCTGTATTATCGCTTACAGTGGTCAGGCTGTTCTGGAAGCTGGCCGTCAAACACTATGAGAGCGCCAGCAGTTAGAGAAAAGCTAAAAAAATTGTTAAGAGGGTGAAGCGGATGAGCAGGATGGAGCGCAAGAGCTTTTCGCCGCAGACAGAGGCCACCGTAAAGAAGCGGCTGCACAACGGGATCGAAATCTATCAAAACAACGAAGGCGAGACCGAGTTCCTCTACAACGAGATTTTCCACAAGGAGATGTATTTCAAGCACGGGATTACGCTCCCGGATGATGGCACGGTCATGGACGTCGGGGCTAATATCGGCATGTTCACCCTATATGTAAGCAGCAAGAGCAACTGCAGGGTGTATGCCTTTGAGCCACTGCCTCCGACATTTAAGCTCTTGAAGATGAATACGAGCTCGCTGCCTCGCGTAACAACGGTTAACGTCGGGCTATCCAATGAGATCAAGGAAGCGGAGTTTGCCTATTTCCCCACGATGTCCACGGATTCTGTCCAGATCAAATACCGGGAGAACCACGATCAGGATCTCCGGTACGGGTTAATCAACCATTACCGGGATCATTTCGCTGATCCGCGCATGCTAAACCGGTTTGTCGATCAACTTATGTCCCCGAAGCTCCTGAATGAACAAATCCATCGCTGCAAGCTAACTACGATCTCCGAAATGATCCGCTATTACGATCTGAACCAAATTGATCTGCTCAAAATCGACGTGGAAAAAAGTGAGTTCGAGGTGCTGGAAGGCATCGATCCGGAGGATTGGGGCAAAATCAGGCAAATTGTAATGGAGGTGCACGGACTGGATGGAGAGCAGATCAGCAGGCTCGAAAATATCTTCCGCACTAACGGCTTCAAGGTCTCGATCGATTACTATGAAGACTTGAATATCCCAAATTACTTTAACGTGTATGCGTTGAATCAAATGCATATACAGGCTGGGTGATAGTCATGCTACAACATCTGCATGCAAGGTTGGTATGCTCCAGCTGCAAGGGTATGCTGGTCCAGTCGGAGGCGTTGCTGCAATGCTGCAACTGCGATGCGGTATATACGATCGATGATCGTTATGTATCGATGCTCGACCGGCGTGAGGAGGTTGTCCACCCGTCTGATTGGAAGCGAAAAGAGGGCGAAATTCGAGATTATAGCGAGATATCGAATTCCTTTGCGCTTTCCGGCATAGGCCGATTCGCAACCTTCTTAAACTATGGTTACGTCCCGCAAGGGAATGAGCAACATGCGGTGATCGAGCCCGACGATGTATGGAATAGAAATTCAGTCAAGCTGCTGCTCGAGACGGTGGGCAGGACGGCGATTCGGGAGCGCCAGGTTATCGACATCGGATGCGGCAGGGGAGGTAACATAGCAGCTTTGTATAAATATTTCAAGCCTCTGTCTATTGTCGGTCTCGACATCTGCCCGGCGAATATTGCGTATTGCAGTGCCAAATCCCGAGGGGGTGAAGCTTTCTATCTCGTCGGCGATGCGGAGAATATACCGTTTGCAGACGAGAGCTTCGATATTGTATTGAATATGGAATCCGCGCAAGCCTATCCGAACCGATCACGCTTCTATGAAGAAGTGTACCGGATAATGAGAGTTGGCGGTGTATTTCTGTATACGGAGCTGATGCTGGAAGATCAGGTAGCGAAGAATGTGAGGCTGTTAGAGGAAGCAGGTCTGTCTGTAATCCGCAATCAGGATGTGACTTCGAATGTCCTTCTATCATGTGATGAGAATGCAAAGCAACGTACTGGCCCACAAGGAATTGCGAATAATGCCAATGCGAGCATGAATAATGGAGATATCAGTGATTTCATCGCATTGCCCGGCTCGAAGAAATATGAAGAGATGAAGGCTGGGACGCAGCAATACCGTATGATGAACCTTATTAAGAGGTGACATAGCTTTAAGATCGACAATAATTTAGTATAGGAGAAATATTTTATGGAAGAAATTATTTCCCTGGATACGTTTCAACCATTCGACGGCATGATCAAAATGTTTCCTCATCATAATTTTCCTTATTTTAGCTGCGACTACAATTTGTTATTAACGCTTGCCAATTATTTCGAAAAAGATGAGCTGCCAATTCTGAATAATGTCATTAGTATTTATAGGTTTGATAAACAAAAAATACAAACAAGAGGATATTTCAAGTTAGAAGTGTTGAATCTCGAGGATGAAGAGAAGATACTTGAGGAAATGGGTATCTCTGTTCGTAGAACATCTCCTGCATTAGATACTTTACAAGATGAGATCATGAACTCTATCTCTAGTGGTCATCCGATTTCCATTTTTATTGATTTGTTTTATCAACGCGGGAGAGACTTTTACTATAACAAAAAACATGGACTGCACCCTGTTTTTGTCTATGGCTTCGATCTTACGAACGGAGAAATATATACGGTTGATGATATTACAGAATACAGACAATATTCTCTGCCATTTTCAGAATTTAAATGTTCATGCCTGACATCGGAACACGTTAAGATGCCAAATTACTTTTGGGAATATGCACTAGTGTCCCCCGGTGATCATGAGATCTTGAACCATAAGAAGTCAGCACACACCAACATCAATAAATTTGTAGAAAATATGTTCAGGTATCAAAATGAAATCACGGAAGGTTTGAATAATATACTGTTGTTGGCAGATAATTTCGAGCTCATTCTAACCAATGAAACGATTATAGAAACACTAAGCAGTACTATTTATAGAAAATGTTCTGAGAAATACAGGTTAAATACGCTCTATAAGTACAACCTTGATCATATCAATGCCAAAGATACGCTTGACCCGTTACTGGACCAAATTATTCATGACTGGAAGACGGTAAGGTTCTATTCGAATAAAGCCATCGTGTCCCAAACGTTCACTGGGGAAATCATAGATAAGTGTATGGGTTTATTCACAAAAATATATACGAATGAAGTACATTTTCATCAGCAATTTTATTTAATGTTAAAGGCTGCAAGCTTGTAAAGCTGAACCAACAATAGGAGTCAGGTAAAATCACAAGATCAACAAAGTACCAAGACTTTTAGAGCCTTGGTACTTTGTTAAGAAGATATGCCCTCATGCTCATGAACCCACATGTCCAATCGCCGTCACAAAGAGGAATAGGAATACAGCCATAGATGTGTTAATTACTTCGAGTAGCATAAGTGGCTTAGACATTTTGGTCGGTGATTTAGGAAATATACCAGCTAAATCGATAATATACACAATAAAATATAAAACGGCGATAATTTGCGTGACGAGAATGGCATTAGAATGGGAAACCAGGAGGAGATAACACGCGATAAACGAAACGATGCCCAGTGAGATCAGAAACAGATTAAACCCCCAAAATACAACCCCTGTTAATTTTGAAAAATCTCTATTTTCAATCGGCCCTCCCGGAACCAGTATCGTAAGTAATGTTACATTAAAAAACACCAGCAAACTTGCAAAAATCATGGTATCCTGCATCGTTAATTCTTCCTCTCCTCTTGTAGTCTCTCAAGACTAACAGATAGAAAAAAATTGTATTGTAAAAAATCAGCACTGATGCTCAGATGCTTATTGCTGCTGGTCATGCCATAAGTAAGCTAGAGTTAATTCATCCGGCAGATTGTTCAGTTCCTTAATCGTTTTACCTGCAAATTTTTTGGATGTTTTTATCAGATGGGACTGATCATAGTAATGATACTGTATATCCCTTCTCAGCTCTTCATCCTCAACATGTTTTCTGAATTCCATAATATTTCCATATGTCTTTGGTGTCAGGCCGATATTTTTATTGAACAACCGTTCTATTGAACTGACTGAGGTACCAAAGCATTTGGCCATGCTGACAATATTCAGGCTCTCATACTCTCGCTCCACATATGTCAGCATTTGCTCTATATATTCAGTATTCGTTTCATTGGACGCTAATTTATTCATCAAAAATTGGTTTATTGCCTGGATACGCTGCTCCGTATCTTTATAGATCATCATTAGGTATAATTCGTCCAAATCCGGGTCTACATCAGTGACCGGTGCAATTCGTTCTGTCAACTCGAGGCCAGGCTCGTGAAACAATTTTATAAACCCCAGCGGAGTTAATGAAATTCCTATCTGATTAAGATGTTGTCCGTATTGAACATGTTTAGCCTTTTTCATTTGACCAATCACTGCTACATCAGGGAATACCATTCCCTCTTCTTCTCCTACCAGCCTGTATGGGGACCCATAATTGAAAATAATATTGATATGCCCCAATGGCATAATAATATCTTTTCTATTTCCATCGGCAAGAAAACTAAAATCTGCGATCCAGATATAGTCCACAAGTTTGTATAAGACATTGTCAGGTTCAAAAGTTCGAATCATCGTAAGCCTCTCCTTACACATCGGTCTCACAAGCCTTCTTGACCCTATCTTACTCCTTGAGAGGCCTTACTGCCTCATAAGTGGTGAAAGCTTCTTCATACAGGAGACTTCGCGGGGAATTATATGAAATAAAGCACATATATCCTTTTTCCTGGAAACCTCAACTGAGAAATGTATCCACTTTCGTAATATATTAAAATCATTCGTGCATTACCCGTATTTAGACTTTCTCTTCCTGTTGTTAATATGAAAGCTATTACAGGCTAATCATCCGCTTTTGTGAATGCGTTTTCAAACATTGTCTGCCATTAGGTTCAGGGGAGGTGCAGGATTGAATGTCAAGCCAGACTTGGCGTAACCAAGGATAAGAATCTCCATAAGAAAAGGAGTCAAACTTAGATGAACAGTAGAAAATATGTAATCAGCATCTCCCGCCTTCTCATTATCATCATGTTGTTCTCCATCTTCACGTATACTCCCGTCCCGGCGGCTGCGGCTGGAGAGGAACCGTCCGTTGAACTGAACGGCCTCATTGCGCAAGCCGAAGCCCTAAAAACCGGTAATCTGGAGTTCCCGCTCCAAGTCAGCCAGTCTGTCTATGGGTCGGTCTATGGTTCCGATGTGAACCAGGCTTTACCATGGGTGCATGTTGACGAGCTCCAAGCTCTGAATGATGCGATTGAGCTCGCACGTAATGTGAACACTCCTGCCGAAGAAGCTATTGCAAGTCTTAAAGAAGCCATAATGAAATTTACTGCAAATATCAAATCTGACGGTTCTGATCCTTATTTCCGTCTTGATCCGGGTCCGGGTAAGGTTTCTGTAAAAGTTACCGCGCCTACGAATGCCTGGAAGGCAAGAACTCCGCTGGATAACCGTGTCCCGGCCGACTTTGCCGGTGGTTCATTCAAGACGATCCCGTATCCTTTTACAGATGCCCAAGGTAAAGCGGAAGTGCTTCAGATAAATTACGCCCACAATGGAAAAAGCACGTTCGGCGGCATCAGTCTGGAATCGCCGTTGTCCCCGGCCGTTAATGTCACAGCGGGATCAACGATTGAATTCGATGTATACTATCCCAAGAGCGCGCAAGGCAAATTCATGAGATGGAGAGTCAGAAATACCAGCGATAACCTCGACAGCTACCTCAGGGAATACCAGTACAACAACCTGAATCCCGACTGGGTGGGCAGCTATAACGGCGAATCCTGGTTGAAGGTGCATCACAGCATTAATGCCTCAACGGGCAATTCCTCGAACTTCATTCTGGAGCTTCATGGCGAGAATGCCCGTCCGGCAGAGACCGGTATGCTGCTTGTTGCCAACATTGAGATTACCGCACCTGACCCGAAAGGCGTTGCGCTTCCGAACGTAGTCAACAAGGAAAACCAGAGTGCCGTAGCTCCTCTAAAGAGTCTGTACAATAAGGAGAATGGCCTGTTCATGGTCGGCGCGATCGGCACCGGGCCCGTAACCGGAACCCGCGCCAATCACTATGAAATCTTCGTCGACGGCAACAATCTGAAGGCCGAGGGTACGCATCCCCGTGGCCCGGAATGGCTGAAGAACGTGAACGGCGAGGCGCTGAACGGCGCAACCACTGCCCCTGGCTTAGCGGAATACAGCTTCCCTACCAATTCTTATCAGGCGATCAGAGATTCGGGAACTCCCGGACAGTACAAGTCTCACGGCCATGTCCTGGCATGGTATAACCAGGCCCCTGGTTGGATGGCGCAGATGATTCCTGCGAACCTTCCTTCCGGTTATAACGGCTCTGCCAATTTCTACGGACTGGGCAATGGCGTTACAACCACGGTTAAGGTAGACAAAGAAATGGCGAGAAGAGTGCAGTTCAACCATACGATGTATGTGATGCGGCACTTCCTGACCACAGATACGAAGTACGGCTCAAGCGAATCCCGTGGCGTCATTCCCTTCAATTCCTGGGATGTACTCAACGAAGAGGTTCACGAGAGCCGCCATAGCGAACTCATCCCGCAGGATGCGAACAGCTGGAGAACGAGCCTGAAACACACCAACTGGCTTGCTGCCATGTCGGATGATCAGATTGGCGGCGACATCACTGACCATTACATTTACCTGCTCTTCCGAAATGCGCACATCGCGGCCCCCAACGCCAAGATGGCGGAAGCTTACAAAGCCAATTACGCTAACCTTCCAGAGTACATGAAGCTGGATGGACACGACACTAAAGGCAGCATTGACAGTTACATCGTTGACAATCCTCCGAAGCTGACCTACAACGATTACGGGGTTGCCACCCGCAGTAAAGCTAGAACCGTATATAACATGGTTCTTGAATTAAATACCGCATGGCGCTCCGATCCGCTGTATGACGGAAGACCCCTGATCGAAGACATCGGAATCCAGGGACATGACGCGGTGGGTAAGACCCTTGCAAGCGACAACCAGTATGCGATAGCTCTCTATGCCTCACTCGTTGACCGTGGTCTGCTGTCGGGTATTACCTATTCAGAGCTTGACCTTAAGGTGCCTACCGATGCCCCCGGAGGAGGCGCGACCGCTCCCGCAGTGCTCAATGTGAGACAGTCGGACGCCCTTGGTTATCAGTACGCGCTGCTGTACAAAACGTTCAATAAGTTCGCCCCGTATATCGATCACATCATCAGCTGGGGCGTAACCGGTTCCGGATGGCAGGGAAGCTATGTCCTGTTTGACGGCCAGAGTAATGCGAATGCCGGTTACTATGGCGCTATGAAGCCGGACCGGTTCATTCTTGGACATTCGTATCTGGATGATTACTTTGCCGGCGAATATCAGGCCATAGAGAACAATGCTATCGACCTTGGCGATCTTGGAGTCTATACACCTAATAGCGTGAACGCTGACCTCAGTAGCTTGTCCCTGAGTGCAGGCACACTAGAGCCAGCGTTCAACGCGGCCACCACAGAGTATGATGTTTCTCTAAAGGATGCTGACAGCATTACCGTGACAGCAGCGGCGGCAGACAGCAGGTCAACCCTTAAAGTAAACGATACGGTGGTTGCCAGCGGTACAGCTTCTAAAGCTATAGAACTCACACCTGGCACTAAAACAGATATAAAGATTGAGGTCACAGGGGCAGACGGCAGGGTCAAGACGTATACCCTGAAAGTAACCAACAGCAAGACGGAGACTCCGTCCACTCCGGAACCAGGAACACCAACTGCAGCACCTACACCTGCACCAACTGCAACACCTGTGCCTGCAACGCCTGCACCTGGTGGAACCTATTCGACGTCTGCACCTGTTGCATCTGCAACACCGTCACCTGCAGCACCACTTGTACAGGGCCAGAAAGTAACCCTGCCGGCGACTGTGAACAATGCGACTGCATCAGTTAAGGTATCGGATCTGGCACGAGCAAAGGAATTCATCGAGAAAAATGTGACGCTGGACATACCAGCGGCGCAAGGAGTGAATTCATACTCGGTAGGCTTGCCTGCCGCAGCGTTGACAAACGGAGCAAAGGATAACAAACTGACCATTTCCACTGAATTCGGTCAGGTTGTCATTTCCGGTAATATGTTGACAGGCACACCTGAAAGCAGCGGCAAGGAAGTAGCGCTGGAGATTGGAAAAGGCGACAAGTCGGGGCTCCCGGCTGAAGTGAAGGCGGCTCTAGGCGATAGACCGATCATTCACCTTAGCCTTAAAGTGGACGGCAAAGAAACAGCCTGGAGCAATCCCGGTGCACCTGTAACCGTATCCGTGCCTTACCAGCCGTCTGCGGATGAATTGAAGAATCCTGAAATGATAGTTATCCGGTACATGGATGAAAGCGGAAAGGTGATGACTGTACCAAGCGGACGTTATGCTTCCAAGACTGGTATGGTAACCTTCACAACTACTCATCTCGGCGATTTCGCAGTAGCTTATGTATCCAAGACATTCACAGATCTCGGAAAGGCAGCATGGGCCAAGAATGCGGTCGAAGTCCTTGCATCCAAGGATATTCTCAAGACTGAGGGCGGTGAATTCCATCCTTCAATGGATATCACCAGAGCAGATTTCCTGTACTCCCTGGTTAGAGCACTTGGCTTGACTGCGAAGGCAGATGGCAATTTCAGCGATGTACAGAAGAATGCTTACTACTATAATGAACTTGCCATTGCCAAGGCGCTTGGGATTACGAATGGCCAGAACAACGGCAGCTTCGGCAGCGATCAGAAGATCACCAGACAGGACATGATGGTGTTGACCGAACGGGCTTTGAAGCTGGAGAAAAAGCTGAATACCCAGGGGACGGCTGCGGATCTGCAGAAATTCTCCGACAAGTCCAAGGTGGCTTCCTATGCGATGGGCAGCGTAGCCGCCATGGTGAAGGAAGGGCTTATCCAAGGCAGCGGTAACAAGATCAATCCGGCCGGCAACACCACCAAAGCAGAAGCGGCGGTATTCCTCTACAGATTGTATAATAAGTAAAAGCTTCTTGTAGGAACAAGATATGCCCAAAAGACCGCACTCCTTTGCCGGGAGGGCGGTCTTTTGGCGTTGAATTAAAGCAAATGTCCGCCAGACACTTCAATGTCCTGGGCTGTAACCCACCCGAACTCATCGGACAACAAGCTCACAATAACCTTCGCTATATCTTCGGGGTGGCCGATTCTGCCAAATACAGATTGCTCCGCCAGAGGCTTAATGAATTCGGGATGTTTATCGAATACTCCATCGCCGAAATTGCTGTGTGTAGGACCAGGAGACACGGCGTTGACCCGAATTTGGCGAGGTGCAAGCTCCTTGGCAATATAGCGGGTCCAAGTTGAGAATGCTGCTTTTAACGAGCCATAGACGGAATAGCCCGGAAATGATTGAGTTTTGGATGAACTCGTGGTATTTACAATAGCTCCGGCGTCCTCTATGAATCCGGCAAGCTGTTGTGTTAGAAAAACAGGTCCTTTGAAATTCGTATTCAGAATCTTGTCGAAATATTCTTCACTCATCTCATTGAACAGCATAGGTCCGCCGATACCGCCATTATTCACCAAGTAATCAAAGCTTGTCCGGTTCCAAATGTTCTGGAGACTCTCTTTCACTTCTTGAATAAAGCCTGCAAAGGTTGATATCTGTGTCAGATCCAGCTTCAGTGCGACTGCCCGGACACCTGCATTTTTCTCAATTTCCTTAACAACATCTTCTGCACGTTCCTTGTAGGAATTGTAGGTGAGAATGACGCTAATTCCGCGCTTGCCAAGCTCCAGCGCCGCCGCTCTTCCAATGCCATTACTTCCACCCGTTACTATCGCAATTGTCATAAAATCCTCCTTGGTTTGTGTTCGGCCTGGTTCTAATTGTAGCCGCAGCTGACGGATCAAAATAGACCTGAAAGTGCCTATCGATTGCCTAAAAGCACCATTCGTATGATAAACTATGTGCATGAAAAACGTCCTTGAAGAGATGATGGATCTGATGAAAGATGCGGGCACCAGGCAGATTGAAACCGGAGTACCGGGGCTAAGTATGATTAAGGGAGCGATCCCTCATCATCAGCTTGCAGCGCTATACGAGCCGATGATTGGTTTTACGGTTCAAGGAAGAAAGATTCTATCAATAGGGGGGCGCAGCACGGAACTGGCAGGACCATCGTATTACGTGTTACCCGTGCATGTTCCTGCAACGGCGGTTGTACATCCAGACCGTGATGGCCATCCTTACATGTCCCTTGGTCTCAGGCTGAATCAGAATGTTCTTCAGAGTCTGCTAAGAGATCTCCAAGAGAATCTATTACCGGCTGCTTCCGGGCAATTTGCAGCTTGCGACATGGATATTGAATTGATGGAGGCATGGCTGCGTTTATTGCGATTATCAAAAGCTTCAAGAGATATTCCGGCTCTTGCACCAGCTTATGAGCGCGAAATCCTGTATCGCGTACTGATGGGACCACAAGGAGGGGAGCTGAGGCAATTTGGTCAGCGGGAAAGTGATTTATCCCGGATATCCCAAATTGTAAAATGGTTTCGGAGTAATTTTATGAGGCCCATAGACATTGGTGAGCTGGCATCGAAATCGGGGATGGCTATAAATACCTTTCACCGGCAGTTTAAACGGGCTACGGGGTTAAGTCCTATTCAATTTCAAAAGCAATTAAGGCTCCTGGAGGCCAGAAACCTCATTGCCTTCGAGGGCTATCCAGTAGCAAGTGCTGCATATCATGTTGGCTATCAAAGTCCCTCACAGTTTAGTAGGGAGTATTCCCGGTTCTTCGGTGCATCTCCAGCACGTGACACGGAGAGCTTGAGACAAATTGAAAGCATGAGGGATTAGAAGACCATGCCAAGAGCCAATTCCAGCTTAATAGAACGGCATGAAGAGCATAAGCAGCGCAGGGAGATGCATATTGCTGGCTTCAATCCGGTAACCTATGCTGCTGTCCTCAAGCCTTTTGCAGTGAACCGGCAAATGCAGGAATGCATCCCGTATGGTTCTCTCATCCAGACCGGCTGCTCTTACGATGTTCTCCATAGAAACAAAGGAGTCAAAAAAGAAGAGCATCTCCTGCCTGGCAATGGTAACTCCTTCCGGTTCGCTGCAAATAGAGGTTCCCCAAGTCTGCTGATCATACGTCTTATCCGGGTCCCAGGGCAGGTTGCCCGAATAGAAAGTCAAGGCTGACTCCGAAATAATTAGCGATCTCGGGTAATAAAGCGGTATCCGGATAGCAAGCCCCGCTTTCCCATTTGGATACGGCTTGATTGGTTACACCGAAGACCTCCGCGAGCTCTTCTTGAGTCTTTCCCTTGTCCTTGCGCAGTTCCTGTAATTACTTATGTATGCCCGCTGTTTTCATTATGTGCTCCTCCTTTACGCTTGTACGGAATCATTGTACATCCGGAGCCTAACGTTTGCCATGTAGTGTTGCTTGGATATCCCTAAGGATTTTCCAACATTGGGTTGGAAAGAAGCACAGTTACGTCTTGGGACTGGCACTCACAAATCTGTTAACCACTGTTAACATCCGTTAACGGCTGTGGTATAGTATAAGCAGAACGGGCGTACAATGCTAAGAGAGCCGTGCTCGAACACGACTCTCTAGAGCAATAGCCGCTTTTAAGGGCGGTAGGCCTCTGGCAAATAGGATACGACAAATAGACCGCAAACCTTTGCTTGAGGGGCGGTCTATTTGCGTGTATTGGACAGAAGCGCTACGATAAGAGCAGCTCCTCATTACAGGGGCTGCTCTTATTTGCGTTTGTCCTTTCAGACCGCCGCCGGAACGCAGGCCTACAGCTTCTCTATCAGCTCAGTATAGTAACTGTTGCCGTTGCGCTTATCCAGCTTCTCCGCTGTGGCGAGAGCTAACTGCTGGAAGTACTTCGCAAGCGAAGTGACGTCTTCGGACAGACGCTCACACGGGTGCCCGGCCGGAAGCTTGACCTGGAAGCGGATAGATTCTTCCGCCAGACGGCGGAACATTTTGGCGGAATAGGCATTGAAGATCATCTGATCGGCCGGGTTCTCATGATCGAGCGAGGAGGCGATATACTCTTCGAAGACCTCCAGCGCCTTGATTGGATCGGTCAGGGTCAGGTAACCAATATGCTCTCCCTGATGATACAAGAAGTCGCGGTTGCCTTTAACCAGCTTGTAGCCCTTCTTCTGAAGCTTATCCGCTTCCGCTTGGCGGCCCAGCCGCAGGAGAGGGAACAGCACCTTCGTGATGGTCACATGAGGGACCTCACCGCAGGTCATCCGGCCCTTGAGAATCGGCCCGGCTGCCTTCACGGTGGCTTCGTCGTCCCCCCGCTTCGCCAGGAACTCGACCAGGCCATGCTGTTCACAAGCCTCACAATCGCTCATCTCATCCCGCTCCATGGTCTGGACAATTGCCCATTCGGCCGCTGAAGCTTCCAGCTCCCCGAAATCTTCGAGGATATTCGCCCGGTAGTAGTGATAGGTTCGGCTGCTGTAGCCTTCCGCTGCGAAGCGGGTCTTCATATCCTCCAGCAGGTTCTCAATCTGAGTGCGGCTGATATCTGCAAAAGCAGTGATGCGGTCCAGCACCCACTTGTACGACCACATCAGACTGTAATCATCGAACCGGCCCGGGTTCTTGTCATACTGGCCCAGCTGCCAGGAAAAGGCGACCAGCGCCTTCATCGGATAGCCGTGGAAGCTGCCCAGTTCTACGATTTCGCTGCGGGCCTCATAGCCCTGATCGATATCGCCTGCGGCGTCAGCTACCCGTACCGCCTGCTCGAGCAGCTCCAGCTTAGCTTTTCCTCCGGGCAGGCCATAGGCTTCCTCCATCAAATCGTCGAAATCCATCTCGGTAAGATTCATCTATTCGTCTCCTCCTGTGGCTTGATTAGCCGTCAATCCCCAATCAATAAATTGAATAATGCCCTGGTTCAGCAGCGCGATCTCCTGGCGGTTCATCGGATAATGTCCCATCATCAGCGCATTGCAGTACAGCATCTCGACAATAGAGGGCAGCATCTTCTGGTTCGCCTGATGAAATGCCCGCCCGATGACAGGATTATTCAGGTTGAAGTAGAGTGTGGCGTATGCTGTCTCCTTAAGCGAAGCGCCCAAGCTGCCCAGCACGGAGGACAGGGCATCGGTGCTCACTTCTTTGGTCGCTTCCATTACACGCCACTGGGCGGACTCCTCAGACAGCGTGTAGAGGACAGGAATCTCCTCCGGCTTGAAGCGGCGCAGCTGCACCTGGCAGCGGAACTTCTGAAGTACACTGTCTGCGAGTCTTACGGATTCATAGTAGTCCAGCCGCTCTTGAGGGGTGATATCGGTGAAGGATAACGACACCTCCTCCGGCAGCAGCCGTTCCGTCTGCACATCCGGGTCAAAGAGCGGCAGCCGGGCCAGCAGCTCGGCATCATAGATATATCCGCCGTTCACCACCAGCATGGATTGGGCGGAAGCCACGTGGGTAATCTGGCGGTATTCGTCCAGCGTCGCCGTGAAGTACAGGGGAGACTGCTGCTTCAGCTCGCCAAGCGTCTTTCTGCCATAGGTGCTCTCAAACGGCAACCACTCGTGAATGATAGAATAGAATGATGAATCTTCCACCGCGAGCGCCTTCATCGATAAGGCGTGCAGTGAAATGATCGATTGCAGGCGGTCCGGGTCATACTCGGCCATCCGCATCAATTCCTGACGAATGGCATTCCCGAGCTCTTCCCGTACCTGCTCCAGCTGGGCATTCTCATAGAAATGCTCCCGGGACGCGGTCGGCTGCAGCTCATCAGTCCAGATCAGACATTTCACGAAGAAGGCCCATTCCGGCAGGATATTGCTGGCAGCTTCGGAGACCAGCATGTGCTTCAGGTACACCCGGTGATTACGTTTGGCGTTCAGATTCACCGCATGCGGCAGAATGAAGGCGATGCCTCCTGTCCGGCCCGAGGCGGTATGCAGGGGAATGAAATCGCGGAACGCCTCTCCCAGCACCTGCTTGCCGAAGGCCAGCACCTCGTCACGGTGTTTCCGGGCCAGCTGCGGATCTTTGACCCACGGCGGGGACTGCGGATTAATCAGGCGGGTGTTGCGATCCGACACCAACTCGATGGGATAAGGCAGCAGAGCGCCATAATGGAACAGCCCTTCTTGCAGATTATTTTCCTCGAAGTAGGCTTCGGCCCCTTCCTTACAACGCAAAAAAACCTTGGTGCCCGGAGCATGTACCCCTTCGAGCGTACGGATCGTATAAGTGCCGTCCGGCTTCCCGCGCCATTCCAGTGCAGGTCCGCCCTTGGCCGATTGAGTAACCATGACGATGTCGTCACTCACCATGAAGCAGGACAAGAGCCCGATGCCGAACCGCCCGATAAAAGAGGTATTGGTCGACAGAAAATCTTCGCCCCGCTTGGAGGATTGTCCGATCATGGCCAGAAACTCATGAATCTCTTTCTCGTCTAACCCGATCCCGTTATCTTCTACTAATAAGGTCGCCCCGGTGGAGGTTCCGCTTACCTCGACATGAATCTTGCCTTCGTATCCAGCGGGGGAATAGGCCTGCCGTGCAGTAATCGCATCGATGCCATTCTGGAGCAGCTCCCTTAAGAATACCTTCGGACTGCTATACAAATGGTTAGACAAAATGTTGATCATACCGCTTAGATTGACCTGAAAGCGATAAGTATCCTGGTTCTGATTCTCCATCTTTGTTCTCCTATTCTGTAATCAATTGATATGTAGACAGACACAACTCTATGTATTACCCAGAAGCCGCATTATAAGAAACAGATATTCCCAATCCTCCTAATTTCCCTGCCTTGAAAATACAAAGAAACCCAAGGTCTTGATTCACCTGGGCTTCCCGCCAATCTATTCTTAGTCCGCCTGCTTCACCGCGCAGACCCGCAGCCGCCGGTAGTCTGCGATCCATTGCCCCTGCCGGTAATGCTCCGGCCGCAGTTGATCTTCTACGGCTTGATAGATCGCTGCCTTGTGCTCCGTGCTGACATCGTAGAAGAAGTCATCGGCCATCATGTCCAGCCAATCACGGATTCCGCTCTCACCGTGCAAGGGTGTAGGCCGTTCAAAATGCTGGGCCAGCGTAACGAGGAAGCCATGCTCCTCCAGTACTGCCGCATATTGGCCGATGGTAGGGAAATACCACGGATTGCGTCCTTGCGGGTCATAGCCATGCGCGGTCAGTGCGCTCTCGGTTGCATTCACGAGAGCGGCGACGTTGCGATAGCCGCCGAATTCGGCGACGAACCGTCCGCCGGTCCGCAGTGCGCTTGCCACAGTCACCGCGACCGCATGCGCGTCCTTCATCCAGTGCAATGCTGCGTTGGAGAACACCGCATCGAAGGGTTGGGCTGCCCGGTAAGTGTACGCATTCTGGGCGCTTAGACTCAGGTGCGGGTACTTGTCGCTGCCGCGTGCGATCATCTCAGGCGACAGGTCGATGCCGACCGTCACCGCTCCGGCTGCCGCGATCTTAGCCGTCAGGTCGGCCGTCCCGCAGCCGATATCCAGCACGCGTTCACCAGGCTGAGGCTGTAGCAGCGAGAGGACGTCACCGCCCATTTTGGAGACAAAGTCCAGTTTGTGATCATACGTGTCCGCCTGCCATTGGTTATTGGAAGTCGAGTGAGTCATGGGCTTCCCCTCCTTTGAAATCCAGTATAGCGATGTACAGCTTATAAATGAAATATATAGTTGCTATTTAGTTTATATCTATTGCCTATAAGTGCTGCTCTTCAATAAATAGACCACAAACCTCTGGCGGTTAGCGGTCTATTTACGTATATTGGATTGGAATTAATACACCTGCACGCCCGCACCAAGCACGGACTTGTTCAGCACGGAATTGCCGGTAAGATATACCTTTTGCAGATTAGGCAGCTTGCTCAAGGTTTCTATGTTGGAAATGGCGTTGTTCTCCAGATGAAGCTCCTCGATGGCCTGCCACTTGCTCATGAATTCCAGAGAAGCCAAGTTGCTGTCCTGCAGGGTGAAGGAACGCAGGGCGGACAGGTTCGCGAAATAAGGCATCACCTGGTCAACCTCATTGACGGAGGTATTGTTTACGCTTAAGTAGGGCTGGTCCAAGGTCAAATATTCAAGCGCACGGTTCGGCGGGGCGGTTGTCTGCCTGAAATCCAGCCTGCATTCCGAGCAGACCAGCCTATTCACCTGCTTCAGACGGAATAGGGCATCGGTCTCTGTATACAGTGACGAGTCGTAGATGTTTAGGGTCTGCAGCCGGGGTAGATCGTTCAGGGCGTCAAGCCGGGTCATGTCGCCGATCTCCCAGAGAGACAGCTCGGCAAGCTCCGGGAATTTCCCCAGACCGGCCATGCTCAGCTCCCCGCTCCCGCCCCGGAGTGTCAGGTCCGTTACCGCAGGCGCCTTCAGCCCGGAGAGGAAGGAGGTTGGGATCTCCGCCCGCTTGACGCCCGGTAAGGTCAGTGCTTCTGGCTTCTCGTAGTAACCGGACAACGTGAATTCCCGCAGAGAAGACAGGTAGTTCACGGCCGCTACTGAGCCGAGCTTGCTTAAGGAAG
Organism: Paenibacillus sp. FSL H8-0332; assembly: GCF_037963835.1. NCBI lineage: Bacteria > Bacillati > Bacillota > Bacilli > Caryophanales > Paenibacillaceae > Paenibacillus > Paenibacillus sp. FSL H8-0332. The sequence goes on from NZ_CP150145.1 coordinate 460,345, forward strand.
CCAGGCGCAGGGTGGTAATGGAGGCCTTGCCGGCCAGAGGCTTCAGACTGGTGAAATTCAGATTCTCGATATCCAGCGTTTGCAGAGCAGGCATGTTCTGCAAGAAGTCGATGGATTTTACATTGGTTAAATAGGAAAGCTTAAGCTCCTGGAGCCCGGTTAAGGCGTATAACGGCTGCAGATCTGTGGTTTCACTGTGATAGATAGCCAGAGAAGACAGCCCCGTCATAGACGATAACCAACCCAGGTCATTGACGAAGGTAAGGGACAGGGACTTTAGCGGCAGCTTACTCAGCAGATGCAAATCCGTTATAGACTCGTCTACATAGGTAATGGACAGAGAGCTTAGATTGGGGAACTCCAGCAGCAGGGCCACTTCCTGATTACTGCGCAGTTGAGTGGACAGCTCCGTAATTTTAGATTTATCGCCGAAGTAGCCGGAGAAGGCACTGAACGATTCGTTGAAGGCGCCCCCGTAGCTTTTTAATCCGGTCATATGGGCAAGCGTTATTGGGTCCGACTGGTTGATCTCATAGGTGTTTGTCAGGTTCAGGGCCGTCAGTCCCTTAAAGGCCTCAAAGTCCCGCTGATCAATTCGCTGGTCATTCAGTCTCTTGTCCTGGGTAATATAAGTGATCTTCTCGGCCCGCTCATTGCTGAAGGGATCGGTGAGACTGTAAGTGAATTGCCACTGGTCATTCTTCGAACGCTCCACAGTTAAATAACGCAGTGAGGCCAATTCCTCCTCGGTCGGCATGGCAGAGCCTTTACCCAGGGTCTCCCGCAGGAAGGAGAGCAGGACCTCGCTTTCGGGCATCTTCCGCACAGATTGAATAGCCTTGGTTGCCTGCTGCGGAGAGCTGAGGCCGTAATAAAGATAAGTACCGATGGCCCCTCCCAGCACCAGCAGCAGAATTAGCACCAGCCTGACGGGGATGGATACGGAGACGGGCGGCTTCGGCGCGGCCTTGGGAGGGGGTGTCCCGTGATAATGGTTAATGGTCTGATCCACATAGTAGACATTATTTTGCTTGAGCAGAAGCTCAGTCTGGCAATAAGGGCACTTGAGGATGGTGCCTTCCTTGTATTCAATTCTTCCGCTGCAATTGGGACAGTTCAAGGGAATAAAAGCCACGAATGCCTCCTCCTTATGATGTAATGATAGCTCATATTGGGCGGTCCTCTGATCTCAGGAATCCGCTTTTATTCCATTATACCTGCCAGCGGGGAGAGAGCCAGCCATCGGATGGCAAAAAGAAATTTTTAAGGTTACTCGTCTGTACCTTTCCCCGCGAATCTGACAAATACGAAAACTCCAATCAGGACCACAACTATCCCCGACCAGAAGAACCAGAACGGAACCCCGAACCGGTCGGCCACAGGTCCCGCCAGTGCAAGCCCGATCGGCGAAGACAAGAGTCCGATACTTGTCACGAAGGAGAGTACGCGCCCTAGGAGCTCAGGCTCATAAGACTTCTGGATCATCGCCATATACGGGCCGTTGAACAAGGGGGCTGCGGCACCCATCAGGAAGGAGAGGACGGTAAAAGCAAGGAACGCCTCGCGCCCGACTATCCCGCTCAGGACACAGGTAAGCCCGATCACAACCAGACTCACACTCATGTAGGTGGTGTCCTTCCATCTGGAAGCAAGCGCCGACAGCAGCGCACCGCCAAGGATCATCCCGATCCCGAATACGGCCTCAATCAGGCTGGCGCTGTAACCGCCGCGTCCGAAATGGGACAGCGTCATCAGGGGAAACAGCATCGCCAGCGGCATGAATACAACGCTGAAGACCGCCATGGTAACCGTTATCGTGACAATGGGCTTTTGTGACAGGAATGCTCTCCAGCCAAGAATAAACTCCTTGCGGAACGAGGGGGTCTCTATCATCTCCGGTTTCGGCTGATGAATCTGAACGAACAGAAGCATAACGTTAGCGATTAAGGCACCTGCCACATCTAAAAGTAACACTGTTCCTAGTGAAGTTGCCGAGTATACCGCTATTCCAAGCGCCGGTCCAAGGACGCTGGAAGCAGAGAAGATGAGTTGGTTCCAGCCTGCCACCCGGGTGAGCTGGTCTTCCGGCGCAATCAGAGGAATCGCAGCCTGGAACGAAGGGGCATGGAAGGACGAAGCTGCCGAATGTATGAGCAGGATGGCGTACACGATCCATAAGCTGGGTTCGCCCCATAGATAATAAGCACCCAGAACCAGACTGGTTAGTGCAATGGCACTGTCAGCTGCGATCATGGTGAGCTTACGGTTCCACCGGTCCAGCCAGACACCGATGAACGGGCCTAAGAGTGCTTGCGGCAGGAACCCGGCCAGACCGGCAAGCATTAACACGGCAGCCGACCCCGTAGTCGCGGTCAAGTGCCAGATGATCGAGAACTGAACCATCGCAGAGGTCAGTATCGAGAAGATTTGTCCGCTGAAGATGAAGGCGAATGTCTTTTTCCATTGAGTATTCATAAGGTTTCAACCTCCCTAAATAAAGACAGACCCAAATCCGTAAGTGGACTTGGGTCTGCAACAATTACATGACGGGACAGTGCGAAGCCGGGCATAGTGAAATAAGCCGTAGCGGATCGCAACCGATGTCCTTAACGTAAATAGCAGCAGCTCAAAAAAGCCCACACTTGGTGAGAAATCAGCTTTTGTTGGGCGTACTTACCATATACGTGGAATCATCGGCGGCCATCCTCCTCAAATTTTATAGCCGAAGTTTATCATTGAACTGTTAGAGGTGTCAATAATATCGGAGTATTCTGCTTCTTCAGCCTAGTATGCTATATTGGGAATAATGAAGCGGATACAGGGGGCTGGGAGATGTTCTTTTTCATTGTAATGCTTATAGGTTTCGGTGTGTTCGTAGCGCTTGCCTATATATTCAACGCGAAGCATAAGATCATAATGCCGCTTGTCAGCGCGGTGGCGGTCAGTATGCTGGTGCAGGTGCTGGAGCAATTCTACATGAGCAGCATTATTATTGTGGCGTTCATTCTGTATTTCATCATAAGCAGTATCAGGACCTTCAAGCATGAACAGTTCCAGTTAATGGTGGCGATTCTGTTCAGCACATCCGTCGTCACTCTCATCATAACCTCAACCTACTTCAAGCAGCCCGTGGCTCCCTCCGAAGCGGAGATGGTCAGGGTGATGTTCATCTATTACCCGCTGCTGATTCTATTTATCTCCTGTTATGTCTACATGCTGCTTAGCGTGTTCAATTTCAAGCTGCTGCAGTCCGGGAACCCGCTCGGGTATATGATGGGCAAGGTGCGCGGCTTCAGGCGTATGGTCCGTCTGCTGTGGATCGCTTCGCGCAAAGGGCTGAACCATCTGCTCCAGCAGGATCATGCAAAACTGCCGCAGGTGATTGCTGCCGTTCTGGATAACATGGGCGGGGTCTTCGTGAAGTTCGGGCAAGTCTTATCGACCAAAAAGGACATGCTCCCTGCACAATACATCGAAGCGTTCTCCAGCCTGCATGACCAGGTTAAGCCACTCAGCCAGAAGGAGCTGAAGGAGATCATTGACAGCCGAATCGGCGATCTGGAGGAGACGTATGAAGACTTCGGGATGCAGCCTATCGCAGCCGCTTCGATCGGTCAGGTGCATCTGGCGCGGCTGAAGTCCACAGGCGAGAAGGTAGTTGTCAAAATCCTGCGTCCGGATGTGAAGCAGAAGATGAGCGTGGATCTGGATTTATTAATCCAATTCGTGACCCGGCTCTCCGAGCGCTCCCCCAAAATCCAAAGACTCGGCTTAATTCAGCTCGCCCAAGGCTTCAAAACGAATCTGATCGAAGAGACAGACTTTGATATTGAAGCGCTGAATACCAATCTGCTGCGCCAGGCGTTCCAGGAACACGATATTCCGATACAAGTGCCGAAGATCTACGCCGAATACTCGACCAAGCAGATTCTGACCATGGAATATATTGAAGGGCACCGGTTCACCCGAAAGGTTACAAATGACGTATCGGAAATGATCATGCACGCCTTCCTGCAGCAGATTCTGATGATCGGCATCTTCCACGCCGACCCGCATCCCGGCAATCTGATGCTGACCCAGGACGGGAAGGTTGCGCTGATTGACTTCGGTTCCGTGGGTTATCTGACGGAGGAGGAGCGGGCCGGGATGCGCAACTTCCTGATGGGCTACAGCCGGAAGGATACGAAGCAGATGGCCCAGGGCCTGGCCGGAGTCTGTGAAGAAGGGGAGCTGTTGGATGTGCGAATGATCGAGCGGCGCCTCGGCAGACTTTTATCCGAAGCCTCTTTCTCGCCTGATCCTACCAGTGTCATGATGAGACGGCTGATGTCGATGATTACCGAGCTGGGGATGTCCCTGAAGCCGACGGTGGCCGGGGCCTTCAGGGCGATTATTACCCTGGACGGGACCTTGTCCTCTGTGGATGATTCGTATTCCTTATCCGCAGCGAGCCAGTCCTTCGCAGAGCAGATGGATCAGGGGCAGATCGTCAAGGAGCAGCTAAGCAAGGTCAAGGGGCGGCTGGAGGACTATATCCCGAAGCTGCTGGAGCTGCCGCTGCTGAAGGAGAACCGGATCACCCTTGCGCGTGAGGACAATCATAGTCTGACGGATTTCGTGGGGACGCTGACGGTCGGGATGTTCACGGTGATCTGTATGGTGATCATGCTGGCAAGCTTCTGGGTGCAGGGGGAGATCATGCGGTTTGTGCTGGCACCCCTATCGATGTCAGGCTTCGGCACGGGGATGATCATCCTGATGATGTCTGTGATTAAGCAGTTGAAACCCAAAGGCTAGAGGAGGACAGAAGAGATTATGGCAGGTGTACTCTCGAACAAGAAGAAGATACGCGGCTGGAGGCGCAGGGTGAAGCAAATTGAACATTGGAAAAACCGGAGACACAAACAACCTCAGAGAATTCTCTGGGGCTTATTGTCTATAGAGGGGCGGCTACCAATCCCCCGGAGTTATGATATAATTTAGCTTTATTACGGCCGGATAAGGGATTATCCTGGCACGCATAGAGAGGTACTTCATATGATAAATAATTTCTGGCGTGAATTGCCACGCCCTTTTTTCATACTGGCCCCGATGGAGGATGTGACGGATGTGGTGTTTCGTCATGTCGTTGCTGAAGCGGGCAGACCGGATGTGTTTTTTACGGAGTTCGTGAATACAGAGAGCTATGCCCACCCGGAGGGGAAGCAGGCGGTGCGGGGGCGGTTGACTTTTACCGAGGATGAACAGCCGATGGTCGCACATATCTGGGGGGACAAGCCGGAGTATTTCCGGAAGATGAGTATCAGTATGGCCGAAGAAGGCTTCAAAGGCATCGATCTGAACATGGGTTGTCCTGTAGCAAATGTAGCCGAGAACGGGAAAGGCAGCGGCCTGATCTGCCGTCCCGAACTCGCAGCGGAGATCATCCAGGCGGCGAAGGCCGGGGGACTGCCCGTCAGCGTCAAGACGCGGCTCGGATTCAGCAGCGTGGACGAATGGCGGGGCTGGTTGACTCATATTTTGCAGCAGGACATTGTGAATCTGTCCATCCATCTGCGTACGCGGGAGGAAATGAGCAAGGTGGATGCCCACTGGGAGCTGATTCCTGAGATCAAAAAGCTGCGGGATGAGATCGCGCCGCACACCCTGCTGACGATTAACGGCGACATTGCGGACCGGGAGACTGGCCTTAAGCTGGCCGCAGAGTATGGGGTGGACGGGATTATGATCGGGCGCGGGATTTTTCATAATCCGTATGCGTTCGAGCGGGAGCCGAGGGAGCATAGCAGCGGAGAACTGCTTGATCTGCTGCGGCTGCATCTGGACCTCTATGATCAATACTCAGGACAGGCACCACGTTCGTTCAGCCCATTACAGCGATTCTTCAAAATCTACGTCCGCGGCTTCCGCGGCGCCAGTGAACTCAGAAATAATCTAATGAACACCAAGTCCACCCGCGAGGTGCGTGCGCTGCTGGATGAATTCGCAAACCAAGAGCAGGACGGAGCGGAGGGGCCTAATGAATAAGGGAGGGCGTATGCGAAACTTTATTATTTTCGGAGCAAGCAAGGGCTTGGGAGAGGCCTTCGTCAAGGCGCTGCCGGTGCCGGGCGATCAGGTCTGGGTGGTCTCAAGAACATACCCGGACAGCATGAAGCTGGAGGATGGGGTTCAGCGGACCTGGATTGAGGCTGACTTGGCGAAGCCGGATGCTGCGGGGCGAATTGCAGAATCATTGAACGGCGTTACCCTGGACGTATTCATCTATAATGTTGGCGTATGGGAGAGCAAGGGGTTCAGCGATGACTATGATTTTGAGCAGGATGATCCGGCTGAGATTGCCAGTATCATTAATATTAATGTGACTTCGGCGATTACGTGTATCCAGAAGCTTTTGCCGAATCTGAAGCAGTCTGCGCATGCCAACATTATCTTCATCGGTTCTACGGCAGGCCTGGATCATAATGACTACACCCAGGTATCATTTGCCGCGTCCAAGTTCGGTCTGCGCGGGATTGCCAATGCCATCAGGGAGCATGTGAAGCCGTACGGCATCGGGGTGACTATCATTAATCCAGGGGAGATTGCTACTCAGATTCCATTGGAGGCCGGGGTGGAGCCCGTCTTGTCTGCCTACAACGGCACGCAGATTCCGCTTCAGGATATCGTATCCCTGGTGCAATGCGTCATGAACCTGTCCAAGGCTTCTTGTGTGAAGGAAATCAACATCCCAGCAATGTTGGATACGAATGCGTAAATGAACTGAGGACCGGATGAATGGCAAGGGATAATCCTGGAGCCAACAAGCCTGTCCTCTATTTTGTTATATCTACCCAATCGTAATACTTCCGCCATGTACCTGGGACCCGATATAAGCGAATATAGACACAGAAGCGTCGGGTGATCCCGAACATAGGAGGTTGAAAAGATATGGCTTATCAGAATATTGACGGTGTGCGGGTGTGGGGGAAGCCGGACGACGGCGCGCTGGTGCAGGCACGGATGTGTGCGGAGAACGGGAATGTGGTGCAGACCCTGCTCATGGCAGATCATCATAAAGGCTACAGCCAGCCGATCGGCGGCGTTGTCGTATACGATGGACAGATCTCCCCGTCTGGCGTGGGTTACGATATCGGGTGCGGGAATAAGGCGGTGCGGACCGGCTTGAAGATAGAGGAGCTGTGGCCGCGGCTCTCAGGGATTATGGATGAGATTGCCCGCAGAATCTCCTTCGGCATAGGCCGGGTTAATAACGAGCGTGTGGAACACGAGCTGTTCGATGACCCGGATTGGGCGGTGTTTAAGGCGGTGGGCAGCGGAGTACATGATAAGCTGAAGGCCCTGGCGCAGAATCAGCTCGGTACGGTCGGCAGCGGCAACCACTTCGTAGATATACTTGAAGAAGAGGCAACCGGCCGGGTATGGATTGCCAATCATTTCGGCAGCAGAGGGTTCGGGCATAAGACAGCGAGCGGGTTCCTTAACCTGGCAGCAGGCAGAGACTTTCTGGCGAATGCCCCAGGGGAAAAGATGGATCAGCCGCCCGTTCTGCTCGACCTGAACAGTGAGCTGGGCGATATGTATTACAGAGCCATGAAGCTGGCCGGTCGCTATGCTTATGCGGGAAGAGACTATGTCATCCAGCAGGTCTTGGCGATTCTGGGAACGGAAGCGGATCTGGAGGTGCACAACCATCATAACTATGCCTGGAAAGAGACACATCACGGTAAGGAAGTCGTCGTTGTTCGCAAAGGGGCAACTCCATCCGCACCGGGCCAGATGGGCTTCATCGGCGGGAGCATGGGAGATATCTCCGTAATCGTCCGGGGTAAGGACAGCGAGGAGAACCGGGATGCTTATTACAGCACTGTTCATGGAGCAGGACGGATTATGAGCCGGACCCAGGCAGCGGGCCGTATGAACTATAAAACCCGTACCCGCAGCGGCGGTCAAATTACGACAGCGCAAATGCTGGAGGCGGTCCGGCAGTTCGGCGTAGTGCTGCGCGGCGCGGGGACGGACGAGAGTCCTTTTGTCTACCGGAAGCTTCAAGAGGTGCTGGATGCGCACGCCGGGACCATTGAGGTCATGCATGTTCTGAAGCCGGTGGGCGTATGTATGGCTGGCGCGGATGAGTTCGATCCGTATAAGGATTGAGAGGGATATCCATCACGAAGTCTCCACAGGCGGGCAGCAAGGACGCGAAGTATGGTAACATAGAACTTCAAGAAGAGGCCGACAGGCCTTTTCCCATTTTCAATAGGGAGGGATTACATGTCCTGGAGTAAACTCAAGCAACAACTGGAGGGCTTCCTCAGCCCATCTATAGAGGGACGGGTAGAGTACCGCGCGCCCGCTTACCGCTATGCGCCGGATAAATCAGGCACCTGTTATATTACGGTGGACAAGAAGAATATCCTCAGCATGACCGACAAGTCCAGCCCCATCCGCTGGTATTCGTCCGAGCTGGAGGTCAAGAATGACCCGGAGCTCCATATCTCCATTACCAATGAGGATATTGAAGCGGTTAGACAGACGGCCAAGGGACCCATCCCTGAGGACCGCCTAATCATCATGGCCCGAAGCCGCTTAACCACCGAACACGCCAAGGCATTAATGTTGGCCCAGGCTGGCCTGACGAAATCGAATTTCATTGTGGTGGCGAATAAGTTCCTGGTTACTCCTATCGAGGAGAGTCTGGAGAGCAGCGATATCATCTTGAATATTCTGGCCCTGATGGACCGGAGAGTCGGGCGGAAGCGGATCGAGGGGATGGCCGTGAAGATGCAGCGGAAGCATCCGGCGGTGGAGTATTTCTATGATCTGCGGCGCGGGGCATTATGATTGTTATAGCCGTTTCCGCTTGTGCTCAGCGTTTTCCGGCCACCAGCATATATCCGGCCCCCCGGACTGTAATGATCCGCTCGGGATGGACAGGGTCGTCCTCGATTTTTTTGCGCAGATTACTGATGTGGACAGCCACCGTTCGCGTATCCTCCAGACTCTTCATCCCCCAGATGAGATGAAACAGCGTATCGACAGTGACCACTTGATTCACGTTCTGTGCCATGTAGGAGAGCAGGCTGAATTCTTTTTTTGACAGAAAAATCGTTCTGCTGCCCATATGGACAGACTGTGCATAGAAATCCAGCGTTAGTCCCGGCAGCTCCAGCAGCTGTTCCCTTCTGCCTGTGGATACCCTGCGGAGGTGGGCCTTGATCTTAGCCATGAGTACGCCCGGACTGAACGGCTTGGTCACATAATCATCCCCGCCATACGATAAGGCGCTGATCTTCACCTCATCCTCCTCCTGGCTGCTTAGGAACACAATCGGAGCATTCGTGTAATTGCGTGCGTTCTTGCACCAGTCAATGCCGTTCTCATTGGCCAGCAGCACATCCAGCACAATCAGGTCCGGGTTAAATGACCCAAGCTGCAGCATAGCATCGGCCCCGCTGTGGCAATACGAGGACTCGAAGCCTTCCCGCTGGCAGTATAGCTCAACAATCTCACAGATATGGGGATCGTCGTCGACGATCATAATTCGGTATGTGTCCATTCTATTGTCACTCTCCTGCTTCCTGAATCAATGGCAATATGACCTGGAAAATCGACCCCGTCTTCCCGTCGCTCTCCGCCCGGACACTCCCGCCATGCGCTTGTATAATTTCCCTGCATATCGCCAGCCCCAGCCCGCTACCTTCTACGCCCATGTCCAGCCCCGGCCGGTCCACCCGGTAATTGCGGTCGAAGATCTGCTCCAGCTGCTCTGGAGGAATACCCATGCCGGAGTCTTGTACGCTGATGACCGCACAGCGGGTATCATTCACCTCGTCCACGGCTAAGGCAAGACGCACTAACCCGCCGCCAGGGGTAAACTTCATCGCGTTCGACACCAAATTGAATAATGCCTGCTCTAATCGTTGCGTATCGATCCTGGCAACAGGCCGGTCAGCGCCTGGTTCTGCTGTATCCCCGATGTCCAGATCGAAATCCAGCCCCGCATCCCGCACCACCAGCTCATATTGTTCATAGAAGCCGCGCAGGAACTGAGCCACCTGAACCGGCTCCATCCGGTACTCCACTTGCCCTGTCTCCAGATGGGACAAGAAGCTCAGCTCCCCGATCATCCGGTTGATCCTTATCGTGTTATCGCGGATATATTTCAGATACTGTTCATTGCGCTCCGGCTTGACCCTGTCCATCACCGCCTCGACATAACCCAGCATACTGGACAGCGGCATCCGCAGATCATGTGTAATGTAGGCGAGCAGCTTCTTCCGGCCTTCCTCGGAGTGCAGTAACCGCTCATACGACAGGCGGAGATCCTCGTGGGCTGCGGATAAGGCATGGGTGCGCTCCAGCACAATCTGCTCCAGATTGGCATTCATCCCGGTCAGCTTGAGATTGGCCTCCTGCAGCTCCCGCGCGATCCGCTCTTCATTCGTTGCTGCCTGCGTGAATCTGGAAGAGAGCAGCAGCATCTGGGCGACCGTGAAGATGAGCAGCCCGAACGGCGAGCTGTTCCCGATGGGGGACCATTCGTTGTAATACAGGAAATCGTTGATCACCGTAGCCAGAGCCACCACCGACACCAGCAGGAAGATCAGCGCTCCCTCCATCCGCCGCAAGGCCGCATGAGCCAATCCCGCCATCAGATACACCATATGAAGAACCACGACCACACCGATCAGCAGCAGCATCCGGGAATAGACGAGAGCAGGGGTCACCACAACCACCAGACAGAGTGTGCCGGTGACGATCCGGGAGCCATAGCGGAACCAACGCGACACGTAATCCGGGAAAATGCACTCAAAATACATCGTGATTATCCACCCGCCGAGGCATAGGATCAGATACTCGAGCTTGAACTGCAATTCCCACGGAAAATGAGGCAGCCACTGGGTAAGCATAAGCTCGCCGTTCAGCAGGGAGCGGATAGAGAACAGCACAGTGAACAGACCGAAGTATAGCGGTGCCCGGTCTTTGCGCCGCAGCATGAACAGCAACAGATGATACACGCCGATCACCAGCAGACTGGCGGTGATGAACATATCCGCAGCAATCCTCAGATGGGTCCGCACCGTTAACACATTACTGCCGCCCAGCTCGATGTCCTTGGTGATGCCACCCCGCTTATGATGGAAGTTCGCTACCTGCATCACCAGCTCCACCGTGTCGCCTTCAGGCTGGAAGAACACCAACTTCGTCGCCAGACGCGGAGTCATGCCCTCTTTGTCCTGATCCACAACACCGACCTCAGCTAGCAGCTCTCCATTCACCCATAATTTATAGCCGTGAAAAATAGTAGGCAGCCGCAGAGCCAGCCGCTCCTGACTATCCTGCTCACTAAGCCGGATCACCAGCCGGAAGGTGGCATAGCCTTCGCCCTTCAGCGCTTGACCGTCCAGCGGGTAACCGAGCCAGGAGCCGGGGATGTTGATATACCGGTCCCGGACGGCCGGTTCCCCGCCTGCCATCCGGGTTCGTATATCCTCGGGTGAGAGCAGCTCGTGCCAATAGAAGGCCCATTCTCCCTGTAACTTCAGCGGATTCGTACGGATAGAGGTATGCGTTAGATCCAGAAGGCCTTCCTTGCTTCGAGGCTTGGGGGCATCCGGCGTTGCAGACAGGATGGCATAGCTTGCGATCAGTCCCATAACTACAACCACAGCGATATGTAACCAGATATTACGAGAACCGGACCTTAGTATACCCCTCATCATGAAGCCGACCCCAATCTACAAGATTCGTCATTCTTAAGCTCATTGCCTTAATGATAGCATCATTGCCGAAAATTGTGTGAAATTGCACGATGTAAAGTTTGCTTTTCTTTCATTAACATTCTAAATTCCTGTGTAGAATGCTAGGCAAGGAGACGGAACTGTCGAAAGTTGTAAGTTTCTCGGGGGGATTAAGCGAGGATTTATCGTACAGGGGGGCAAGGGGAGCTTCTCCATGCCATTCTAATTAAAAGGAACAAGGGCTTCTCAGTGATCAATCACTGTGAAGCCCCTTGTTCCATTTGCGCTTGAAATCTTCTAATATATTGGAGATTCTTAGAACCATGTTGATATCTTTATCTGCTTCTGTAGGGTTGTCTGGTAGATACAAGCCCCACTCCAAATGCTTACCCTCCGACAGAACAAATCCGGATACGTTAGCGCCGAAGCCGTCTATTCTTGCTGCATCAAGGGTTAAACGGTCATCCAGAAATACCTTCGCTAACAAATTCTCCGTCCCCATGAAAAATACCGGATACGTTAGGTTGCTAAAGAAATCTCTATATTCTTGCTTAGCTGCTTCAGCCAGATAATCCTTAGTAATAATTAATCCGTCATAATGAATAGTAGGGTCTTCGACAATATCCTTGAGGTTCTTAGAGATGTAGTTAACATTTCTGACGGAATCAAAAGGGACTTTACCCACAATTGCAATCTCTAACAGGGAAGAAGGCGGGTGATAAAGTTCTGCTTGAGGGAGAGGATCATTTACATCATTAATGTCACAGCCCACAAACAAGATAACGAATATAGAAAAAAGTAACATTATTTTGAATTTCATGAAAGAGCATCCTCGTTTCTTTGGGATAAGGGTATTTAACTTTTAATATATGGGAATATAATCCTCTCAGCAAGCTAATTAAAAACTACAAAAATGTTGGAATGAATTAGGAAATCGGTAATAAAATAAAGTACCCTGATGGATGGCCCCTTGAAGGGGCCTTTTTTGAGCCACAGTATCACTTTGTGGGGTTATTCTGTGGGTAAACGATCTAAGGAGGCTTGGCTATTGTATACCAAAGTATCAGCTAGAGCTGTATCCCTGTTGGCCGCATTCGCATTACTGCTCTCCGTATTCTTCACCGCCTTACCGAATGCAAGTGCAGCCGCGAGAGGAGCATGGTCGCCGAACACGGCCTATGCGGTGAATGACACCGTAACCTATGGGGGAGGTACATATACCTGTCTGCAGGCGCATACGTCACTGACCGGCTGGGAGCCGACGAATGTTCCAGCACTATGGAAAAGCGGCAGCACCACCACACCCACGCCCACCACACCCCCAGCTACGAACGGAGCCATCTTCTATGCGGACAGGGACTATGGCGGCAAGGCCGTCACCCTGGGAACAGGCAATTATGCGCTGTCCCAGTTGAACAATGCGGGCATTCCGAACGACTGGATGTCCTCGCTCAAGGTGCCCAGCGGCTGGACGGTGGAGGTGTATGCGGACGATAATTTCGGCGGCACGAAGTGGACCTACACGGCAAGCTCCTCCTGGGTCGGTGACAGTGTGAATGACAAGATGTCTTCGGTCAAAATCTACACCGGTTCACCGCCCACAACCGGCGTCACCCGCCCCTCCGAGGTGCCCAGCCAGATCTGGACATATGCCATGAATGTGGACAATAAATTCGGCAAAGGCGGAGATTTCGCACTACTACTGAGCGCGGTGATCAAGAAGGAGAGCAGCTTCGGAGCAGGTCTGCCGGGCAGCCCATCCGCCGGTGACGGATTGATGCAGGTCGAGCCGAACACCCGTAACGCCTATCTATCCCAATTCAGCGCCAAATTCGGCCGCACGTATAATCACAGCAGCGAACAGGATCAGGTAGCCTTAGGCGGACTGATTCTCGATGAGAAGATCTCCAGATTCGGCAACATTTACAACGGACTCTTACACTACAACGGAGGCGATAACTGGTATCCAGGCGCCACCGATTCCTACGGCCGCCCGATTCTGGCGGATCAGTATGCGAATGCCGTCTATGGAACGTATAAGGGCTATGGGGGACAGAATTAAGGGAGTACTTCCTTCCATAAAAGAAGCAAAAAGACGCTCGGGAATTCCCGCAGCGTCTTTATTTTTGCGCTTGTACCAAGCCTGGTGAAGGTTTATTCCCAATACGGCACTCCGCTAAATAGGAACGATTCATTGTTTAAGTAGGCCGTAATCTCTCTACTGGCTAATTTACCGATATGCCCGGGCAGCCATTCCTGCCAGTCCGGCAGGCCCAGCCAGAAATTCATGGTCTCCAGCTGTGCTGCAATGAAAAAACCCTCTAACCGCCGGGTATAGTTATCAGGTAACGGATGATGCATGGAATAAGACTGAAGCAGCTGTTCTCTGAACGAAGGATGGATGTAGGAGAACGTCCAGCCCAAATCCATTAAGTAATAACCGAACCCGCAAGCACCAAAATCAATAGGCCGCACATCTTCTCCCACAAACACTAAATTACTTGGAATCAAATCAGCATGAATCATGCCCCAATGGCTGGCGGTCCGCTCCATAGAATTCATCATGTGAATGACCCGCTCGCCTGCATGCAGCAGAAGCTCCGTATCTCCTGCATCAAGCAGTCCGGCATTAGCGCGTTCCTTAAGTATATTAAGGGCTTGCCTGATCCGGGAGGGATCAAAGGCCGGGCGTTCAAAGGCAGCGGGGATGCTCCAGTTCGAGGCTTGCTTATGTAACTTGCCGATCAATGCACCTATGGCCCCGGCGTCTTCTATAGTAGGAATAAAAGGCTTCTGCTCACCCTCCACCCATCGTAACAAAGTGCAGTGAGTATGGTTCACCTCCGTAATGAATTCTCCGCAAATATTCTTACAAGGTGAAGGCAGGGTCACATCGGTATCCAAGGTTAAGGCTTCCAGCCAGACCATCTCAGATTGAAGGACTTCTCGCTTACTCCAGATTTGCTCAAGGGCGTCACCTTTAGAGATATGTAACCGGAGGCTGTAACTATTGTTGTCCAGATCAGTGACTTTGTAGATCGTATTGCCGCTCTGTGCAATGAAATCAACCGACTTGCAGCTTATAGAGTAGTGCTCCAGTGCTTCCATTGCGGTATTCAAGTGTGCATCCAATCGCAGCTCGCTCCCTTATTTATCAAAGTATAATAGGTACGATATCATAGTTGTTCATGGGCGGGAATGGAACTGTTGACTATATTTGTTTTTTATTGATAGGGGGAAGTCTTAGACCCCCGCTGCTATTCAACTAACATTTCCCGTTAGCTTAATCGCATTCCTTCACTTTTCATATGAAAAAGTCAATTGTACCAAGCTTATTCCGGAGCTGTAGATGTTAGTATTTCTGCTCTTTGACTCTCTTGGCGCGACCGATAGCTTATCCTGCCGAACAACGCAGCAGAAATCATAGCCGCTACAGCAACGGAGGCAGCAGCGACCCACGTAATGGCTTGCAGCGATAAATAGTTAATGACAATGCCTCCGAGTCCAGCCCCCGCTGCTATCGCCAGTTGCAGCACAGATGTGTTGAGGGCAAGCATGACACCAGATGTCTTGGGAGACAAGGTAAGAAGATCATATTGCTGGCTTGGAGAAGCTGCCCAGGAGAAGAGCGACCAAAGCACCAGCACCGAGAAAACAAGGAATATGGAAGTGCCAGAGACTACCGATAACAATATCAGCATCACCATATTTAACAACGTTGCTCCAGTTAACGTTCTGGCTACACCCCATCGATCGGTGCCGCTTCCCCCTGCCTTTGACCCGATTAGACTGGCAATGCCGTATGCGAACAGGGCTCCGCTTACCCATCGATCGCTCATTCCGGCAACTTCCAGCAGATAAGGCGACAAATATGTGAAGGCAATGCCATAACCCATCGTCATAAAAAAGTTAATGGCGAGAGAGAGTGCGATTCGCGGTCTCTTCACCATAGCCAGTTGTTTGGCAAAGGAGATCGGCTCATCACCTTCCATCCGCGGTATTGCGCTTGCCAGGACGGGCAGACTGACCATAGCAAGAAGGCTAATGCCGCCGAAAATCAGCCTCCAATCGTACGCTGCGGCAATCACCCGGCCAATGGGCACGCCCAAGATAAGTGAAGCGGTGACACCCATTAACACCGTTGCAATCGCACTCCCCTTCTTGTTCGAAGGCGCTAACTTAGCGGCTAAGGCAAGCGATGTCACGACAAATACACCAGTTCCGAGCGCCATGACTACCCGTGCAAGCAGCATAAATCCATATCCCGGAAAAATCATGATTAGCGCATTACTCACGATGATTAAGCCAAGCGAGTACAACAACAACTTTCGACGGTCAAACCGGGCGGTGACCCCCATTAGGACCGGGGTACCTATGGCGTAGGCTAGTGCGTAGACGGTCATTAACTGTCCAGCCTGAGATAATGTCACTCCGGTATCTGCGGCAACTTTATCTAGAATGCCCGTGATCATGTATTCGGATGTCCCGACAATAAAGCAGACCACAGCAAGTATGAAGATTTTCCAGTTTTGTCCCAAATTAATCATTCCCCCTCGTTAATCAATGGCTGATGTTAGTGTAAACAGTAAATAAGAAATGTAGAAGTACGCACTTTTAAGTCCTATAGGATGATGCTGGTGCTATAGGAACATGGAAGTTCCCTAAAAAAGAGGACAGAATTAAATAGAAGGAACACGAGATGCCCAGGTTCGCCTGCGGCGTCTTTGGTGTGGGAAGGGGAGGGAATAACCAGATTATGATATAATTAGGGATGAATGTAAGGATGATATCAAGAGGAATGAGGAACAAGGAGGGGTAACCTTTTATGCGTAAAGGAAAGGGTTTTTTAATACTGAGAATTCTAGTTGCCGTCCTTCCCATTGTCCTGTTGATCCAAAATTATGGTACCACCATTCGGATCTGGCTCCATCCTGCAACAACAACGATAGGGCAGATAGCACCCGCCTTACCTGACAAGGAGATCACTACACTGACTTTCCTGCCTGGAAATGATGCAGAGAGCGAATTCAAGATTAAGGGCGATGATCATCTTAGCGACCTGCTGAACCGGCTCTCCAGCCTGCAAATAAAGGAAAAGACAAAAAGCGATTATAAAAAGGCTGACCAGTTCGACTCCATATGGTTAGACATCCAGGGTAGCCTAAGAGTGATTCTGAACGTCTCCGAAGATAGGACTGAGCTGCTTCTGCTGACAATTAGCAAGGATAACACAACGACCCGCTGGTATTCTATCCTGAACCAAGAGGAGATGAAGCAGATCGTCAGCTTAATTATGGCAAAAAGAACAGATTGAAGCTTACGATTTCTTGCATACGCTGATAAGGAGAGGGGCGGAATGGGTGCACGGTGTATGGTCCCAGTCCGCTTATAGCCCCAATCGGAAAAGTTACCCAGTGCATGATGGGACGTTCCGCATCGTAGGTCGTGTGCCCGATACCTTGACTACGTTGCCGTCTGAATCGATGAATTGGCCCCAACCCGTCTCCCCTTCATCGGACAGGTCAGTTCCTGCGGGATTACGCGTCTCGAAGATCAGACGTCCTCCGGGCTCCAGATGATGGTAGACGGTACGGAGTAAGGCGGCCTGCAACGCTAGTGAATATGTTCAGCTTAAACAGGTTCACTGACAGCAGTTGTCAGTGAACCTGTTTTATAATAAAAAAAGAAAGAAACTTGAAGGAGGACGTACTAATGAATAATAAGGTATATCTATATGTGTTAGACACCATGGCCGACTGGGAGGTAGGGTATCTAACGGCTGAACTGAACTCGGGAAGGTGTTACAAGGAGGGACAAGCCCCATCTACAATAGTAACCGTAGCCAATGAGAAGACACTGATCACTACCATGGGCGGACTGAAAATAATGCCTGACATCACGGTGGATGAGTGCAGCATGGCAAGCGGAGATGCCTTGATTCTACCCGGCGGTGAGACATGGACCGAAGCCATCCACAAGCCGATCCTTGGGCTCGCTGAGAGATGTATACAGGAGGATATATTAGTGGCAGCGATCTGCGGGGCTACCATGGGACTTGCCCAGACCGGACTGCTGAACTCACGCCCACATACAAGCAATGACCTGGAGTATCTCAAAATGATCTGTCCCACCTACACCGGCGAAGAGTTCTATCAGAACCAGCCTGCTGTAACGGACGGCAAGCTGATCACAGCAACCGGCATCGCCCCGCTGGAATTCACCATGCATGTATTGAAAGCCCTGGATGTATTTGCACCAGACAAATTAGATGCCTGGTATGGTCTGTATAAGACACAGGAAGCGAAGTATTACTATGCGTTGATGGGATAAGAGCAGTTAAGCAAGACCGCCCTCTCTTCACGGACGGGCTGAACACCCACCACTCGGAAAGGTCGGCTACTTCCACGTATAGCCGACATGAAGCGAATTCTGCAAAGGTGGAACGAATGGTTGAGAAGGCGAAAGGGGATGTACATCTGGAAACAGTGGAAGAAGCCGAGGACGAGGTGCAGAACCTGCAAAAGCTGGGCGCGCCGGAAGCGCAGTATTGAATCGCTCTGTAACAAACTAAAGACTCGCACAGGCAGGGTATTATGACTTCCCTGCGTAGTACGAGCGCTTACGTCCCCACTCGATTCATTATGGTGAAATCATTCTCGATGTCTGCCACGATAGGCCATTTCCTCGCTGCTCTACGACTACTTCCCGAGCGCTTGGACGATATCGTTAATTTTCAGATCATCGGCCAACATGCCATCGCTTATCCAGTGTTTGGCTCCAACCATATAGATATTCCCTTGCTGATAAGCTGGAAGCGCCTTCCAGACAGCGGATTTCTCAATTTCGGCGAAGCCTTCGAGATCCTTCTTATAATCTTCCGGCCCTCCACTGGCGCTGCCAACTGTGACGAATATATAGTCGGCCTTAATTTGTGGTAACAACTCCATCGATATTGTCGCATTTTCTCTTTCGGGTTCCTTCTTCTGCAAATCCAAGGCAAGTGGATCGGCCTGCAGACCAAGATCATGGTACAGGGCGGTCGCATAGCCTTGCACCTGCTCAGAGGACAGAATCGACGGGAAATACAGGCGGAAATCTTTGGCCGTAACCCGAACTAACGCTACCGTAGGTTGGGCCGCTATAACAGGTGCCAGATCCTCCCTAGCCTGCGCCACCTTCTCTTCATGGGCTTTGAGAGCAGCTACCGCTTTCTCCTCCTGACCTAGATCTTTGGCGATCTCAGTAATTGAACTTCTCCACGTCCGGCGGTTATAGACGATTGTCGGCGCGATTTTGGACAGGGCATCGTAATCTTCCTGTGTGATAACATCGAATGCAATGATCAAGTCGGGGTTCGACTCAAGCACCGCCTCCGGCGAAAGGGATGGGAGCACCTGGATATCCCGGGCTTGCAGCTGTGGCATCAAGTAATTGTCCGACCCCGCCGTTACAGCCAGCACGACCGGTAAATCAAGAGAGAGCAGCATATCCTCCAGATTGATCGAAGCAATCCGTTGCGGATGGACAGGAATATCCGTTTCACCGAATTTATGCTGAACCGTGAGAAATTGGGGAGCCAAAGAAGTGTTTTGTGTGGCGACTCCCCCTTCTTCTCCTCCACAAGCGGTCAGAAATACAAGCAAAAGTGCAATACATGCATGAATAGCAGCTTTACGTTTGAAAAGCAAAATATACCCTCCCTCAACATTGATAATCATTATCAATGTTGATTTTAGCATAAGCCTATGTCCCTATACATGGACAATTGTGCGGGATACCCATGGACACCGATGCTAAGTCGTTCAGCATCCTGTGCCGCCGAACAACGTAACGACCCGATCGATAATCATGTTGTGAGCGAGCGGGGAATAGTCGAGCCAAGGCATCTCATGCTGTTCGTAGACATGTCCTTCTCTAACAGCCACTAGCCTGGTCCACTGTTCTAATTCGCGAAGGGTCTCCCATGTGTGCTTGGAAGCGGGGTCCCCATCGACGATCAGCAGCAACCGGTCGCCCGTATACGAAGCAAGGTCCTCGATGCCGATATTGCGATAGGTCTGAATGTCGTGCACATCATATGCAGGGTTCAAGCCAAGGTCCTCGAATAGCACGGCTCCGGCATTCCGGCAGCCATAGACAAGCAACTCGCCAAGCATAATGTGCAGCACAGACACTGTATGCTCTCCGAGTCCCGATCGAAGCAGCGCGCCGGCTCGCTCCGCTTTTGCCTTATAGGCGGCCAACCACAGCTCCGCCTCCCTCATCTTGCCAACCACCAGCGCTACTTGGCGAAAATGACTGCGCCAGTCCAGCCGGTTCCACGCAATGACTACGGTGGTAGCCAATTGGCGGATACAGCCCTGGGAGATTGCATCTTCATATTCACTGCAGATGATGATCTCAGGACGAGCTTCAGCAAGCACATCCAGATTTGTTCTCCACTTCTCAAAGCTCATGGTCTTGGAACGCGACAACTGATACGGAATATGTTCCACGTAATCTAATCTGTGCAAATCCCGGCGTTTGTCGACAAGCGCCACATAAGGAGTTATACCCAAGGCAAGCAGATGACCCGTATAAGGAAAGCTGATGGCCGCTATTTTCTCGAGCTTTTGCTTGATATAGTTCGTGGGGGAAAGTCCGACCGTTTTTTTGAATTTGCGGCTGAAATAAAATTCGTCGGCAAACCCAACCTGGCGAGCAACGTCGCGAACTTTTCCTCCACCAGTGAGCAATCGTTCCTTGGCCTGATTCATCCTGATTCCGTTCAAATATTCCATAGGACTGTGTCTAGTCCTTGCCTTGAACAAGTGGGCGTAATGCCAGACACTCATATCGGCCAATTCGGCGAGCTTCTCACGTGTAATGAGCTCAGGGTAGTGGGTATGCATATAATCCATTGTTCGCTCGAGCCGCGATATATTCTCAGCTGTATCGGCGGGTTGTGACAGAAACAGCTGGTTCAGCAAGTCGAAGAGCAGCATCTGACGCCGAAAGGAGAAGCTAGACCTGTGTGGAGTTGGAATCGACTGTTCGCCGGAATTAGAGTCAATTCCCTTGCCGGAGACGCCAATCTTGCACAGCTCCTCAGTCCGTCCGAGCACCTCCGCGCTCTGCTGGACCTGTAGCTTGCCATACAACTCATCAGCGAATCTTGCTTGACAGAACAGGGCCTCGTTATCCTTGACACCCCCCGCCTTCATGACCGGATTCCACAAATCGAAGCTGATTCTGTAATAATTCAGTGGATTATTCGCGGATGTTCGTAATTCCATAAACATCCCGGGAGCCAATAGATAAGCGTGGCCCCGCTCCATTGGATAAGTCTGTCCGTTATATTCAAGCTCCCCCTTGCCGCTTACAATGAGAAGCAGCACGTGAGATTTGACAAATTGTCTTTCCGGGAGCGACATTCTTGTAGAGAGGATATGCTCCTCAGTTCCAGGCTGTAAGAGCATGTTGTCCAAGCTGTTCGTTTCCGCTTGCCTATGTTGATCCACCGTTGCACCTCCCCCTGCCTTGATTATATCAATAACAAAAACGAATTGTCATATGCGTTCATCTGATGGAGAACCCATAGAACCAGACGGATGAGAAGGTCAAGCTTCGCTCTTTTTTCTACGGGAAAATCCTCTCTCCGATCAAGCGAACCAAAGGTTAGCATAAGCATCATTGCTTCAAACATTTCAGAATTAAGCGACTTGTAGACGATGTAGACCATATTCAAAGAATGATTCAGAACGCAGATGTAATTATAAGTGCATGGCATGAAGATAAACTTGACGCTGGTCACTACAATGGGCGGGTTGAAAATAATGCCTGACATCAGTCTGAAGGAGTGCAGCATGAGGGTATTTCTGTTGGTCGGGCTAGGCGTGGTAGTACATGAATTCCAATATATGGTACGATGTGAGGGATGCTTAATTGAAGGTTGGAGGCTAAGGAGGAAGGCAAATGAATGAAATAACCTCTCATAATTGCAATCTGAACATATGGTATTATCTACCCGATGAAGTATGGAATAAAGTTGCCAACTTATATGAGCGTATGCCTGGTTGGATCGGGTACATAGACGGAATTCCACACTGGTATGGACAGGAAGAGGATGAGGTTTATATTCAGGCATCCGTTGAGCCAAGCGGGTTATCATTTTATGCGCAGATGGATCAGAGCGGTTGGGATTCTTGGATCGGAAGGTTTAAAGCAGAAGCTACAAAGGTATTAGGGTTTGAGGTGGGGGAGCCTGAGGATGGGTTTGAATAAAGGTTATGTACTGCACGCCTGATTACTACGCTGAGCCTACCGGCTTCACCGTAAAGGTTAATTAGCTTAACTGAACCGATAAGGAGGATAATGACATGTCTGTTCCCGCTGCTTCCAGATCATTGCTATCGTGGTGTGCCGTGTTGACGGTCATTATCCTCTTGTGCATTATTGTCTACCGCACAGGTTCCGCATTGTATCACAACCATCAATTACGTAAGGACTTCTCTACTGCGGCAACTGCCAGTCCCTATGGACAAGGCATTCCGCTGGAGCAAATGGACCTGAGCACGTATAGCTTCTATTTTCCCGGCATTTCTGCAGAGCCTACGTATTCCTTAACACATCGTATAGAAGCACCTGTAACCTTGCAGTATTATACTGAGCTTCCATCCGGCGAAACTCCTGTTGCCTTAGAAATCCCGAAGGGTACGATGATTGAGGCCATTCCGGAAGGAACACAAGCCTCCTCATTCTACGAGTTAGGGTACGGCTATACCAGCTATCCTACTTATGAGAAGGGTTGGCGGTATGTCCGGCCGTTCAAGACGGCAGAGGATGCAAATCCTGCATTGAGCGAGAAGTATTACTATGTGCAAATGGACAGCTTAGAGGCTGTATTGGATTCAGCGATTAGAGCAAACAAGCCATTTCGTGCTGCTGTACGTCAGCAACATTGGACCCTGGACCAGGGGAAGCATACCTTTGCACGGTATATTGACGACGTACTGTATCAGAATGGAGCGTACCTCTCACCGGATTTGTTCTACCGGACCTTTGACCGCTGGAACATCATGCTGCTTGGGGCGGTGGTGGTGATCACCATTGTCCTGTTAAGTCCAAGTTCATGGTTTGTCCGAAATCGAAGATAGAGAGACATTAGAAGCTACGTGATACTGAATGATTAAGAGAACGCCGTGGCGTTCTTTTTTTCTGCGCCAGCCTATTATTCACGAGCCCGAATCACCAGGAAAAAGGGTATAATTGATTAAAAATGGAATTAATATGGATTATATGGGGAGGGGTTACAAATTTCACTTCGCGTTCTAAAGGCTTGTGAACCCGATGATGATAGAACATTCATGAAGAATTTATATGAGAACCACTATCCTTTAATGAGAAAGAAAGCATTTAATATTATTAAGGATCAAGAGGTCATTGATGATCTAATTCAGGAAGCTTTTATTAAGCTGATCCCCAAAACATCTCTATTGCGCTCCTTAAGCGGCTGCAAAGTTACCTCTTATGTCGTCAATACCATTAAGCATTACTGTTATGACCATATCCGAAGGCGCACCCGCCGTTCCAGGAAGGTCTATACCGGCTTGAAGAACGATGTAGCAGAGCAAATCCCTGATCTCGCAGCCGCAATCAACAAATCGGGGAGCTCTTGAATATTCCCACGCAGCATGTTCGGCAGTATATATCGAGAGCTAGGGGGCGGGTGCTGCGGGTTTTAAGGGAAGAGGGTGGCTGATGGAAACATGAATGTAATCAAGCGATAAAGAAGGAGAATTTATAATGAAAAAACAAACCAAGTACCTTATAGGAATCGGGGCTTTAATCATTATTTTGGTTGCATCTGTTTTTGTATATAATGCTCAGAAGACGACTTCTTTTAAGAAAGTAGTAACTGATAAAATTAATGTTAATGAAGTATCCACCATTTATATCACCCAAAGATCTTCAGGTGTTGAAGTTACTCAAGATGAAATTAAAATTGAAAATCGGGAAGAAATAAATAAGATCATAGCTGAGTTCGATAAGTTAGACTTGAAGAATGCACATGACAGAAAAATTAAGTTTGATCCCTATACGTATACCATTCGGATATATGTAAATAAGGAGGCTAGATTCGGGATTGATATATATAACACAATGAATATCTCCTTATTTGACGGTAAGGCTACAAAGAATAGACTACGTCAGTATTCAACCAGCAATGCTGAAATAATCAGTAAGCTAGAGAATTATTTTAAATAAACTATATTCAAAAAGGTGTTCTCGAAGGAGCGCCTTTTTGTCCATCGTTTTTGATACCCCCAAATGCCTTTATCATCATCTGAGGGGATGAAGAAAATAAAGATTCTATGGAGGAATAACATGAAAAAATTAATAGGGATTTCTCTATTATTACTATTGATCGCTTGCTCAAATTCTCAAGAATCTAATACAACAAAGAAGGATATTTCCTTTACAGAGATTAAATCCTCTCAAAGTAACGCAGCTCCTATCTTAAAATGGAATGACCAAATTTATTTAGTAACTGACGAAAACGTATCTGCCAGTGAAGTTGAGTTGGAAATCGGAAAAGTTACCAGTTACTCTATCACAGGCGAAAAAATAACACCGAACAATTTTTCGAATTATTATGTTACTGGCACACCTTTTTTCATTATTAAAGGGAAAGACAAATTAAAAGAACTAGCGATCCAAACTAGTAAAGAAACCTTTGTGAAGGCAATAACTTCAAAGGCAGTTACCAGCTCCAATTCGGAATTTCAACTCTAAATATGGTTCTAGAACAAAAGTAGCGAACGAATATTGAAAAACCAAAAATGAAGACCATATCAAAAATTAGTTTTAAGACACGCCCTAAGGCCAAGCTCATGGTTTTCCTGAATTCGAAGGTATTGTGACCAGACTCAAAAAAAAGCAAAGAAGACGCCAGGGAATTCCTGTACGTCTTCTTTATTTTTCTTGGTCAACATAGAGTATAAAGAACGCTTGAGATTTAACAATTACATTTTGGCTGCCAAAAGAAATTATGAGTATCAGAAAAATACCTTTTGTTATCAATAGATTCTTTAAGTCGGAGCATAGTTTGATATTGATTTTTCTTTTTTAGGTCGCACTCCCAGATTCTAATGACAGTCCAGCCACAGCTATTGAAAATATTTATGACTTTTTTATCATGTAAGATATTATGCGAACGCTTTTCATCCCAATATTCAACATTTTCTTGGGGTTGTGTGTTTCGACAAGTGTGTCCATGCCAAAAGCACCCATCAACAAAAGTAGCAATCTGCCGATCTAAAATACAAAATCAGGATGTCCTTTCACCGGGTAGTTACGTCGCCATCCGGTTATGCTGTGTTCCTTAAACAAGTGAATCAGATGTAGTTCGATTGATTTGTTACCTTTGGACCTTATCTTTTGCATGATAGAATAGCGCGTTCTTTTATCATAAACATCAACCATTGGCGTTTAATTCTCTTAGGATTTACCCTCAGTAGGTAATAAGAGTGGGTAGGCCCCTTCAATAATGTCGTGAATTACTACGTCAATTTGTCCAACCAAAGATACATATTCAATTAATTTATTAATTAAATTAAGCAAATCTATAACGTCATTTGGTGAAAAAACACTATGGGTAAAGTTATAAGAGTTAAATTTCATCCAAACGTTTTTAATGATATCATAACCAGCAATATTGATACTCTGAATGTAAGAAGGGCAGGGGATCTCAACTTTAGTTAATCCGTCCGTAAGAATTAAAATCTCTCGCTCTTCATCGAAAAGATGATCCAGGAGTTTTAATTTGAATCCCTCTGGAATTTCTGCCTGAATAGCTTCATAATCAAAGCCCATATGATTTGCTGGAAAGTAGTCTCGTTTTTCAAGTTCCGCTACCTGTTGTCCAAGCGAACTTAATCGACGGAATACATCGGCATCATTAACAATAGGAATTCGTGGACGCATATCAGCACGATTTACTGTAAACAAAGCACCTTCAAACTCGTCCAGATATACTTGGGAGCAAAGAACGGCAAAAGTATAAAATACCATCTCCGTTGCTATATTATTTATAGGGACTGCTAATAATTGAGATAAGAGCACTCCCAATTTAGGATGAATATTGTTTTCTATAACTCTATTTCGTGTTCCCTTCACAGGATATTGGTTAAGGTAAATATAAGAATTGCCTCTTCTACATAAATCATTATCAGGGTGGTACCAACAAAAAGAAGCAAATTGTCTAAGCCTATCCTTTTGGTCTTTAGGGGAATGAGAAAGTGCAAATCCGATAGTTCCTTTTGCACTGAATGCAGCACTAATTTCGGGTCTTCTGCGAGTCCCACCACCACCAACTCGACTAAATTTGTGTAATAGGTCTTGCCATAAAAATGCTTTCATAGTCAAAAAAGGTCTAAAAGCATAATTTACAATATTGGCGTTAAGCAAAGTGTCAACGGCTTGCGGATCTCCGTGAGAAATCAATTCATTGGCAAAGAAACTTATCTCCTCGTCTTTAGGAGGTTTATCTTGATGCGCCATCCACTCTTTAGCAGCAGCGTTCCCCCGGAACATAATTTCCTTGCTTCTCCGTTTCAGCATAGGTGCTTTTAAGTGCGTGAAGATACTAGTTGGGGCTAGTTTTATACCAGAACAATATTGCTGAAAGATCGAAATCTCATCATTTTCGTTGCTTACAGGCCAAAATGAAGAATAAATTTCATGATTAAAAGGTATCGATGGACATAAGCTATAACTAGCTTCGTCTATATCATGTTCAGTGAGCATTCCAAAAATTTCATCAGCACTTTTCGCAAGTGTTTTTGTTTTATCTGATTTTGCAAACCGGGAGAGATCATAGTACCTATATTTTTCTACTCCCAAAGTTTCCTCATAACGACGCGTTGCAAAAAGTATAGCTCGTCCTTGTTGGGTATTAAATAAACTATCTGAACGAATGCCGGCTCTTGCATCAGCATCTATCGATATAATCCACATATTAGAAAAATGTTCAATAATGTACTTTCTAGCAAACTTGTAAGAATCGGCTTCAAGAAAACTAGAGGGAACAATTAATGCTAAAACAGAATGATTTTGAGCAGTATCAAGTTTCTCACAGGCCCAACGCAAAAATTGTAAGTGAGGATTGTTAATTTGCTTTTGAATATTCTGGCGTAAATGACGTTTTTGAACCGGTGGTCTAAAATCATCCATAAGGTCCAGGATTACAGAAAAATCATCTCCTGTGTTAATCTTCGATGAATCTGAGGATGGAGGGTTTCCAATGACAAGAGTTATAGGCCTTGAAGCTATTTCGTAAGCTCTATTTAACTCATATCCCTCAACCGTAAGGGGGTTTACAGGCGTACCAAATAGGTAGTTGCTTAATGTGTTAGCTAGTAACAATTCATTGTGGGAACGTGATTCGTTAATCTCTGTATCAAGTATCGCCATTCGGTAATTCGCAAGCATATATGGAGCGGGTAATATTTCATAGCCGCACAGCAAGTAAGCTCCCTTTTTCGCATCGTTTCTTCTGATACTTTCAAGAAATGATCCAGTTCCACAACATGGATCAATAATTATGTTCCCGTCTGAAAAAATACTATTTCCTTCAAAAGAACGTTTTGTGATAGTTTCGGTAAATCTAACTATAAAGTCAGCTAGCTCAATGGGGGTATAAAACGCACCATAGTCAAAGCGAGAACGAGCATCAAATTTAGACAAAAATAGTTCAAACAGCTTATGATAATCAGGATGTTGTCTTTGTTGTTCAGTCATGTGAACGAATGATAGGAAGCTTATACACTCATCAGTCCAGGAAAGAATGAAACTACTCTCATCTTCTTGGTTATTTATATAATGAATGATAGTAAGGAATGGGCGAAGAACTTGTCCTTCCACAATTTCACGGGACAGGTACTCTCTAATTTTTCTTTCTTTTTCTACTGCTGAATCAGCATCAGTACATTCAACTCGATGTGCAAATAAAATTGTAAACATAATGACTTGAGCTGCAAAATCTGCAAACACACTGTCAAAACGCATATTAGAATCGTTATGGTTATAAACTAATTGTTTTAACCCATCTAACAAAATGATTGCATTTTTCTCCTCAGTATCCATTGCCTCATCTAATGGAATTGACGAAAAACGAAGTATTTCATCTGAGAGATAACGTGTTCTGATTGCAATTTGCTCCACCAAAGATCCTTCGTCATAATACTGAGGCGATGGTTCCGAAAAAAATCTACGCATCATGTGCTCGAATTCTATATTTGGAGTAATAGAAGACCAATCAGACTGAAGTATAAGCGATTTATCAATCAATGAAACAACTTTTGGTTTCATGCCATCAGTAAATGAGTAAACAAAGTCAATGCCATCAGTAATTATTAGCTTGTGTCCTAATGAAAGGTAACGATTAAATTGCTCTTCATACGGTGCAATATCAAAAGTATTCTGGCTTAAGCCCTTAGCTTCAATATATCCGTATACACCTAGAGTATTTCTGTCATGCATTCGCCAATCAGGCCTACCCATACGAGCTTGGTTCTTAGGTTCTAGTATAACTACAATATTTGGATTTCCGTTAAGAACAGTAGCCAGCTCTCTAAACATAGTATCCAAAGGAGGCCTGAAAGAGAGCTCGGCAGTATGTTGATTACCTGATAATGAGTCTTGATAATCTTGTTGGAGGCTTGATAAATATTTTTTAATAATTACCTGATAAGACACAAGCTTTTACCTCTTTTCTAAGGTAATATTCTATAATGCTTCCACCAATTATTTTTGCGAGTGTTGGAGGGACTGCATTTCCTATCTGTCGAGCAATTTCAACTTTTGTACCAGAAAACTTATAATCGATTGGGAAAGTCTGCAATAAAGCTCCTTCACAAAGTGATATGCTCCTCAATTGCTCTGGGTGGCCGAACATTCCCCGAGTGAAGCTATCAAAACGTGCTGTAATAGTAGGTGCTACATCGTCCCATGACATTCTGCCATATACATTTCGGTGGCCTATAATTGCACTATCGATCCGATGACAATCTGCCAATAAATCATCAGGTAGGTGATCACGTCCCTGGCCTTGTTTCAATACCATGAGGCGTTGAATATTTTTATCAGAAAGTCGATCTCTCCTGTGATGAAGGTAGTCAGGGTGAGTAGTTCCATCTTTTGGGGGCTCGGGTAAGAACTCTATTGTTTCACGTACTGTCTGCCGTTTGCCCGTTGGTTTTGGGAAAGTATACTCTGAGCCTATATCTCGTCTTTCTCCAACCAAAATAATGCGCTTCCTGCGTTGAGGTATGCCATAGTCTTCTGCATTTATAAGTTCCTTATGAATTACATAGCCGATGTCCTCCATATGGCGTATCAGTTCAGTAAGAGTTGCTTTACCTCGTTTTCCTTGTAGGCCTGATACATTCTCCATTACGAAGAACATTGGTCGAACTTCGTCGATGAGGCTTCCGTATTGAAGAACAAGATCATTTCTGCTGTCAAGATCTTCGCCAATACGTTGAACGGAAAACCCTTGACATGGTGGCCCGCCTGCGAGTAAAAAGAGTTCACCTTGTCTTAAACCGATCTCGTTTAACAACCGTCCTCCGAGCATATCCTTTATGTCTGCACTTATCGCAGGGTGTGAGAAGTATTTGTTATTATTATTAATTGTATCGATACATTTAGATTCAATATCAAAACTAAGTAGTACTTCAAGTCCGGCCTGCTGAAGACCTAATGATAGGCCTCCTGCACCTGAAAAGCTATCAACACAAGTTAACCGCATTTTTGCCCCCCCTTTTACTTTTAACATCTGAAATAACATTCGAGTAAGAATTGCTCACGGGTAAATCTTGAGGTTGAATACCAGCACTTAATTGAGCTTCGGTTGGTTCACATGAAAGAAATTCAATCAAAACGCTTGACGCAATGCCGCATGACATAAGCGGAGGGACAGCTTCTCCAATTTGACGGTAAATGTCATCAAATTTCCCTTCGAATGTAAAACCGTCTGGGAAACTCTGAAGGCGAGCAGCTTCTCTTGCGGTAATCCCTCTATCTTGAACAGGATGTGTAAATCGTCCGCTTGCAGGATTCCGGGCATAATGAGTAATTGTAATAGAAGGTTTATCCCAACTAAGTCTTCCGTAAACATCTGAAAATCCTTTAATCCTAGTTAAGCTCTCCGGGCCAATTCCTTGGGGTAATTTACCGCCATCATGAGGCACCTTCCTAATTATTTCGAGAGTACTTGGCTTATGGGCAACAGCCTTATGCATCCAATCTTCTTGGGATGTTTCACCCGCAGCAATTGTACTTAAGGAACTTATTGCATCTCGTACGGTCTTAAATGAATCTGGTGTATATATGCCCTCAGGCAACAAAAATTCTTTTTTCATTCCAATAACGATCGATCTAAAACGTGCCTGGGGCACACCAAATTCGGCTGCATTGTGAATGTGTTGCTTTACTGTATAACCTGCATCAAGAAAAGTTGATCTAGCTTTACTGAAATATTTCCAATACTTATTAGATAGAAATTCAGGGACATTTTCCATGATAAAGACGGCGGGATTCACTTCTGAAACAATACGAGAGAAAGCCACTACTAGGTTATTTCTATCATCGTCTTCCTCATCCCATCGTGTTTTTCTATGAGAGGAGAATCCCTGACATGGAGCACAACCAATTAGTATTGTTGGAAGTTTAGGATTAAAATCTATACTTTCTAAAAAGCTCCTAATACTATTTTTATTTTTAGAAATTTCAAGAATATCTTCATTTATTAATGGGGTTCCATAGTTTTTACTATAACTAGCGGCAGACATTGAATTAATATCGCAACCTCCAAGAAAACGGAAAACTGGGTAAAGACGGTTTATTGCAGCGAATCCGAGAGAAGTTCCTCCTGCACCGCTAAAAAAGTCAAGTACTTGAATAGGGTTAAGGGCTGTCTCGCCAATACTCAGCGGTTCAAAATTCTGCAACTCTCTTTCGCATTCTTTAAACAAGATAGTCTTATAATCCCTGTAATCTTCTGAACCAACAGGTTTGGAAATTGCTTTATGAAGTAATTCTTGTGTTTGCATATTCACACCTCAAAGAAACTTTATTTATTATTAATAGTGGGCAAACTTAAAACTTTAGTTTTAGCAACTTATGCTAACTTTTAACGTGAACTTTCTCTGGTTTAGTGCGAGAATTCTCTCTGTACTTAACTTTCATTAATACCAGAGTATTTGATCCTTATTAACAAGTTTTCTTGTGATTATTATACAAGACTTTGACTTGTATTTTAATGTTTAATGAAAATTTAAAATGAATTAAATTTGATCTCTTATGAAATGATCAAAGGGAAAACATGTTTATTTTGGGTTTTATAAATTAGTTGAAAACATAGATTTAAGTCCAATCCACCCAATAGAAAACGCTTTTTTGATATACGTACTCTCTAGGATCTAGACCTTATGAAAATCTTCTTACATTACGCCCCTTTTTTATGAACGTACAACGACATTTTATTAACTTGTACAATTATAGCATACATATGTTCGTATCAAAAGGGGAGATGAATAGGTATGATTTTCAATATATAAGATGTATAAAGCGATTATTTGGCTATGAAGCCTTTTGAAATCATAGGAGTTGTAAAGTTATCCATGTAGGTCAATCGATTTGTTATGCTGAATAACTAATTATATCAAATTAAGTATTTTTGGGAAAATATCTCATTTTCAAGGCGTGAAAATGAACAAATCAAATGACTATAGCTATGAAAAAAGAGCAAATAGAATTCTTAAAGAAGGAATATATTTGCCTCAATGTTGAAAGATTAAATCAGTATTTTTAATTCTGCAGTAAACAGTAAGTAGAGTTATCTTTATTTCTTTTCACTATCTCCCAACAACTCCCCAACCGAAACCTCCAGTGCTTTCGCAACAGCCACCACTTCATAATCCTGTACAAGCCTATGTTGACCTTCCAATCTTGATAAACTGGTCGGGCTAATGTCCAATCCAAAGGTTTGTAACCGAGCAAGAAAATCTTTCTGCTTCATTTTATTAGCTTTGCGAATTGATACAACTCGGCTCCCAATGATGTTTTTGTCACCAGGGGGCTCTTTGCGATGTCTCATTTCCGTGTCACCTCACAATTTAACTGAATTGTATGCGAGGTAGGAGTTGTTTTAATGCGAATATCGAATTAAAATAAAATAAACCGATAAACGCATTAAAAATTTTATACATCGTCTACAACTATAGCTTTGCCAGAAAGGTGAGGATGCAATGCACAATTTAATGCACAAGTACGAGGAGGAGAAGCGCAAGTTGGACGAACTCGGGCAGCAACTAATGGAGCAAGGAATTCCGTTAAGCACCAATGAGGCACTTCAGACTCAGAGTCGTAAAGTGGATGAACTTATTAATCGGATGTATCACGAGAAGAACGGATATTCAGAGAGTTTGCTTTTAAACTTCTGTTCTGGGGGAGATGCAGTGAGTTTTCCGGCATGGTTTATACAGACGATTCAGGGACGCTTAGACGAAGTGACTGCACAAATAGAATATCAGTCGGAGCCTAGACAAGCTTTTGAAGAAGAGAACGAGGCGTTTCAGGCGTTGTTCGACTCCATAGATATTGCACGTATGCCGCAATTTGAGGATTGGGAGAATAAGCTTCAATTAAAGCAAGCCGTTCTTAATGAACGTCTATATCTACAGGGGCTCAAGGATGGAATGCAGCTTGCAAATGCCTTTACTGCTCCTTCTGTTCTCTCGGAATAAGATACGATAAAAATATAAGCTTACACATGTTTGGGCTGTTCACGCGACAGTCCTTTTCTTATGCTCACTAATGGAAGGGAATCCTTCCCATATTGTCGAATTACCATATATATTGTAAATCCAGAGGATGTGAGGTTGGGCTATGTTTGAGGCATTAAGGGCACTCTTCCGAAAATCAGATTCTAAGCCGCCACAGGCATTACATAAGGCACATACTCCAAAGGCTAAGCCCAAGGTTGCTCCCACCCGAATTGGTCAGCTAGGCGAGCATAAAGTTAACATTCAGCTTGACCAGCTACCTAAGGACTGTAAATTCTTAAGCGATCTGCTGCTCCCTAATCCCAAATCTAGAACAGGCTACGCCCAGATTGATCATGTTGTTATTTCCCCATATTGCGTATTTGTTATTGAGACGAAAAACTACATTGGAGAAATTAAAGGTGGGCGGGCGGATCAGCAATGGTCGGTGAGTAACCGGTATAAGATGTATAATCCGCTGAAGCAGAACTATGGGCATATCAAGGCCATTGAGAGTCTGCTAAAAGATGTAGCTGCCGTAAAATACATCTCTATGATTTCATTCACGATGAGATGTCGCTTCAGTATTGACCCGGAGCTACGGAAGATTCACTCGGACGAAATGGTTGTGTATGATGTGGAATTAAGTGAGTTTATCTCTAGGAAGCTGATCAGTTTGAAGTTGGGGAACCCTGAGCCTCCTATTTCTGCGGCACTGGCCCAAACTATATATGATTATTTGGTCCAGGCCAACATCACCGATGCTGAGATTCGTAAGCTTCATGTGGACAAAATCAAGAAAAGGAGCTGAATGAAATGACGATCTACAACAAGCTTGTTCGCGACAAAATCCCTGAGATTATTCAAGAGTCGGGTAAGGACTGTAATTGCATAACGTTGGAGTACGAATCCTATGTTTCTGAATTGAAAAAGAAGCTTCGTGAAGAGGTAGAAGAGTATAATCAAGCTGCTGGTGATGCAGAGGCGGTGGAAGAGCTGGCCGATATCCTTGAGGTGGTTCATGCTCTTGCTCAAATACATAAGATCCTGCCTGAAGATCTAGAGAAGGTAAGGGCAAAGAAAGCTGAGGAACGTGGAGGCTTTGCAGATCGAACTTTTCTAATTGAAGTGACGGAGTAGACACTAGGCATTTAATTCTATTCAAATTATTCACGACAAAGGGAGAGAACAATTATGAATGATCGCCATCATCCATTCTTTCGGCTGGCTATGAAAACCTTGATTATGCTGCTGTGCGCCGGTCTGTTGCCGGTCATATATACGGCGGCTCCGGCGCAGGCCGCACCGGTAGTGGGGAACCAGATTAGTCCGCTGCTGATCAATAGCCAATATGTGCTGTTTCCAGGTAAGCTGGCGCCCTATATACAGGCAGGCAAATTGATGGTACCTGTCCGTGCGTTCGCAGGTGCGCTGGGTGCACAGCTGACGTATGATGCCGTCACAAAGAGCACCACGGTATCGCTTCTTGGGGAGAGTGTGGGGAAACTGCGGGCCGGACAGGCCACTGCGGTAACCAAAGACGGCAGTACAATAGCGCTGGGGACATCCCCACAACTGCTGGAAGGCGTACTGTTTGCGCCCATGAACCCGATCCTCACTGGGCTAAAGAAGGTGAAATGGGAGAACATGTATAAGGTGCTCAGACTCAAAGTACTGATAGTGCAGGGCCGGGGAGATACGGAATTGCCGCAGGCCAAGTCTTGGCAGAGCGTGACCCCGTTTGGAGATTTGGGAGGGGAGCACCACAATCCCTTTTATCCGACACTACTGACGCAGTCTGCTGATAGCAAGGGCTTCCGGCTGAGTCTCAGTGTGATTAATGCTTCCGGGTTTGTCATTCCCAAGGGTGCTTCCCGCTTGGAGTTGGTCGCTGTGGACAGCCAAGGACAGGCCGTAGTCCGGCAGCTTCCCGGGCCTTCGCAGCCGACTCCCAAGGCAGGAGCCTTGTCATTCACGATTAATGTGCCCACAGCGCCGGATTATGTGATTTTTAATTCACGGATTGAGTAAAGAAAACAAGGAGGCCAGGCACGGAAGAGTGGGCTCGGGCTAATGAGAAATTCTAAGAGAGCGGTGCAATAGGCAGGAGAAAGTATAATAAAAAGAGAGCCGTGCTGGTAACACGACTCTCGGAGCAATAGCCGTTTATAAGGGCGGCGGCTTCTAAAGGTTATCCATTGAAATAGGACGCTTACCGTTGGCCGGGGTGGCCTGATTCTTTTTGTGGAAAGAGAGAATCAACACAACCAGATAATGAAAAAAGAGAGCCGTGCTCGATACACGACTCTCGGAGCAATATCCACTTTTAAGGGCGGTGGCTTTCGGAATAGCAGTCAAAGAATAGACCGATTCCTTTGGTGAGGGCGGTCTATTTTTTTGTAGTAATTTTTAATACACAAACCAAATCCCCTACCCAAGCTCAAAAGCAGGCCGACACCTGCTCTTGGGCTTTTTCCTGTGCCTCTTAAAATCCCCCCTGGAAATTTTTTCTCCCATCGTAATACTTCCGCCATGTTCGCCCCGCTGGATATCAGCGATGATAGACCCTGTAAGATAACGCCGGGCGCGTTGATCCTACATCCGGTTCTTATCCGGGCGGACGTAACGAGGCGGGGATCTCTGGTGATCCCGCAGTGCCGGCATGTATGTTACGGTATCCTGTACGGTCCGTTGCGGTAAGAGCAGAAAAGGGGTTCGATTCCCCGATCGCCTTCACAGCGACGTTGGTTACACTACTCGATTTCCATCGAGCCACAATTGAAGCACAATCTGAGTAAGGAAACCAATGGACAGAATCCCTGGCGGCTGGTCTAGCGCTACTGTGGCAGGGCTTTGTAATCCGTGGATACCGGCAGCAGGGAAGCTTGCGGAGACTAAGGTAAGGACAGAAGGGAACGAAGGCTGGCTGAAGGTTGGGTCAGCTCAGGTCTCAAGTAGTCCTCCCGGATCTCCCGGCAGATCGGCTGTCTCAAGCGTGATTCCGTCCGGGTCCGCAGCGGGATTCTGTCTTCCATTGGTCCAATCATGAAGGGGGTAATACATACTATGTTGAAGCCAATCACGATTCAAGCGGACCAGCGCGGTCTGCTCTTTCATAAGGGAAGTTATGTGAAGCGCCTGCTGCCGGGAACCTACCGTTATTTCTCCTGGTCGCAGCATACTGTGTTGGTGCTGGATATTGCTAAGCCTTTTAGCGCTGGCGGAAAGGACCTGCAGCTGTTCTTACAGGATGATGAACTCCTGCGGGAGCTTGAGGTGGTCCGGGTACAGGATCATGAGAATGTGCTGCACTATGAGGATGGTCAATTCATGCAGCTGCTGAAGCCGGGGGTGTATGCGTATTGGAATCTGCTGAGGAAGCATACCTTCGTCCACACGGACATCCGTGTGCCGGAGCTGCCCGCCGGAATTGACCGCTCAATCATCGCGAGGCTTACGCCGTATGTACAGAGCTGCGAAATCGCCAGCCACGAGCTGGGGTTCCTGTTCTATGATCATACGCTTCAGCGGGAGCTTACGCCGGGTAAGTATTATTTCTGGAAGGGACCGGTCTCGGTGCTGACCAAGAAGGTCGATCTGAGACAGCAGCAGATGGATCTGCTCGGCCAGGAGATGATGACCGAAGATAAGGTTACGCTGCGCCTGAACTTCGTCTGCCAGTACCGGATCGTAAGTCCGCACCGTGTGCTGGAGATGAAGGATTTCGATGAGCAGATTCACATCCAGCTTCAGCTCCTGCTGCGGGAGTATGTCGGGACGCTGAGATTGGACGATCTGCTGAAGCAGAAGGAGGATGTGGCGACGTTCATCCTCGAACGTATCCGGGAGAAGGAAGAAGAGTTCGGGGTGCGCTTCCTCGGGGCGGGGGTGAAGGATGTGATTCTGCCGGGAGACATGAAGGACATCCTGAACACCGTACTGCTCGCTGAGAAAAAAGCCCAGGCCAATCTGCTCACCCGCCGGGAAGAGACAGCCTCGACACGCAGCCTGCTGAATACGGCGAAGCTGATGGACGAGAACCAGACGCTGTTCCGGCTCAAGGAGCTGGAATTCCTTGAGAAAATATGCGACCGGATCGGTTCTATCTCGGTTACGGGCGGCGGCGATCTGCTGGAGCGGTTAAGCTCGCTCATCGGCGCAAGTAAATAGACAAGAATCGCCCTCCGTACAGCTCAGCTTATGAGCTAATGGAGGGCGATTCTTGTTATATGATAAGCACCTTACATCTGTACGATTCCGCTTAATCTACTCCACCAACCCCGTCAAATACCCGTAATGCTCCCCCTCCATCTGGTCCAGAGGGATGAAGCGGATAGAGGCGCTGTTGATGCAGTAGCGCTTGCCGCCGCGATCTGCGGGACCGTCGTCGAAGACGTGGCCCAGGTGGATGTCGCCGGATTGGCTGCGGACCTCGGTACGTTCCATGCCGAAGCTGGTATCCGTATCATAGGTGACGACCTGCGGGGTAATCGGCTTCGTGAAGCTCGGCCAGCCGCAGCCGGAATCGTATTTATCCTTGCTGGAGAAGAGGGGCTGACCCGTGGCGATATCGACATACAGGCCGGACTCGTAGTTATCCCAATAGTCGTTGCTGAAGGCACGCTCGGTGTCATTATTGACGGCTACCGCGTATTGGTCGGCGGTTAACCGCTCCTTCAGTTCTGCGTCGGAAGGGCGCGGGTATTGGGCCGGATCGATAACCGGCTCTTGCTCATCCAGGATGCTTAAGTCAATGTGGCAATACCCGTTCGGGTTCTTCGCCAAGTAGTCCTGATGATATTCCTCCGCCAGATAGTAGTTCTCCAGAGGAAGGACTTCCGTTACGATCTTCTTGTCATACTTGGTCTGCTCCTGCGCTACAGCCTGCTGGATAACTGCTACATCCTCCGGGGACGCATAGTAGATTCCTGTCCGGTATTGAATGCCCCGGTCATTGCCTTGCTTGTTCAGGCTGGTCGGGTCAACGACCTTGAAGTAAGCTTCCAGGAGCTGCTTCAGGGTGACCTGCTTCGGATCATACTTCACATGCACAGTCTCCGCGAACCCCCGGTCCCCGCGAATAACATCCTCATAGGTCGGATTCTCGCCTGTCCCGTTGGCATAGCCGGAGGTGACGTCCTGAACTCCTTGAATGCGGGCCATATACGCTTCCACGCCCCAGAAGCAACCGCCCGCCAGGTACAGGCTACGCAGATCCTTCTCGGCTATAGCTGCGGTCTTGACCGCTGGAACCGGAGCGGCGGCTGAGGCGGAGCTCATTCCCGCGAAGGTATCCTTAATCTGCTCGTTGGAGGCATGACCCGGGAGGGATTTTACCAGCAGCCCTTCTTCATCGATGTAAAAAGAGCTGGGATATGCCCGTACCTGAAACTCCTTAGCCCATGTCCCGTCTTCATCGAGCAGCACAGTCAGATTGTCATACGACTGCTTGCTGAACCAGTCCGTGAACTCCTTGGCAGATTTCTCGCCTTTGTAGCCGGGAGTTACAATCGATACCACCTGGAAATCCTTCTCCTGTCCGGCCAGCGTATTCAGGTCCTCCAGACCGGCAAGACAGATGGAGCACCAGGAGGCCCAGTATTTTACATAGACCTTTTTGCCTTTCAGATCCTCGAGCTTCATAGGGTCGCCCTTCAGATCATTTAACGCGAATGCGGGTGCTGGCTTCCCTTTGCTCATGGCAGCCGGGGAGTCCATCTTGCCGGATGCTGTATCGGGCTTCGCACCGCATGCGGCCAGGATCGACAGCAGACCGCCAATCACCAGCATATATCCCATCCACTTCCATATCTTTTTCATGCCTGATTCCTCCTCCCGTTATTGAATCCAGCTCACAATCGTATTCAGCTGGTCTGTCATTAGCAGCAGCCCCATGGCGATCAGCATACAGCCGGAGGCGATCTTGATCCCTCCCATGAACCGGTACAAGCGGCGAATCCGCTGCACCAGAACTTCCGAGAAGACGGATAGTATGAGAAAAGGAATCGCCAGACCCAGCGTGTACAGCAGCATGAGGAACCCTCCGTAGGCAGGGGAGCCTTCCCCAGCGGCGATGCTGAGAATGCCCGCAAGTACCGGGCCGATGCACGGCGTCCACCCGAAGCTGAACGTCAGGCCGAGCAGGAAGGCCCCGATATAGCCGCCGCGTGCTGCGCGGGGACTGGACAGCTTTTTTTCCCGTTCCAGCCAGGAGATCTTGATCAGTCCGGTCTGGTAGATTCCGAATAAGATGACAATCGCTCCGCAGACGGCAATGAACCTGGAGCTTGAAATGACACTGCCAAGGATACCGGAGCCGAAGCCCAGGGTAATGAAGACCACAGACAGTCCAAGCACGAATATTAGCGTCCGCAGCATGAATACCGAACGGAACCGCATGGAGCCTGTGTCCACCCCTCCCTGATTCACATTGCCCGCCAGGCTTCCGGACAGATACGAGACATAGACCGGAAGCAGCGGCAGAATACAGGGTGCAAAAAACGATAATACCCCTGCGCCGAAGACGCCGAACAGGAATACAAAATCACCAGCCATCTCTGTCACCACCTATATGAATACTGCTTCTCTAACGCTAAGGCTTACCGGCTGGTGTAGATGGGGACCGTGAACCAGAAGCAGCTTCCAGAACCCTTAGTGCTCTCTACACCAATCTTGCCGCCATGCAGCTCCACAATGGATTGTGCAATGGCAAGACCCAGACCGGCGCCTCCGCTATTCTTACTGCGTGATTTATCTATCCGGTAGAACCGCTCGAAGATCCGTGAGGTCTCTGCCGCATCGATTCCCTGACCCTCATCGCTCACAGCGATCCGCAGGAACGGGCCTTCCTCAGCGGCGGACAGCACGATATGGCCTTCTTCAGGAGAATGTTGAATCGCATTCTGCACAAGATTGGACAGCACCCGCTTGATCTGCGTGGGCATCATCAGGGCCGCGGGCAGCTTATCCGGCAGCTCAATCTCGACCTTCAGCCGCTTCTCCGCCAGATGGAAGGAGAAGCTCTCCAGCGTGCTGATCAGCAGCTCATCTGCATGGCAGGGCTGCGGGTCGAAGGTTCCGCCGCTGGCCTCCAGGCTGGATAGTTCAAAGAGGTCCTGGATCAGCCCCGCCAGCCGCTTCGTCTCCAGCCGGATCGTATTCAGATACCGCTGGAAGGTCTCTTCGTCCTTGATCACATCATCCTCCAGCGCTTCCACGAATGACTGAATGGAGGCAAGGGGGGTCCGCAGATCGTGCGAGACATTCGCGATCAGCTCCCGCCGGGCGGACTCGGACTGGTGGAGATGGTCGAAGCTCTCTTTTAACTTACTGCTCATCTCATTGAATTGCCGGGCCATCAGCTTGAACTCGTGCGGGCCGATAGTGGGAACTTCGGTGTGGAAATCCCCCTTGGCAATCCGTACCGTCTGCTCGGTAATCCGGGCAATGGACTTCTCCACCGGCCGCGTCAGCAGATGCTGAACGATGAAGGAGAACACGCCGATCCCGGCTGTGATGCCGGACAGATAATATAGCTGATCGATGGTCAGCAACATTTTGGAATAACTGACGAATAGACAGATCAACAATACGCCGATCCCCGTGAGACTGGACAACATTAGATACGTACGCAGTTTCATTAGATGCCATCACCCGCAAACTTATAGCCGATTCCCCAGACCGTCTTGATGTATTTCGGGTCGGAGGGAGTCTGTTCGATCTTCTCGCGTAATCTCCTTATATGCACCGTAACGGTAGTCGTATCTCCTTCATAGCTGAAATCCCAGATCTTGCTCAGCATCTGCGTCCGGGAGAACACCTGCCCCGGATGGCTCGCCAGCAGATACAGCATTTCGAATTCGGTCACCGTCAAGTCAATCGCCTGCCCGCTGATCTCCACCGTACGCTTCCCGACATCGATAGTCAGTCCTTCGTACTTGATCGTGTGCTCAGCGGCGGTAGCCGGCGATACCTGAACATATCTCATTCTGCGCAGAATCGCCTGCACCCGCAGTACGAGTTCCCTTGGACTGAAGGGCTTGGTCAGATAATCATCCGCCCCCATCGTCAGCCCCATTAGCCGGTCTTGTTCCTCGCCGCGCGCCGTCAGCATGATGATCGGGAGATCTTCGGTCTGCCGGATCTCGCTGCACACTTCCCAGCCATTCTTATGCGGCATCATGAGGTCGAGCACAATCAGGCTTGGAGACTGGCTGCGCCATAGCTCTAGCGCCTCCAAGCCGTCCTTGGCGGTGGTGACCAGATACCCTTCCCGTTCCAGATATCTGCGGCACACATCGGTAATATTCGGATCATCATCCGCGACCAGCACTCGTTCATTCATCCTAACCCACCCCATATCCGGAAAAATCCATTTGATTCCATCATATCACAGGGTGAGGGTATCGCTCATCCCGTCTTATTTCATGGCCTTGGCAGGCTTCATGTACATGGTCACTACCGTATCCGCCACATAAGTGCTTCCATCGTACAGGGCAGGGGCCATGCTCAGATTAACCGTCTTACCGTCGACCATCATTTTTTTCGACCCGATCATTACCTTGATCATCTTACCCATCGGCTTCATGCCGTCGTCCATCATCTTGCCGTCATCCATCATCTTGCCGTCGTCCATCATCTTGCTGTCGTCCATCATCTTGCCGTCATCCATCATCTTGCCATCATCCATCATCTTGCCGTCATCCATCATCTTGCCGTCGTCCATCATCTTGCCGTCATCCATCATCTTGCCGTCGTCCATCATCTTGCCGTCGTCCATCATCTTGCTGTCGTCCATCATCTTGTCCATGTACATCAGCGATACGGAGCGGTCCTTGCTGTTCCATTCAATGCTGTAGCCGTACATCATGGCGGCCTGTCTTAGGTTCATTAGCTCCATGCCGTCTTTTTTCATCGTCTTGATGCCTGCCGCTGCGCCGGAGATGCCGGACACCGCCAGAGAAAGTACCAATACTGCCGCCATCATGAACCGTTTGCCTGCTTTGCTGTTACCCATGCTTATCACGCTCCATATCTTTTTAGTGGTTTACATGGAACAGCATAAGCGGAAGAGCTTACGATTCTCTAAGCGAAACCTTACGATTGTATTACGGCAGCGAAAAGAACGTATAACTTCTCCCTATAGCCAGATATCAGTTATAAGTGTTACGTCTCTGATCGTACTCCATGCTAGAATTTATACACAAAGACAGAACAGTGGAACTAGAGGAGGGCTAATCATGTGTGATAGATTTCAGATCGTAGGCAGCCTGCTGCGTCCGGCGGAGCTATTAGAATATAAGCAGCAAATCGAACACCGGGACGATATTCAGTATCCTTTTTACGAGGATTTCCAGGGCTATGAGCAGTGTGAGGCGAAGGCGATTCAGTCGGTAGTCGAGCAGGCGAGCGAGAATGGGCTGAGCATTCTGACGGATGGGGAGTACTCCAAGTCGATGTGGCATCTGGACTTTGTCTGGGGCTTCCAGGGCATTGAACGCTATATTGCGCCTCACGGGTATTTCTTCAGAGATATTGACGGCACCTCCAAATACGAGACGCGAAAAGACATCGGTCTGCGCATCACAGGTGAACTCGGCGGGAAGAATCACCACTTCCTTCAGGCGTACCGCCAGCTTCAGGCTCATGCCGGAGACCGGGAGACGAAGCTGTGCGTGCCTTCGCCGTCCCATATCTTCGGAGAGCTGTCCTGGTCGGATAACCTTGGCGGCGAGGGTGCAGTGTACCAGAACCGTGATGAGCTGAAGGCCGGTCTGGTGACGGCGTATAAGGATTTCGTAGGGGAATTCGCAGCCGCTGGCGGTAAGATTCTGCAATTCGACGACTGCCTCTGGGAGCTGTTCGCGGACGATAATCCGAATTCACCTTTTACCGGCGAGAAAATCAACCATGAAGAAGTACAGAGTCTCGCCACAGAGTTCATCGATATTAATAACACCATTATTGATTACGGACATAGCCTGGGGCTGAAAATGTGGACCCATAACTGCCGCGGCAATTATGATTCCCGGAATATGGGCGGCGGCTCTTATGTGAAGATTGCCAACCTGTTCCTGAAGCAGCTGAAGTACGACCGCTTCTTCCTGGAGTGGGATGACGAACGCGCTGGCTCGCTGGAGGCACTTGCTGTGTTCAAGGATAGACCGGAGACGGAAATTGTACTTGGCTTGCTGTCTTCCAAAACCAGTACGCTGGACGATGAGACCCGTGTCCTCCGCATGCTGGATGAGGCGTCCACGATCATTCCGAAGGAGAGATTACTGCTCTCCCACCAATGCGGCTTCGCCTCCTGTGACGGAGGGAATGAGCTGACGGAAGCGGAGCAATGGGCGAAGATTAGACAGGGGCAAAAGATTGCCCAGCAATATTGGGCTTAACTTCATTAATAGGTAGCAACTGTTCTTAAAAGCAAGCCCGCATCTGGCAACAGGATGCGGGCTTGCTGCTGTTTAGGGAATTGAGTAGTCTTTGAATCATTTGAATGAGGAGCAGAGGGAATGTATATGAAAAACCGAATACACTGGGTGCTGCCGCGATAAAGCATCGCCCCATGCTCCACAGCCAGTAACATTTATAGAGAAATCCTGCAGGAAATGCAACAATTCTGCCCCATAGAAGCGGTTTATGCTGAAATCCTGCAAGAAATGCAACAAATCCAGCGCTAACTTGCTCTAAACTCCGAAATTTGTGCAAATAATGCAACATTGTACTTCAGTCAGTATTAGGGTATAGAGGAATCCTGCAAGAAGTGCAACAATTCTTTATACAAGCGGCTGGAAACATACGCTAATAGCAACCCATGTCGCATTTATCCGGCTGCAATGTCGCAAAAGTACATGGAAACAGAGGTGGCAGATCGGCTATACTCGCTGTAACAATTATGATAATGAAAATCATTATCATATAATACATAACAGGGGGAGTCAGCGTGAACAGAGCAACACAGAAACAAGAGGCCGGCAGGAAGAAATTCGCCGCTGGGCAATCAGGATTATTCATGGTATGGATGCTGGCGCTGGTACTGGTACTGACAGCTTGTGGATCTGGAGGGGGAGCTAATGCAGGTACAGCCGCACAGCCCTCTGCGTCAGTGGAGCCGTCTCCATCGCCTGAAGTACAGGCGCAGGCATCACCGGAGGCACAGGCTACAGCAGCCTACCCG
Source organism: Paenibacillus sp. FSL H8-0332 (assembly GCF_037963835.1). NCBI lineage: Bacteria > Bacillati > Bacillota > Bacilli > Caryophanales > Paenibacillaceae > Paenibacillus > Paenibacillus sp. FSL H8-0332. The sequence continues at coordinate 504,078 of NZ_CP150145.1, forward strand.
GTTACCTTCACACATATCAAGGGTGAATATACGCTGAGCGAGAAGCCGAAGGTGATCGCTGTGCTTGATGTGAAATTCGCCGATCAGCTGATCGCGCTTGGAGAGAAGCCGGCAGGCAGCGTAGTTGCTGGAACAAAGGACGAGTTCCCGGAATATTTGAGTGTTCAAATGGACGGGGTGAAGGTCCTGGGTACACGCGATGAGCCCAATCTGGAGGCGATAGTGGCGCTGAACCCGGACCTGATCTTAATGACCGATTTTCAGGAAGAAGCTTATGAGAGTGTGAGTAAAATTGCGCCTACTATCGTACTGGACTTCTACGAGGATTGGCGGGATACGCTGGCTACCATCGGTACAATCACAGGCAAGCAGGCAGAGGCTGAAGTGGTGAAGAAGGCCTATGAGGACAAAATCACTGGACTGCGGGAGCAGCTGTCAGCGAAGCTGGGCGACGAGACGGTGGCGCTGATTCGTCCGAGACCGGAAGGGATTCGGGTACATGGTCCCGAGCACCGGACCGGAAGCATTCTGTATGAGGATCTCGGATTAAAGGCTCCAGTGTTCGTTCAGGCGATCAAGGATGATACCTCGGTTGAAATATCGATGGAGACTGTCTCTGATATCGGGGCAGATCACTATTTCCTGCTCTCGGATGATCTGTTCGCCAAAGAGGCAGAGACTCTGGCCAGCAGTCCGATCTGGAAATCCCTTGATGCAGTCAAGAATAACCGTGCCTATGACGTAAATTCAACGCTCTGGATCGCGTACTATGGTCCCCTTGCGATCAATATTATTGTAGATCAGGCCTCGGAAGCGCTGCTTGGAGCTCACTGAGATGGACCGCTATCTGTCGTCGGCCCCCTGGAGGGAACTGGCGGAGGATTACCGGATGAGGCTGGGGGAGCCGCCTGCGGGCAGCGTCCGCACCATCGCTCTGAGTGAGCTGCAAGATGAAGCGGTATGCCGCGAATATGTTAGCTGGCTTAAGGAGTATATCGGTGCGCCGGACATGCAGGTTGCGGCTTCCATGCTGGCCAAGCGGATCGGCTATCTGTGGATCGCTCCAATACTGACCGCCATGACCGTTCATAATCGTGAAGTCTTCTTCCCGCTGGACAGAAGCTTCCTCTATCATCCGGCTTCTACAGAAGAGACGACATTCCCATTCCTGGCGCTGGACGGGCTTCAGTCAGCCTCACCACCGGAGGATAGGGCCGTGTGGCGCGAAGCTGTTATTGAGAAGAATTTTGCGGCACGGCTTGCGCCGCTGCTGCAGACGCTTGCCACCGTGGGCCCCGTCTCCATGGCCGTGCTGTGGGAGAATATTATGGTGCGCATTGCCCCGCTGTATGCCCTTGGAGCAGACCCATCCGGCGAAGAAAGGCTGCGGATGCAAGAGGATTTTGTGTATCTGACCCGGACGGCTCCCGGCGCATTGTTCGGCGCAAGACGCAATCCATTCACCCGGTTCACCGAGGGGAATGACGGGGCTCCGGTTGCGAAGAGCAAGCGCATTACCTGTTGCTTTTACTACCGGATGTCCGGGGAATATTGCAGAAAGTGTCCGAAAATTGACAATGAGAATGAATCTCAATTAAAATGACAGCAGGTCTATCCGTTTAGCAAAGGATACTGTTGTCAGGAGATGAGAGAAATGCCGCAACAAGAACAGGCAAGTCTATGGAGTGATACGGCGGTCAAGATGCTTGATGTGCGCAGCGGCACTGTGCCGCCCGGCGGTATGCTGATTGAAACGGAACTGGCGTCTAATCAGCTGCTGCTGGCCATCGGCGGGCAGGGAGGGCTTGTGATGAATGGTGAAGGCTGCCATGTCCAGGCCTCTTTTGCTTGTCATGCTGCCAAGGGATCAGCCTACACTCTGAGTGCGGGATCAGACAACATTCATTATACAGCTATTAGCTACAAGGCCATTCCTGTGGCGGGAGCCGCCCATGTGCTCTTCCCGGAGCGCAATCACCCGCTGCGCACTTCGTTTGTGCATCATTCCGCGCCTCCGGCGGAGCTGCATATGGCGGCGGAGAGAATTGCAGCGAAATGGAGCCGGGGAGAAGGGCTGGAACGGTTCCATGCCAATGCGCTGCTGCAAGGCATGCTCTATGAGCTTATTATGGAGCATGAGCGTGGTCAGGGCGGCAAAGAGCCGGATATAGTGGAGGTTGTTGCCGCCTATATCGCGGGGCATTATCGGCAAGAGCTGGGAATTAAAGAGCTGGCTGCCCTGGCCGGCTGCGGCGTGCGGCAGCTCCAGCGGCGGTTCAAGCAGGAGAAGCGGCTCGGGCCGATGGAATATGTAATCCGGCTGCGGATGGAGAGCGCAGAGCGGATGCTGCGTTACACGGACGCTTCCATCGGCGAGATCGCTGAGCGGACAGGCTACCGCGACATGTATTATTTCAGCAGGGCGTTCAAGAAGCATTATGGAGTCCCCCCGCAGCTCTACAGGCGTACTGCCGCTTCAGCTCCAGCTGCGCTCTCCGCTTCTTCGGGACGGTCAGAGCGATTGGCCTCCCCGCACGAGTCACCACAGAGTCCGGTGATCTTCCATCTGCGGGGCGAGTATCGTGTCACCGCTGCCCCGCAGCGGATCGCCGTGCTTGATGTCCAGTATGCTGACCATTTGCATGCGCTGGGGATATCCCCCGCAGGAAGCGTAGGCTTCGGAAGCGGGGCGTTGAATTTCCCCGCTTATTTCCGGGAGAGACTATTGGAAACGGAAATGCTCGGAACCTATGAGTACCCGGACCTGGAGGCTGTAGAACGGCTGCGCCCGGATCTAATTATCTGCACCGAGGTGCATGCTCCGCACTATGAACGCTTAAGCCAGGTGGCGCCAACGATCATGTTCAAGCGTAATGAGAGCTGGCAGACCATTCTGAAGCTATTCGGCGAACTGACAGGCAGGCAGACGGAGGCGGAACGGATTATTGCCGATTATCTGCGCCGTACGGCATTGCTGTCCGCAGAGCTGGCTCCGGTACTCGCGGGTAAGAGTGTGGCTCTGATCCGTCCGCGCGAGTCCATCGTCCGGGTACATACGGCTTCGCACCGCACAGGCGCTGTACTGTACCGCGACCTTGGTCTGCCTGCTCCGCGATTTGTGGCGGAACCCGCCTCCGACACGGCCTATCATATTTCCGTTGACAGACTGCCGTCTGTGCATGCCAACTACTACTTTTTGCTTAGCAATGAGAGGATGCAGGAGGGAATATCGATGACAGAGCACAGTGTGAGGGGCATGCTAGGTGCAGACCAGCGGCAGCTTATATACCCGGTAGATGCTGCTACCTGGATCGGCTGCTACGGACCAACGGGCATCAACTGCATTTTGGATCAGGTGGCCCAGGCCTTGCTGGCTTGAGCGGACTAGCGGCAGACGGAACGGCTGCCAATCACATCTCCCGATCATACTTGAACCGGTAATAGATGCCGTATCCAATTGTGAACAGGTAGCCGAATACCAGTAACAGCACAACGGTGAGTTCAGTTTCCATTAAGGCGAGAGCCAACATTAAGGCCCCGAACACAAAGATCATCATGTCGTAGGCCTTCGCCTTCGCCCGGGTTGCAATGGCGATATTGCGCTCATCTTGCTTGTTGATCTCCATCTGCTTGGCGATGGCGGGGCTATTCTTCAATGCGCGCCGTCCGATGAGTTCCCCCATCCCGCTGCCGAACAGGCCGGAGCCCAGTCCGATACAGATATAAGGCAGTGTCCGCAGCACCCCCTCAGGCTCATGAACCGTTCTAATGAAGTACAGACTGCCTGCCAGCAGGACTACACCTGCAATAACCAGAAGATAAGCCGAGACGGATTTCTTCATCAATTCTCTTCCTCCTCATAAACCGTGGCCCAACCCAACCCAGCCCAATACACAATGGAAATACTCACTCCCTATGTACGAACGTCTGTGCTACAATACTCATTGTGAATATATGGAAGGCGGTGGGGCAGTGACTCCGAGACAGTGGATCATCAAGTTCATACGGATGCATAAGTGGGTGTTTGTATGCGGTTTCTTTGTGACTACTTTAATGACCCTGGTGAACCTGCTGTATCCGTTCCTGGGCGGACGGCTGATTAATATCGCTTTTTATGACCAGGATCTGAATGCCTTCCTGAAGCTGTGTCTGATCTATGCCGGAATTCTCCTGTTCAATCAGTTCATTGTGGCGACGCTCAATAATCTGATCTCTTCTCAAATAATGACGGGATTCGTGTTCGATATCCGGCGGACGCTATTCCGCAAGATTCTGCATCAGAAGGGGAAGGATCTCTCCGGGATGTACAGCGGCGATCTGATCAGCCGGATGAACCGCGATGCCAAGGACATTATGAACCTCGTCTTCTGGAGCGGACTGTGGGGGTATTCGAATCTGCTGCATATCGTGTTTGCCGTGGGCTTCATGTTCTATTATCATGTCCTGCTGGGCGTGTTCACGGTGGTGCTGGTTCCTGTCGTGTTCATGGCCTCCAGATATTTCAAGCGGAGAGCGCTCCGGGTCAACCGGGATCTGGCGGCAGAGCAGGGCAGGCTGTCCTCGTACTTATTCGAAATTGTGGCAAATCTGCGGGAGATCAAGCTGCTGAATGCCGGGAGGCTGGTAACCCGTACCTATCTTAGGCGGACAGTCTCTATCCATCACAAGAATGTGGACAATGGAAGAATCGAGGTAACGACCGAGCGGGTGAACGCATTTATCATGCTTGCCGCACAGCTACTGCTGTTCATTATCTGCGCCCGGCTCATTGTGAAGGGGCAGATGCAGCTTGGTGTTTTTGTGGCTGCCGCCAGCTATTTCAATATGGCTGTGACTTACTTCAGCTCGATGGGCAGCAAGATTACCGATACTTGGGGGCAGACGGTGTCCTTGCAGCGTGTTGCGGAGCTCCTGAATGAGCAGGAGGAGGACTACAGAGAAGCCCAGATGCCTACACTGATTAAGGAGGGGACGATTGAATTTCGTAATGTCAGCTTCGGATATACGGAGGAGAGGCGGGTACTGGACGGGTTCAATCTCCGTGTCGAGGGAGGAAGCACCGTGGGCATTGCCGGAAGGAGCGGAGCCGGGAAAACAACGCTCGGAAGCCTGATCTGCAACCTGTATCCTGTTGACGGCGGCGAGCTTCTGATCGATGACCGCAACGTGAACGAATATAACCTGCACAGCTTGCGGAGTCAGGTGGGCGTGGTTCATCAGGAGACGGTTCTGTACGATAACACGCTGCGTTATAATCTCTCTTTTACGAATAACCGTGATCAGGACAGTATGCTAATTGAAGCACTTAAGAGAGCTGCGCTGCATGAGCTGGTCCTGAATCTCCCGGACGGGCTGGACACGGTGCTGGGGACTTCCGGGCAGGCATTATCGGGCGGCCAAAAGCAACGTCTGGCTATTGCGCGAATCCTGGTCAAGAATCCGAAAATTCTGGTCTTCGATGAAGCGACTTCGTCCCTCGACAGCAAGAATGAAGCGCTGATCCGGCAGATGACCCGTGAGCTTGCGCAAGACCGGACGCTGATCATCATCGCCCATCGTCTGTCCACGCTTAGAGGCTGTGACAGGATTGCTGTGCTGGAGGATGGCCGGGTCACAGGCTACGATACTCACGATGTGCTGATCAGAAGTAACAAAACGTACATAGATCTATTCAGCGAACAGTGCGCAGGAGGCGAAGCGGTATGACCATGACAAGATGGGCCGCCTATAAGGCGCTGACACAGGGAATTGAAGGGGTCCGTAAGCCGCTGCTGGCGCTCGCGCTGTTCAAACTGTGGAATCTGGTCTGCGGATTGCTTCCGTTATTCCTGTACTCGCTGCTTGTCAATCGCGTGCTGGTGGAGAAGCATCTGAGTGAGCTATGGCCGGTTATCGCGGGTTATCTGGGGGTATTCCTGCTTACGACAGCCGGGATTGCGGTCAGCAAGCGCTACTCCAACCAGCTGCTCCTGAAGTATGACCTGAGGCTTAAGCGCAAACTGCTGAATACAGTGAGCAGCCTGGACTATGAGGAATATAGCGGGTACAGCATTGGTGATCTAAAAAGCCGGATCGAGCAGGATTCAGCCGCCGCCGGACGGTTCTTCACGGTTCATCTGTTAGATTTCAGCTACGCTGTTCTGTATGCTGCTGCGCTGGCTGTGATCCTTGTATGCTATGACTGGCGGATCGCCCTCCTTAGCTTCGTCTTCGTTCCGCTCTCCCTGCTGACCGTGAATATCCTGGGCGAGAAGACGAGGAAGGCGGGGGAGGAGCTATGGAGGCTGCAGAACAGGTACGAATCCTTTTTACATGCGAGTCTGCAGAACTGGAAGGATATTAAGACCAACAATCTGGAGGCTGCCCAGCTAGAGGCATTGAACGGGCATTATGCAGCCATCCGTCCGGTGTGGTTCCGCAGCCAGCTCTATCAGCATCTGGGCGTTACCTATTCGTTCTTCACCAAGAACTTCATTACCCAGCTGTTCATCTATTTCATTGGCGGACTCTTCGTGATTAAAGGCTATTCGGAGGTTGGTGTGCTGCTGGTGTTCATCAGCTTCTACGGGCAGTTCTTCGGGTTCATTGAGACGATCAGCAATGGCTTGATGAATTACAAGAATGATTCGGTGAATATCAGTAAAGTGATCGGACTGTTGCAGGCAGAGGCGGACCAGCGGCCTTACAAACGCATTAGCGGACAAAAGATTGAGGTTCAGAATTTGCAGTTCCGCTATGAGGGGAAGGATGCCTTCGCACTGGACGGGATTTCGTTCTCGGTGGGGAAGGGGGAGCATCTAGCCATCGTAGGGCAGAGCGGCAGCGGCAAGTCTACCCTTGCCAGGCTGCTGACCGGACAGATGAAGCCTCAGGGAGGGAGCGTCAGCATCGGCGGCACGGATCTGCATGCGGTGAACAGCGGGAGTGCGGCGGCCAAGGTCAGCATTGTGGTGCAGGAGCCTGTTCTGTTCAATATGACGATCCGGGAGAACCTGCTGCTGGCGGGGGACGGGGCAACGGAAGCAGAGCTGATAGCCTGCTGCCGCAGCGCCAATATCTATGACTTCATTGCATCCTTGGAGCAGGGGCTGGATACGGTTATCGGGGAGAAGGGGATGAAGCTCTCCGGGGGACAGAAGCAGCGGCTGTCGATTGCCCGGGCGCTGCTGCAGGAGCGGGACATTATTATTTTCGATGAAAGTACAAGCGCCCTGGATTCTGAGAATGAGAGCGACATTAGGAATGAGCTGAAGCGTCTGTCTGCCGGCACAACCATGATCTCAATCGCACACCGCCTCTCTACGATTCAAGACTGTGATAAGGTGCTGGTTCTGCACAATGGTAAGGTGGCAGCCTGCGACACCCATGCTAACCTGCGTGGCCGGAATGAAGCCTATGATCTGCTGTTCCACAGCCAATACGCCGCCTTAAGCCATACGACAGAACTTGTTCATTGACGGCGTCTCCGGCCGGTAATATATTAAAATTAAGATTAACTATGTCCGTGACAGACTGTAGAGGAGAAGAGAAATGAGCCCGACCCATGTGTGGATACCTGTCGTAGTTTATTGGCTGCCGATGCTCTTCTTTTTCTACATGGGAATGGATGTGCTGCTGCGCAACCCGCGGAAGATTGAACATCGTCTGGTAAGCGCTACAATTCTGTGCTATTTCCTGCTGTTCCTGGAGGAGTACATCCGGTATATGCTGCCGATTGAATATAGTCCGTTGCTGGCTGCGGTCTGGTTCGCCAATGCCGGTATTCTCATTCCAGGGCTTGGCTTCCATCTGATTGCCCGGTTAATCGGCTTACATAAGCGGATGCCCCGGCCATGGTACCCCTATCTGTTCCACATATTAACGCTGGCTATTCCGGCGGGACTCATTGGTCAACGCTCCTATACCTCCGTCCAGCTGTTCATGGTATCCGGGGTGTGGAAATGGCCGGTGGCCAATGCAGCCTATTACGGGACCTTGACGGCAAGCCTGCTGCTTAGCTTAGTCCCCATCGTCATGCTGCGAAGTAGGCGCAAGTGGAGTGCCGCCGATCCTGCCTACCAGGAGCATGACGGTATCTTCAAGCTGCTGGAGTATGGCTCCTGGGTGACATTCCTCTGGGTAGCGGTGTTCGGCTATTTCCGCTTCAATGAAGTGCTGCCGCCCTATACATATATCTACGGAGGATTGATCTGGTGCTTCGTGCTGCGGCTGTCCATGCAGCGGTATGAGTTCCTTAATCATGCAGGACAGCGCTACAAAAAGATGTTCCAGATCAATTCACAGGCTGCGCTGCTCGTCTCATTGTCAGGCAGCATTAAGGAAGCGAATCCGAGTGCCGGTAGGATGTTTGGCCGTCTGACTCTGGGGAAGGCTAACCTTACCGAACTGGGCGGTGCAGAGATCGTGGCGAAGCTTAAGGCACAGGACGATATCGGTGAGCTGGAAATGGTTCTGCATAACGGGGATAGTCCGGTCGAGGTGATGATTAACGGGGATTACGTGACCGTGGATCATGAGATTCAGGCTGTGCTGCTCATCCGGGACATCGGGCTGCGCAATCAGCATGTGCGGCAGATTGCCTTCATGGCCTACCATGATCCGCTCACAGGGCTGCCGAACCGCAGGCAATTCTATGATAAGCTGGAGGAGACTCTTGCGGAAGCAGAGCGCAGCGGCGGGGAAGTAGCCATCCTGCTGCTTGATCTCGACCGGTTCAAGCAGGTGAACGACCGCTGGGGTCATGAGGCCGGAGACCAGATGTTATGCAAGGTAGCGGCCATGATCCATCAGCTGGTTCAGCCGGACGGGCTGGCGGCCCGCTTCGGCGGCGACGAATTCGTGCTGTTCTGCCCCTTGGGCCGGGATGGGCTGACCGCCGCAGAGCTGGAGCACCGGCTGCTGGCGGAGGTAGCACAGGCCACGCTGGATTATGAAGGTGAAGAGCTGAAGATCGATATGAGCATCGGCATTAGCCTGTATCCGCAGGACGGAACGGCTCCGGATGCTCTACTGCGCCAAGCCGACAAGCGGATGTATGCGATCAAGCGGGGAGAGGCGGAGGGAAATCATGAGATTTGAGATTAGCGGGAGGATGGATTTAATTGAGGAGACTGTGCGGCAATTCCTGTCTGATAAGGCGAAGGTCCTTGATATAGAAAGCACCCCATTGCATTCGGGCTATCAGGCGGTGGACTTATTCCGGCACAGGATTCTCGTGGAGATTGAAGGCAGACAAGAGTACAGCTCTGTAATTACCAAAATGGCGAATGGAATTGAACGCCGGGTAATGAACCGGTTATTGGATCAGGGGGCTAACGTTCCTTTTAACAGAGCGGGTAATCTGGATTTGGGCCATAGGGCGCTCCTGTGTATTCAGGACGTAGATTATAAGACGAATTATCAGAATCTGGATATCGGGAGGCTTCAGCACAAGGAAATGCAGGCGTTGGCTTATATTCATAACCGTAATCGGGGATTGCAGGAGGAGTTATCCTGGCTCCCCCGGATTAGCCGTGCATACATAGAGACTATAATTGATGGACTTTGGAGACCCGCATGGGAAGAGGCCAAGCACAATGAACGGTTTGTGGAGACCTTCGGGACGTATTTTTCTGAGATCGATGCTGTATCGGGGAAAATAGTGGACGAGCTTGAAGCCGTCTGGAAGGATGAGACCACACACACGCTTATACATAATGACCTGAATCCCGGAAATGTATTGGTACACAATAATGACGACGTTATGTTCATTGACTGGGAAGAAGCGCGGTTCGGCTCCCTGTTTCTGGATATCCCGATGCGGGTTGACCGGTCTCAAGCTGGAGAATACCGTGAAGTGCTGGCTTCGCTTGGATGGGAGCTTCCTGCGGATACGTTCGAGCAGAGGTATAGAGCTGCTTCGCGGTATCTCGGCCTGCGTTATATGACTTGGAGCTTGGGGGCCTGGCTTAAGGACCCTGGTAATGAGGCGGGGCTGCGGCGGTATTTGGATATGGTTGTTGTGTAACCATATGATTTCTCCAAATTAAGAAGTCGATTAAGTGAATACCTGGGCTATACTTAGTGATAGGTAAAGAAAGGAGTGAGCCGCATGGGCTACCCTGAAATTCTGCGCAAAAAGGCCTTATATGATCAGGCTAAAGATCAAATCCCGGACCTTACTGTCCAAAGCTATGTGAAGGCTTTTGAACTTGAGTATACGCATAACTCAACGGCTATAGAGGGCAATACATTAACCCTTCTGGAAACCAAAGTGGTACTGGAGGACGGGATATCCGTAGGCGGGAAAATGCTTCGGGAAATATATGAGGTTATTAATCATAATAAAGCATACCAGTATATTAAGTCCTGCATTAATGATGAAAAACCATTGAATGAAGGGATCATTAAGGATATTCATGCTCTGTTAACTGAGAATATTATGGTAGGTGGCGTATACCGGAATGTAGAGGTTTATATATCCGGAGCAGCGCATACACCTCCAGTACCCAATGAAATGTACCAGCAAGTGAAAAACTTTTATGCCGATTTGGCTGAAAAGAATAACATAGATATTATAGAGCTTGCAGCCTGGACTCATGCTGAATTCGTCCGTATCCATCCATTCGCCGATGGAAATGGCAGAACCTCGCGTCTGATTATGAATTATCAGTTGCTGGCAAATGGCTATCTTCCTATCTCTATTGCCAAAGAAACGCGGCTGGAATATTTCAATGCCCTCGAGGCCTACGCTGTACGCCGGGATTTGAAGCCCTTTGCGGATATGATAGCCTTACTGGAGGAGCAGCAGTTGGACCGCTATCTTGGGATGATCGAGCGGCGGGGATAGATGAATCATTGGATAGTCCAACCCTTCTAGCGAAGGCTTATGCTATCGTTTATACTGATACAACCAATTCATTTCATAGGAGCTGTGTTCCAAGCCATGATTAAGAAAGAAGCCGCACATATACGCAAGCAGTTCAAGATGGACCATGATCAGCTGAATCTGTACGATATTCTGAATGTCTATATTATGAAAGAAACGAATGAAATCTACCACTTCGAACGCCAGCCGTTCGCCATGCTGGAACGCGAGAAGCAGGAGCTGTATATGAGCAACTTCCGGAAGCTGCTGACGGGCGAGCTGGATCAAAAGCTGTTCGAGCTGAAGTTCCTGGAGGAGGCGGAGGAGCCGTCCCAAGTGATGCTGCACCAGGGGCTGATAACCGGTGACCCGGAGGAGTGGCAGGACCTGATGCTCATGCTGGTGGACAAAATGCTGGTGGATGCCAAGTATGAGAAGGATGCGGTCATCACCTTCGTGCGGGGGCAATACTTCCGGCCGACTAAGGCGCGTAATGACGAAGCAGAGCAGACCGGGAAGGACGAGGTATTCGCGCATCCGTTCATTTTGTGCAGCGTGAATTCGACGGAACAGCAGCGTAAGACGCTCTTGTTCGATTATGTGGAGCGGGAGTTCAAATATAATATCATGGTTGATCCGATCATCAAGCTCAGCACGCCAGAGCAAGGTTTTTTCTACCCGAGTGTGACCGACAACTATTCGGATATCAACCGTGTGCTGTACTGCACGGGAAGCGCGAATAATCCGAACCCGCAGTTTATCGAGCAGGTGCTGAATGCGGAGCGGTCGGTGACGGCGCTGGAGGAACGGTCTATTTTTGAAGATATTGTGAAGGAAGTGGCGGGCGAACAGATCGATGTGGCGACGATTGCCCAGGTGTACGAGGAGATTCATCAGGTGATTGAAGACAACGCGGAAGAGGAAGAACCGCCGAGACTCGATTACCGTGATGTGGAGCGTGTGCTGAAGGCCAGCGGCGTGGAGGATGTGACGGCGGAGAAGGTAGAGCGCGCGTTCGAGACCATCGTGGACAATAAGCACTATGAGCTGAAGGCCAGCAGCGTCATCCCGAAGTTCACCTCCAAGTCGATCAAGATCGACACGAAGGTTGCATCCATCACGATCAGCCCGCAGGACCTGAGATATGTGCGGCAGGTGAATTACCAGGGCAAGCGCTGCATCATGATTGAGATTGATGAAGATGCGGTGATTGAAGGATTTACGCTGCTGACAGAGAACTTATCCTAACCTGTACACATGTATATTGAAAAGGGCTATCCCGATGTCTCCTTACGAGAGCGGGAAGCCCTTTTATTTGTGGAGGGTGGGTGCGCTAGGAAGAGCTTCCGTATTTCTCCCAGACCGCTGCATACTTCTTCTCCAAGATCGCCCAGCGCTTCTCGGCGCCGTATTTCGCTTGGAGCTGCTTCAGGTATTGCTCCGCAGTCTCTGTATCCCCTGTATCCAGCAGGAACCCGAAGGTCTCCTCACTTAAATGCAGTGCTATCTTCGGCATATAGTATTCAATAATGGCCCTGGCATCGGTTAGGGTATACATGAATTGGAGCCCCTGATCCAAGTGGAGCAGCAGGTCTGCCGTGAACTTGTCCACATCTACCTCCGGAGTCAGGAAGTAGCGTTCAGGGGCGGCGGGGACGATGTTCCTGATCCGGACATAGAAGTGAGGCAAGCCCAGAGACGAAGCAGGCCTATATTGCGCAAGCTCTTCGGAATTAAGGCTGTAATTCACATAGAAGCTGAGTTCCTTGTGTGTATTGTACTTGAATTTCTGGATATTGATTTTATAGCTGAGTTGGCCTTCTGTTTTGTAGAAATTCAGATCCTTTGTGCGATAACCCCGTTCGGAGAAAAAAGGTTTGACGTCCTGCTTGATGATCTGCGTGAACAATTCCTTCATATTTAATAATTCATTCATAGTAAGTAAATCCTCCTTCACCTGGGTTGATAATAGGCTGCATATTATAACGTGTTGGCTGACAGCTATAATTGTACTATAAACAGAATAACCTCAAATGACTTCATTCTGGGTAAATATAGGATAGGAGGCAGGAAAGGAGAATGAAGGTGAGGTCCAGGAGTATGTCCGTCAGCTAAAAAAGGATGGACAGCTCATTTCCTCCATCAAGCGGGTAGACGTCGGCATACGGATATATCCGTGAAGGAAGCCAAACGGTATGTGGAAGAAATGTAGAGGATATTTATCAGCCCGTTCTGTTCAATCGACAGAGCGGGCTTTTTTGCGCGCATTTTCGTCTTTTCACATCCCGCAAGGGCCTAAAGCATACTTATTAACGAAATGCCTAAATTTATTTGTCGAATTAGTTAACTTTAACGCGAAAAATGTCGATAAACCAGTATGGAAAACTAATGCTTGCTAATGCCGGGCATGTGCAGAGTGTGTGCAGCATGTTCAGAGTTTTACGGAAGCGTTATCAATATTATGGAAATGGTCATTCGACAAGGAGGAAAGCGATGTTTAAGAAATTGGGGAAGATCGGGCTGGCTGTGGTATTGGTGATCGGGCTGCTGCCCATGATGTCACTCCGTGCCTATGCGGCGGTGCCGTCGTTCAATGAAGCGGCTGATTTTGTCATTGAGCCTCCGGTTACGTATTCGGCAGGCAAGAATCTGGCGGATGCGCAGGGCCTGCAGGATGGAAGTACGGCGGTTCTGCTGAATTCATTCGTTTATCAGGGGAATTCTTACACGGCCTCTAATTTCTTAAGGGTTTTTAACAGCGCAGGAACGCTTATAACGGACGTTAACCTGGGCAACCTGATGGACACCTATTACAAAATGACGTATGTGAGTATGCTTGCTCTCAATAACGGCAATCTGCTGATTATGTACAGTAAAAGCGACTCTGGCCAGAACAACCTGCAGCTAGGCACAGTTACTGAGAGTACGCCAAATGCCTATTTCATGGTGCTGGATAAGAACGGCCAGAAGGTGACCGGCCAGACCCGGCTGAATACCTTCAGTGCGGCCAGTCTGCCGCAGCTAACGCGCTTTGTATCTGCGGCGGAGTTATCTAACGGCGATATCGCTTTTTCCTGGCAACGAAATGACAATAAAAGCACGGTTACCCGTGTGTTCACTGCTGCGGGCGTACCGGTGTCAAGCGAAACCCTGCTGGTAGATGCTAATGCGAGCATGTCCTACGTAGCTGCTGGTGACGGCGTGTATATGGCGGCTTACAATTCAGGACCCTCGAACGATAATATCTTTCTCCAGTTATTTAATAACAGCGGAACCTCCATAACCACTATTAATATTGGAGCGAGAACGAATGAGAAGCAGTTGTATCTGTCAACGCTGAGCAACGGGAATTTCATGTTCAGTCAATACAGCTGGCAAACCGGAATCACCAGTGTCTCCCTATATGACAACGCGGGTGTAAGCCAAGGCGGATTTACCGTAAATGGTTCTCTGGGCGTAGCATCTGCCGCTGTCTATAAGAAAGGCGCACTGCCGGGATTCGTTACAGTAAGCACCGACGCTGCATCGAATCAGGCTATTAATGATGCCTATAACTACGGTACAGAGTGGGCGGGAACCCAGTACGCTTACCTGAATTACTATGACAATGACGGGACCCTGCTGTATACAACCGACCAGCCTGTGGATTCCGCTCCGGCCGTATTTCAGGGATACAATGAAGACAGCTGGATGTTCGATGTGGAATATTCTCCGAAGTTCGCTGTATATCCGGCCTTCGGCGACAAGATTGTTTTCATCACAACGGATAATACAGATGCCACTCATTTCAGAATCACCGGCAAGCTGTTCAACAGAGAGGTCTTAACTCCGGTCGTGCTGCAATCGGCTGTAGCGGACGGTGTGCCGGGAACAACCACTTCAACGAAGATTGACCTGACCTTCGATGCTGCGCTTACCGGACTGACGGCAGACGATATCACCATTACAGCTGGTACAGGCTCTGCGGTAAAAGGTTCCTTGAGCGGGTCAGGAACCGCCTGGAGCCTTGCGCTTACTTCAGTGACCGGCGAGGGCGATGTATCCGTGGCTGTGAATTCGCCAAGCGGATACACAGTCAGCGGTTCGCCGCTGACGGCAACCGTATCGCTGTTCAAGCCAGCGCCGGAGCCGACTCCGGCAGCGGTGATCGACTACACAGCCGAGCAACTAAGCGGTCTGACGGCGAATGGCAAGTATACCGTGAACGGTACAGCGGTAACGGCGACTGCGGCTGGCACACTGGTGCTGGAGCAGAGCTGGCTGGGAGAGTCCCTGAGTATTGTGAAGCAGGGGAATGCTTCGACAACCGTAGACAGTGCGGCGCAGGTGCTGAGCATTCCATCCCGTCCGGCGACACCAACAGGTGTGACGGCAACGGATGAAATGGGAATAGAGGCGAACAACGGTACACTTACGAATGTGACTGCTGCGATGGAGTATAAGCAAGGCGCATTGGGAACATGGACGGATGTGACCGGTACAACGGTGACGGGGCTTGCTCCGGGTACGTACGAGGTCCGTGTGAAACGGACGGCGTCGTCTTTTGCCTCGGAAGCACATAGCGTAACGGTGAATGCATATGTGCCAACGGCAGAGACAACCCCGGCAGCGGTGATTGACTATGGGGCCGAGCAACTGGGCGGCCTGACGGCGAATGGCAAGTATACCGTGAACGGTACAGCGGTAACGGCGACTGCGGCTGGCACGCTGGCGCTGGAGCAGAGCTGGCTGGGAGAGTCCCTGAGTATTGTGAAGCAGGGGAATGCTACGACAACCGTAGACAGTGCGGCGCAGATGCTGAGCATTCCATCCCGTCCGGCGACACCAACAGGTGTGACGGCAACGGATGAAATGGGAATAGAGGCGAACAACGGTACACTTACGAATGTGACTGCTGCGATGGAGTATAAGCAAGGCGCATTGGGAACATGGACGGATGTGACGGATACAACGGTGACGGGGCTTGCTCCGGGTACGTACGAGGTCCGTGTGAAACGGACGGCGTCGTCTTTTGCCTCGGAAGCACATAGTGTAACGGTAAATGCCTACGTGCCAATGGTAGAGACGATCCCAGCAGCGGTGATTGACTATGGGGCCGAGCAACTGAGCGGTCTGATGGCGAATGGTCTCTATACGGTGAATGGCACGTTATCGATATACGCGGATGCGGCGGGCAAGCTGGCACTGGATAGCTCTTGGCTCGGAACTTCTCTGAGCCTTGTGAAGCAGGGAAATGCGTCCACGACCATTGATAGTGCAGCGCAAACCGTGAGCATTCCTGTTCGTCCGGCAGCACCTGCCGGAGTTGCAGCAACGGATGAGACGGCGATTAATGCGAAGAACGGTACGCTTACGAATGTGACTGCGGCCATGGAGTACAAGCAAGGTGCCGCAGGCGTATGGATGGATGTGACGGGTACAACGGTGACGGGGCTTGCTCCGGGTACGTACTACGTCCAGACCAAGGCGACTTTGACGGCTTTTGCTTCGGAAGCACAAAGCGTGAATGTGGTAGCATATGTAGCGATACCGGAAGCCATTCCGGCAGCGGTCATTGACTACGAAGCTGAACAGCTGAGCGGTCTGACGGCGAACGGTATGTATACACTGAATGGTACGTTGACAGTAACAGTGGATGCAGACGGTAAGCTGGCACTGGATAACGGCTGGCTGGGCAGTTCCCTTAGTCTTGTGAAGCAGGGGAATGCGTCAACGACCATCGACAGTGCGGCGCAGACCCTGACCATTCCTGCCCGCCCGGCAGCACCTGCCGGAATGGCGGCAACGGATGAGACGGCGATTAACGCGAAGAACGGTACGATCACGAATGTGACAACAGCCATGGAGTATAAAAAAGGTTCAGCAGGCGCTTGGACAGATGTCACAGGCACTAGCGTAAGCGGGTTAGTCCCGGATACGTACTATGTCCGTACGAAGGGTACGGTGACTGCTTTTGCCTCGGAAGCACAAGCTGTAACAGTGAATGCCTACGTGCCCATTCTGGAAGCCACGCCAACAGCGGTCATTGACTACGAAGCTGAACAGCTGAGCGGTCTGACGGCGAACGGTACGTATACAGTGAATGGTTCGTTGACAGTAACAGCGGATGTTGACGGTAAGCTGGCACTGGATAACTCTTGGCTGGGCAGCTCTCTGAGCCTAGTGAAGCAGGGGAATGCGTCAACGACCATAGATAGTGCGGCGCAGACCGTGACTATTCCTGCCCGTCCGGCAGCACCTGCGGGTGTAGCTTCAACGGACGAAACGGCGATTCATGCGAAGGATGGCACGCTCACGAATGTGACTACAGCCATGGAATATAAAAAAGGTACAGCAAGCGCATGGACAGATGTTCCAGGCACCACCGTTACAGGCCTTGCACCAGGCATTTATGATGTCCGCACGAAGGCGACAGCAACGGCGTTCAGCTCAGCTGCGGTGGAAGTGACAGTGACCTCCTTTGCATCTGAGGCGGAAGTGACGCCTGCGGCGGTGATTGATTACGCCGCTGAGCGATTGACAGGTCTGATTCCAGAAGGGGTATACACCGTAAATGGTATGGCTGTAACGGCCGCCACAGATGGAACGTTGCTGCTAGACAGCAGCTGGCTGGGTACCACCCTAATTATCGTGAAGACGGGCGACGGGGTGACCACCACCGATAGTGAAACGCAAGTGTTGAGTATTCCCGCGCGTCAGGCCGCTCCAGTCGGAGTGAGTGTAACGGATGTCACCTATAACGGAGCCAATGACGGAACACTGCAGAATCTGACCGTCCAGATGGAATACCAGATTGGGGACACAGAGGCTTGGACAGAAGTTACAGACACTTCGATTACCGGCCTTGCACCGGGCACGTATTATGTGCGGGTGAAGGCTACGTCAACGGACTTTGCTTCTGCTATTGCTCAGGTGACTGTGCATGACTCGGATGCCGTGATCCCGGCGGCTCCAGAAGTGGTGGCGGATGATCTGAACAATACGATTATAGGTCTGAACACCAGCATGGAATTCTCCGTGGATGACGGACCTTTCGTACGTTATGACGGAACGAACCTGCCGGATCTTAGCGGTGAGCATACCGTGAAGGTACGGGTGGCGGCCAGCGGATCGCTTCCGGCGGGACCGGCAACTACGCTGACTTTTACAACGAATGTCTTGGTCCCTGCCGGGGACTTGGCTGTGAGTGCCAGTGATCCGAGTGGTGCAGAGAGTAACGGCTATACACAAATCAAGGTTACGCCTGCACCGGCTGATGGACATAAGCTGCTGTATAAGAATTTTGGTGCTGGCAGCATCATCGTGCCGAATGTGGGAGATCTCCTGAGCGGATACACGCTTGTAGGCAGTGAAGGGCTGATTCCGGCAGCCGATGGAGATACGCTTGGCATTGCTGAGGTAGATGCAGAAGGTAGGGTGGTAAAATACGGCAGCGTAATTGCAGTAGTTACGATGACTACTCCGGTAACGCCAACTCCCGAGCCAGTCAGCCCGGGAAGCGGAAATAACCCAAGTCCCGGGACCCCTTCCGGGAATCCGTCCAGTACGGTCACCGATGTGATTGTCCTGGTGAACGGCAAAGAGGAGAACGCGGGCAAAGCAACGACCACGACCTCCGGTAACCTTAGAACAACGACCATCGCCGTAGATCCGGTCAGATTGCAGGCGAAGCTGGATGCGGAAGGGAATGGGGCTGTAGTAACTATTCCGATGATGCTGGATTCGAATGTGATTGTCGGCGAATTGAGCGGCCAGATGATCAAGAATATGGAGAATGTGGCGGCAACCCTGGTGCTTCAGACCAGCAAGGGAAGCTATACGTTACCTGCATCCGAGATTAACATCGGCGCATTGGCCGCAAGATTAGGTAACGGGACTAAGCTGGAGGATATTACGCTGAGAATTACCATTGGTGATGCTTCGGCTGCCATGAATCAGTTGGTCACCGCTGCGGCAAGCAGGGGCGGCCTCACCCTTGCAGCGCCAGCCCTGGATTTCATAGTTACCGCTTCTTCCGGGACCTCGACAGTAGAGTTGAACCGGTTCAATGCTTATGTATCGCGGACAGTGGCGCTTCCGCAGGGGATTAACCCGAACCGGCTTACAACAGGTATCGTTGTCGATCCGGATGGAACGGTTCGTCATGTACCCACCAGAATCATCCTGAAGGATGGTAATTATTACGCAGAGATCAACAGTCTGACCAACAGCACCTATTCGGTGGTCTGGCATCCGCTGACGTTCGCGGATGTGGAGAAGCATTGGGCGAAGAATGCTGTGAATGACATGGGCTCCCGTCTGGTCATTAACGGGGTGAACGAATCCGCGTTCAACCCGAACGCCGACATCACCCGGGCAGAGTTCGCAGCGATTATCGTACGCGGTCTGGGCCTGAAGCTGGGCGAAGAGACCGCGAAGTTTGCAGATGTTCCGGCGGATAGCTGGTATGCAGCAGCAGTCGGGACAGCCTCCGAAGCGGGTCTGATCACCGGCTTCGAGGACGGAACCTTCCGTCCCGGAGACCGGATCACACGCGAGCAGGCCATGAACATCATCGCTAAGGCGATGAAGCTGACAGGTCTCGCAGAACAGACCGGCACAGTGGACACCGCAGGCGTGCTTGCCGCCTTCACGGATGCAAGCCGCACGGGAGCCTGGGCGAAGGATAGCCTGGCGCTCGCAGCATCCGCCGGCTTAATCACCGGCCGCGGCGGCAATAAGCTGGAGGCCAAAGCCAACGTTACCCGCGCAGAAGTGGCGGTGCTGATCCAGCGTCTGCTCCAGAAGTCGGAGCTGATTGATTAATGGTATAAACTAAATTGTACAAACCCAAAAAAAGCGGATTCAGGCATAAGCTGAATTCGCTTTTTTGGCGTTTTATACACTTGCTGATTACCCGGGCGATTGGAAGCCTTGTATTTGCTATATGAGGTCTGGTATTTGCTATAATTGGCTTCAACAGAATTTTCAGGAGAGGGGCATGGAGGTATGTTCATTGTTAACGTAGAAGGTGCAATCTATAAGGATGGTAAATGGCTTGTGATTACTAGAAGTACCAAAGAAGAACATGCCGGAGGGACTCTGGCTCTTGTAGGGGGAAAAGTGGACGTTGAAGGCAATACGCTCGAAATCCTCGAACGGACGGTAAAGCGCGAATGCGATGAGGAGGTTGGCATCATGATCAAGGATGCGGTTACTTTTGTGTATAGCTCCTCCTTCGTAACTGAGGATGGGCGCCATGTCATCAATATGGTGTTCCTATGTGAATATGAGAGTGGTACAGCCACTAACCGGAGTCCTGATGAAGTCGAAGCCGTACATTGG
Organism: Paenibacillus sp. FSL H8-0332; assembly: GCF_037963835.1. Lineage (NCBI taxonomy): Bacteria > Bacillati > Bacillota > Bacilli > Caryophanales > Paenibacillaceae > Paenibacillus > Paenibacillus sp. FSL H8-0332. The sequence goes on from NZ_CP150145.1 coordinate 524,248, forward strand.
ATGACCCACGATGAAATCATGGATCATCCCCTGACCCCTCCCTGGACCAAAGAAAGTATAAGAAGAGTAGCACTGGCAAGAAAATAACATTTAGGCTGTGCGGCAGACCTACCCTCCATTAGAGCTTTAATCCTTCCTCACCGTCAGTCTTCCATAGGTTTATTCGTCCGCAGGGAGTAGGACGAGCGTAAACCAAGCTCCTTCATGAACTTGCCTACGGTCCGTTCGCTGATAATGTAGCCTTCTTCTCTTAAGAGAAGGGTGATTCTGGGACTGCCGAATTGGCCATGGTTAGCTTCGAAAAGGTCGGTGATCCGCGTCAGCAGCAGAGCCTTGCGCTTCGCCTGGTTGCTGACCTCGGCATTTCTCCATTTGTAGAATCCGCTTCGTGAGACTTCAAGCACCTTGCACATCTTCTCTACAGGGAACTCGGAGCGGTGGTCTTCGATGAACTGGAACCGCAGGGACTTGGACAGCGGGTGCTCAGGCAGACTCTTTTGCAGGCGGGTAAGCTCCTCTTCATTTGCTGACACCGGCTCTGTCGAATCCTGCCTTTGATCTGTGTTTTTCATGGGAAAGACCTCCTAGTTACGTTCAGTATAGGGCTCACACCCACCCCGTGAACTCCAAAATACTCGCCTTCGCCGATTGCGCCTCCGACTGCGCACCCTTGCGCCATTCCTTGGGAGGGATGCCCATCAGCTTGGAGAAGCAGCGGTTGAAGCTGGAGATGGAGTGGAAGCCGACCTTCTCTGAGATCTCCAGAATCGAATCCTCGGTGCTCTTAAGCTGCTTGCAGGCTTCCTCAATCCGGGTGCTGCTCAGGAAATCCAGGGGGGCGGTGCCCATGATGTCATGGAATTTGCGGCGGAAGTGGGTGGTGCTTAAGTGGCACAGCTCGGCCAGATCATCAATGGTCATCGGCGTCATATAGTTCCTGGTGATATACTCCAGCGCAGGGGAGATCACGAAATCGCTCTTCAGGCTATGCCCGGCCTCCTGGCCGCTCAAGGCTTCGTTCGTAGAATGAATGCGGAGCAGCTCTATGTACAGGGACAGCAATAAGCCGTACGCACTCTCCTGATAGTAAGGCTTCTGCTGCTGCAATTCGAGGACGATGGAGGTAGCCAGCGTATAGACCAGGGGGTGCTTTTCCCTGCTTAGGATACAATTGCTGCCCTGCACCGCCCAAAGATTCGGCTCGAAGTTGCTGTAGGCGCTCTTGAAGGAATGCTGAAACAGATCCTCCGGCGAGAAAAACAGATAGGACCACAGACTGGCCTCACCCGGCGAACTGTACGTCGTATGGGGCAGATACCGCGGCAGGAAGGTCACATCCCCGGCAGCAAAAGGCACGCTCTCGCCCTTAATCTCCATAATCCCGCTATCTGAATAGCAGATCCCGATCTCCAGATGGTTGTGGAAATGCAGGTGCTCGCTCTTGATATCGGAGATCTTCCAGCGTTCGCCGCTGAGCAGCAGAACAGGGAAATGGATCGGCAGGCTGTAGTGTCGGTATTCGATGACGGGTTTCTTTTTTCTGGGCATCTTCAGCAGCTCCTGTTCTTCTTGCGTTAGAATAGGAATGAAGAATAAAGGGTCGAAATTGCGCAGTTTTGATGTGAATGTGCTTAGATGTAGAACATTTTACTGCTTACAATAGATTCTGTAAAGCGCTTGCACGCGGATGGACGGATGGTAGCTGCCTTCAAGAGACACAGGGAACAGGAGAGGGGAATACACATGCTTCAAGTTAAATATAACCGGGATGAAATCTTAAGTGTAATCGATAAGGTTGCAAGGAAGACACTGGCGATGGATTTAACGTGGGAGTGGCCTTGCGGCGTTGCCTATTACGGGGTGTCCAGAGCCTACCAGACCACGGGGAACCAGGAGTACCTGAACCAGCTGGTGAAGTGGGTGGATGAATATATCGAACTGGGGCTGCCCGACTGGACGGTCAACACCTGTGCAATGGGCCATATGTTGATCACCTTGTACGAAGAGACCGGAGACCAGAAGTACTGGGATATTGTGATGAGTAAAATCGGCTATATCCGGGGGAGCGCGCTGCGGTTCGGGGATCAGGTATTGCAGCATACGGTCTCGGTGTCCAATGACTTCCCGGAGCAGGCCTGGGCGGATACGCTGTTCATGGCGGCGTTCTTCCTGCTGCGTGTGGGCAGCAAGCTGGAGGATCAGGAGCTGATCCAGGACGCGCTTAACCAGTATTACTGGCATATCAAGTACTTACAGGACCCGGGCACCGGCCTCTGGTTCCACGGCTATAACCATGTGAAGCAGGACCATATGTCCGGGCTGTACTGGGGCCGGGCGAACGCCTGGGGAGCCTATACAATGTCGCAGGTGAAGCCGCTGCTTAAGGAGTGGTACCTGTACCCGCAGTGTATGGATGTGGAGTGCTCGCTCCGGGATCAGCTGGCGGCGTTGAAGCTGGTGCAGACGGAGAACGGCCAGTGGCGTACGCTGCTGGATGATGAGGAGTCCTATGAAGAGGTATCGGCATCCTGCGGGATCGCGGCGGCCATGGTGAATAACGGCAATCCGCTACATACCAAATATGTGCAAAAGGCTCTGAAGGGCATTCTGGAGAACATCACTGAAGACGGACGCGTATTGAACGTATCGGGCGGCACCGCCGTCATGAAGGACCGTGAAGGGTACCGCCATATTCCCAAAGACTGGACTCAGGGCTGGGGCCAGGGCCTCGCGCTTGCGTTCCTGTCAGATTTGCTCAAATAGGAGGAATTCCGTTGCCGACACCATCTACAGGCTCCACAGGAGCTTTTACCCTGCCGGGGGAAGCCGGTTATGAAGCACTGACGCTGAAGCTTGCCGAACGCTGGGGGGCCGATGTCATTCGTGACAGTGACGGCACACAGTTGTCGGAAGAGATTATCAATGCCGGTTACGGCATCTATTCGACCCTGTGCATTATCCGCGACCATAACGGCTGGGCGGTGAGGAACCCGGACAAGCTGCAGCAGACCTTCCTGATTACAAGTCCGAAGGTGGCTGTGCAGGATTACATATCCATCTACCTGCTGGAGGATTTCTTCGCAGAGCAATTCAGGGTGAATGATTCCCGTGAAGCGTTCAAGTACTGGCAGGTGTACGACCGGACGACCGGGGCGGAGGTGCCGAAGGAGCAGTGGAATTATGACCGGGAATCCGGCAATGTGGTGCTGACCGGCATTACGCCTTGGCATAAATATACCGTCAGCTTCATGGCCTACCGGATCTGGGAAGAGATCTCCATGTACAACCACACGACGAATCACTGGGACAAAGAGCATCTGATGCAAATAGATCCGATGTATCCCGAGACCCGGCAGTACCTGCTGGACTGGATGGAGGACTGGTGCGGGGAGCATCAGGCGACGACAGTGGTCCGCTTCACCTCCCTGTTCTACAATTTCGCCTGGATCTGGGGCAGCAGCGGGCAGAACCGCCATCTGTTCTCGGACTGGGGGGCCTACGACTTCACGGTAAGTGCCCGGGGGCTGGATCTGTTCGCGGAGCACTACGGCTATTCGCTGAGCGCAGAGGATTTTGTGAACGGCGGCAAATACCGTGTCAGTCATATTCCGGCAGAGCAGCGTAAGCTCGACTATATGGCTTTTATCAATGATTTCGTCATCGGGTTCGGCAAGCAGTTAATTGACATTGTCCATAAGCACGGCAAGCTGGCATATGTCTTCTACGATGACAGCTGGGTGGGCGCAGAGCCATACAATGACCGCTTCGGGGAGTTCGGCTTCGACGGGATGATTAAATGCGTGTTCTCGGGCTATGAAGCCAGACTCTGCTCAGGGGTGAAGGTGGAGACGCATGAGATCCGGCTGCATCCGTATCTGTTCCCGGTTGGCCTGGGCGGCGCACCTACCTTCATGGAAGGGGGCAATCCCACGCTCGATGCGAAGCAATACTGGATTAACATCCGGCGTGCCCTCCTGCGTGAGCCGGTCGACCGGATTGGCCTGGGCGGCTATCTGCATCTGGTCGAGCCTTACCCGGATTTCTGTGCGTACATTGAGAAGATTGCGGATGAATTCAGGGAGATCAAGGAGCTGCACCGGCAGGGGCAGCCTTATCACATCAAGACTAAGGTAGCTGTTCTGCACTCGTGGGGCAAGCTGCGGTCATGGACCCTGTCGGGCCACTTCCATGAGACGTATATGCATGACCTGATTCATATTAATGAGGCCTTGTCCGGCTTGCCGGTGGAGGTGCGCTTCATCGACTTCGGGGATATCCGCCAAGGGGTATTGCAGGATGTGGATGTGGTGATCAATGCAGGCAGCGCCGGTTCAGCATGGAGCGGCGGGGACCACTGGAAGGACAGCCAGGCAGTGGATGCCTTGACGGAATGGGTATATAAGGGCGGTGCGCTTATCGGAGTGAATCAGCCTTCCGCCGTGGACGGCTATGATCACTACTTCCGGCTGGCGCATGTTCTCGGGGTGGATGAGGACACCGGCGCGCGGGTAGCGCATGGTAAGTGGGCTTATGAGGCTCAGCCGGTGCAGGGTCTGGTGCCGGATGGCGTCAGCATCCGGCCGAAGGACAATGTCTATCTGACCGACGGGGCTGCTGCCGTGATTCGTGAGGCAGAGGGCAAGCTGGCCTTGACGGTGAATTGCTTCGGGAAAGGGAAGGGCATTTACCTGCCGTCCTTTGCCTTCAGCTGGGAGAATACCCGCCTGCTGCTGAATCTGATCCGCTATGCCGGCAATGAGCTGGAGGAGACCCGCTACCTCCCGGATAATCTTTATACTGAGTGTGCGTATTATCCGCAGAGTAAGCGCCTGGTTGTGATTAACAATAGCGACCAGCCTCAGAAGACCACCATCGAGACGGACTACGGTCCGCAGGTTGTGGAGCTGGAAGCTTTTGATACGGTGATTCGGGAAACGAATGACTAAGATCCGTTGAACCTTTAGAGTTACTCATGTATAATAATGGTAACCAATCCCGCCGCGCCTCTTCATAATGCGTACCAAGGCGGGACTTTTTTTGCAACCGTAGCCGCTACGACTTATATGAAAATGCATGCTGTACTTCCCGGAGGAATGCCTATGCCAGGGTCCGCCCGATTCAGACAATCCATCGCCTTCATCGAGGAACATCTGCATGAGGAGATTCCGCTTGAACAAGCTGCGCAGGCCGGATACACTTCGCTGATGCAGCTGTACCGTGACTTCTATACCTACACCGGACACTCGGTCAAAGAGTACATCCGCAAGCGCAAGCTCTCGGTGGCGCTCGGGATGATCAGGAGCTCACAGCGTCCGCTTGCCGAGATTGCATACGCCTGCGGCTACAGCTCCCAGCAAGCCTTATGCAAGTATGTGAAATTAGCCACAAGCCTGACCCCGCTAGCCTATCAAAAAAATACTGCCTGTTATTTCTTCCCCAGATTCGACAGTGAAGCCGTCCGGCAGGTAACCGTCAGTACAGAGATCCTTCCTGCGACCATACATATGAAATACTATTCAACCAAGCACGGCGGCATTGAACAGCAAGCACGTTCTGCGTCATCCAGCACGGCTGCCACTATACCTGCGGAGCACGGCTGGAACGGGGGCAAGCGATTGCGCTGGCCGGGGATAGCGGCCTTCAGATTCTGCAGGCTCCCGCCGGCAGGTATGCGGTGCTTGAGAGCAGCAGCTTTAGTGACCGGGGAATGTTTATCGCGCTTTTGGAGAGCTGGGTACAGGAGAGCGGATGGAGCAGGGAGGGGGCGCTTGCTTTTACAACCTATGAGACAGTAGCCCCGGGCCGCCCGGATGCCATAACCATGAGCGTGTGGATGAAGCTGAAAGATGTTAAGAAGTGATAATATTTACGAACCGCAAGCTACTATACTTGAGCTTAACCAGGAGAGGAGCTGACCTATGAATCTGAGTAAGCAAGCAGTTGAAGGCTATAGTCCCCGTGTGAAGCCGGCAATCCTGAGAATGGTGGAGGAGCTGAAGCAGATGGAGATGTCGAGTGAGGTTCATGTAGAGCAGGTTACGGAGCTGTGCAGCATTGTGGACAGGCCGGAAATGAAGGTCGTGGGGATTGCGCTGCCGATATCGTATGAGAGCCGGGGCTATGGGGGGTATTATGATTCCGGGCAGGCGGGCGGTACGATTAATGATTACTTTTATACGAAAAAGCTGGCGGCAGAAGGAGAGATTGCACTGCTCTCCAGTCTGATAGAGCACCAAATTAAGGGCCGGGAGATCGTCACAGTACGCACCGAGGTTCAGGGGGATGGCAACTACAAAGTGATTGTGGGCATGGAGGTGAGCAGCTTCGAGGGGCTGCCTGCGCATTTGCCGGAGTATACGGAGACGCTGACCGTACCCGCTTGCCGGTATGCCAAGGTTCTGATCAATGAATCGAAAAGTGCCGGGCGGACCGGCTACGAGGAACGGATGCACGCCGATGAATATTTCGTGGGTGAATTCCGCAAGGATACGGGTTATGTCTATAATCCCGCTGGCCTTAGCTTCAATACATATGACCAGTCCGGTGATATTCTTACCAAATACGAGCCGGTGATCCTGCCGGGGAATACGGCCGAACAGTTCAGCTCCCTGCGCTTCAAGCCGGTGACGCTGCCGGAGATGAAGATTGCCTGCAGCATGACGCTGCCGGAGGATGAGGAGTTTGTGATTACCAAATATTTTGGCGTGCAGGATCAGGTGTTCGCCACCGGGGCAGCGCGGTATTACCTGCATGACTATTACGGCTTCCCGGTGAACAGCGGGGAGGAAGGGAAGGTGAATTCCTGCTTCGGCACAAGAGTCAGCAGCTTCGATGGCCTTCCTGATAGTGTGGAGAAGGTAACTGTACCCGGGGGCATCTATCTGCATATTACCCAGCTTGAGGTGAACGGCGATAATCCGGGCATCCCGTACGATGCCGCGTTCAATCATCTGGAGGAGCTGTACCTGAGCGCCCACCCTGAGTATACGCGCGACTGGAGCAGGCATGTGATTGCCCGGTTCCGCCAGGCGAACTGTGCCTCTGTCTTTGTCCCGCTTGCTGCTGAATAACTTGGCCGGGGGCCGGCGGAGGGATAATATGATAGTATAGAGGTACATTTATTTTCCCGTAGGGGTAGAAAAGAGCGTATCATGAGAATCATCATTTCACCTGCCAAAAAGATGAAGACGGACACGGATTTCCTGGAATCCCGCCAGGCTCCGCAGTTCTTAAGTGAGTCACAGACGCTCCTGGCCCTGCTCCGTAAGCTCAGTTACGCAGAAGCCAAGGCGCTGTGGAAATGCAATGATGCTATTGCTGCGCTGAATATGCAGCGGATTGAAGAGATGGACCTCACCCGGAATCTGACCCCGGCGATCTTCGCCTATGAGGGCATCCAGTACCAGTACATGGCGCCGGGGATTTTTCAGACGGAGGAGCTGGACTATCTGCAGCAGCATTTGCGGATACTGTCCGGGTTCTATGGCATTGTCCGGCCGTTCGACGGGGTGGTCCCTTACAGGCTGGAGATGCAGGCCAAGCTGGGCGGGCCGGGCTTCAGTACCCTCTATGAGTTCTGGAACAGAAGATTAGCGGACCAGCTGTTCGCGGAGAGTGACACTATAGTGAATCTAGCCTCCAAGGAATACAGCAAGTGCATCTCTCCGTACTTGAGGAGCCATGTCCGGATGGTTAGCGTTGTATTCGGGCAGGAGATCGGCGGCAAGGTGGTGGAGCGGGCGACGCTGGTCAAAATGGCCAGAGGCGAGATGGTCCGGTTCATGGCGGAGCAGCAGATTACCAGCGTCGAGGAGATTCAGGGCTTCAGCGGGTTTGATTTCCGGTATGAAGCGGCCTTGTCGGACGAGAACACGTATGTGTTCGTTCAGGCCAAGCATGACAAAGAGTAGACTGATAGAGCAAGCAGTATATAGGGTAATCTTGAAGATGGTGGAAGCACCGGATTCGGGGTTACCCTTTGGTTTGTTGCGGGCGGAAGCTCGCTTTTTGTAAAATAAGGATTAACTCAGAACATATTCAGGAGGAGGACTTATGATTAGGAGACGAGACCCACTTACCAAACAGCGCTTACTGAAGGAACTGGATGCACTGGGGTATTCCGATAGAATCAGAGCAATCACAGGATTAGGCCGGGATCACCTGGGGTCCCGGGAATACTCACAGTTACTTACCTCCTTACTGGAGGGCGGGGCTTATGAGTCGCGTCTGGCCCTGATGGGGGCGATCGCCACGCTGGATGCTTCTGTGATCGGCTCTGCGCTCCATCATCCTATGGCGAGCATCAGGAATATGGCTGCGGGCCTGCTGCCCAAAGTCGCCTCAGCCGAAGAGATCGAACGCGAGCTTCCGCAGCTGTCACAGGACTGCCGCCGCAAGCTGCTGCGTACGGTTGCCCTGATGAACCGCCAGGAGCTGGCGGAACGGCTATTGCCTGTGGTACAGGCCGGGTGGGGCCCGGAGGAAGCGGCGATTGTGCTGCAGGCCTGCTCTGCGGCAACCGTCCGCGCGCGGCTTGTCGAGCTGGGGTACGCCATTAAGGATTGGAAAAAACTGGCCAGCCGCCATCTGGAAGTGGTCGCTGAGTGCTTCACCAGAGAGCTGGAAGCAGCCCCGCTTAGGGCCAAGGGGATGGTCTGGTCGCGCTTCTCCTCCGCGATGGAGCAGCTGTCCAATCACAAGCCTGACCTGGTGCTGGCCTATGCAGTGAACCATGGACCGGCAGACATGCTGCCGCCTTCGCTTAAGGCGAATCTCGGCATACTGATGCGCCTGAGACCAGGCGCGGTGTATGAGCTGCTGATCCGGACGCAGACGCGTGGTGAGCTTATGAATTATGGTCTGCCTGAAGCTGTGCTTAAGCGGGCGAAGCTCCTGACCATGGACCAATGGTCGCAGCTTGCCAAGCTGCTGGCGGACCAGCCCCAGCATGTGGCGCGGCTGCTGGAGCATCTTGCGCCATCTAAGCGCCAGGAGATTTTCGATGCTGTGTATGAGGAGGAGAAGCGCCGGGAGTGGATTTTTCCGGAGAGGTTACTGTATGTATTGCCACATGCGCTGCGTGATCGGGAGGCTGCCCGGATGTTGGGTCTGCGTGAGATCAGGGAGAACCGGGAGCGCTCCCTGCGCATCACCGCCGCCCGCTCAATTCTTCAGGTCCGTGAGCAGCTTGAGCAGGCAACCCGGGTATCGAATGCCGACGAACGCGCTACGGCGCTGATGCAGCTGATCCGCAGCACGGTTCTGGCAAGGCAGGGCATGGATGCTACACTGCTGACCTTAAGCCGTATCCGTAATGATCAGGACCCTGTGCGGAGCGCGGTGTTCAAGGAGCTGTCGGAGAGTCCGGCGTCTGTATACGAGGCTGCTCATGTCCCTGCGCTTACTGTGCTGGTGGACAGTGTAATTGATGCCAGAGACACCTCCTACGGTACTAGGTACTCTGTGCAGCAATTGGCCTTTTCGATTCTGCGCCATCATGCGGCGGAGCCGGGCAGGGAGCTGTTCAAGTTCGCGCTGAACACGCTCCAGAAGCTGGCGAAGCAGGATGGGCAGCTCTCGCTGCCACCCCTTGCGAAGAATATGCCGCGGGGTGTGGAAGAGATCATTTTCAGCGGAATCTATGCTTATGCTGCACAGGCGGGCAAGAGAGAAAACTATGATTTGGTGCTGAGCCTGGCGAATTCTATTGGCAAAAGGGGGCACGGGATCGTTAAGCTACAGCAGCTCTTACGGGAAGCTGCCCGAGCCAAAACAGAGGCAACCGCAATACAGGCAACCAGGCTCTGGCTGAAGCCGCTGCAGACGCGCGATGAACGGGTGAAGGAACTGCTGGATGCAGATCCATCGTATATTACCATCTACGAGGTGTTCGTGCATCTGCATCTGAAGCGTCAGGAATGGCTGGACCCTTATCTGTCGGGGGCTGCGATCAAGGGCAAGTTCCTCTCAGGCAAAACGGTATATTCTGTTCCGGCTGCGGACGGATTCCACCGCTGGCTGCCGCGCCAGCAGGAGGCGTATGGCTCCCTGTTGAGCATCATTGCCTTCGGCCCCAAGTACAGCTTGTTTGAACGTTCGCGGGCGATCAGAATTATGGCAAGTATGCCGGATGTGAATCCGGAGCGTCTGTATGTGCTTGTTCAGGACAAGGAGGTGGCTGTGGCGGAGGCAGCGCTTCATGCCCTGTCCCTGCTGGAGGAGCCGGAGAAATCCTTACCTGTGCTGCTGGAGCATCTGGATAGCGACCGGGCACGTGTAGCGATGTACTCCATCCCGAGGTGCATCCGCCGGGTCAGTCCGCAGCAGCTGTCTCAGGCATTGAAGGCGCTGCTGAGCCGGGAGAAGCTGAAGATCACCGTCCGCAAGGAAGCCATCCGCCTGCTCGGTGCGTATAGAAGTGAGGATAGTCTTCCGCTGCTCTTGAAGGAATTCGCTAAGCCTGCTGTGCATAAGGATGTGGTGATTGCTATAGGGCATGCTGCCAGAGGGCTGCTGGACGATGAACGGAGCTGGGAGGTGCTGCGTGCCATCGCGGCTTCTCCAGAGCGTGATATCGCAGTGAGCTTGTTACACCAGCAGCCTGATGCCCTTCCGCTTGCCTACAGACCGCGCTATCTGGACTTAATCATAGAGATTGCCGATCATCCGGATGTATCCGTCAGCAGCCAGGCTTATAGTTCCATGAAGTGGTGGACAAGCGGTTATGAAGGCACTGTTGCGGCAACTGCGGCCCAGGCGGTTGCGGGTCTGAAGGACAGCTCGGGCTGGGAGTTTGCGATGATAACACTGATTGAAGCCGCCCGGGACGGCAAGGTGAATGCGGTTGTGGCCGGGATCTGCCGTCAGCTGGCGGCTACCGCCATAAGGCAGGAATGGAATGCAGCGGCGGATAGAGACCTGCCGCACCGGCAGCGCCTGCAGGTGCTCATCAACCAGCTTACCGGTCTGCCCAGGAGTACAAGGGTGCAGCTTACCCCGTTGTACCTGGAGCTAACCGATATTCTGGCCGCTGATGAGACATTACAACAGCTGGTCCTGACCTTATATATTGCAGTGATCGATTGGAGTAAGGCAGAGGAAGCGTCCGTGTATGTGAAGCGGATCGTGCAGGAGGTCACCCGTCAGCCGCAGCTCTTGAGCGAGGTGTATCGCGGGCTTGCCGCTAGCCTGGAGAACAGTGCCGGATACTGGACACCGGAGACACTGCTTGAGATTGTGGATGTGCTGCGGGCAGAACCGTCTTATGAAGCGCCGTATCTTGGACTGTCCTTACTGGAAGCAGCGGGAAGCGCGCTGCGCTGGAGCCCGGAACCGTCAGAGCGTCTGCGGGACTACAGGAATCATGCGAATCCCGCAGTCCGCTCGCAGGCGCTGAATATTTGGACGGCGAGGGAGTCCCGGCTGTTCATGCTATAACCGCATATGCAGGATGGGCCAAGGCTTACCTTGCTCATCCTGCTCGGAGCGGCCGTAGACGTGAAAGCCTAAATGTTCATAGAAGCCGGCAGCCTGGGGATTGTCTTCGTTCACATCCACAGCATGCACATTCAGAGCGTGTATGACATAGTTCCCAGACTTTTGCCTATCCCCTGTCCCCGGGCAGCCGGGTCTACGAACAGCATTTCAATCTTCTGATCCTGAACGCCGATGAAGCCGAACGGCTGCCCCTCGGGATCGGTATATACAAGCAGATGCTGGATCTCTGCGATTCCTTGCTGGACTAGGGGACGCAGGTCTTCAATCCTGCGGGGTGATTATAGCATACGGCAATCGGAGGAGAAGACAACTGCTCTTCGCCGGGGTCCGCCGTTCTTGGAACCAGGAATCCGAAAAGAATAATGACGAAACTCCCAATCATTGGTACAATAGAATCATCATAGTGAAAATATTCACAAGTAAAACAGTCAGATGATTGCCAAAACGGGTGTGATTACATATTATATGTATACAGATTATAAAGTACATTTGTAAAAGTCGGAGGAATCCAAATGGCGACACATCGCTTGAACAGTATGGAAGTTAAAAAGATGAACCGAAACGCCATTTACCGATACCTGTTTCACCGTGAGGCCACTTCCATTCAGGAGATCGCGCAGGCGCTAAGTCTAAGTCTGCCCACCGTGACACAGAATCTTAAGGAGCTGCAGGAACGCGGGCTGATTGCGGAGACCGGGCTGTATGAATCCACCGGAGGGCGTAAGGCCAAGTCGATGGCCTGCAACAGTACAGCGCGATATGCCGTCGGGCTGGATGTCACCCTGAATCATGTGGGGATTGTCATCATTGACCTGAGCGGCAGAATCATCAAGAATGTCAGAAATCACTTTCCGTTTGCGAATGAAGACACCTACTTCCAGGGGGTCGGCAAGCTGGTGGAGGATTTCGTAGAGGAATGTCAGCTGGACCGCGGCCGGATTCTGGGAGTAGGCATTGCGTTGCCTGCGATACTCTCCGGTGACCGGCAGACGGTGAGCTATGCTACGGTCATTGATTTCAAGGGAGGGAGCGTCCGGCGGTTTGCCGAATACATTCCTTACCCCTGTGTTCTGAGCAATGATGCGAATGCGGCGGGACTCACTGAACTGTGGGGAGAGCAGGACATGCATAGTGTGGTCTATCTGTCCCTTAACAATAGTGTGGGCGGTTCCATTATCGTTAATAACGAGATCTATGCGGGACAGAACCACCGCAGCGGAGAGTTCGGGCATATGACGCTTGTGCCTGAAGGGCGTGCCTGTTATTGCGGACAGAAGGGCTGTGTAGATGCCTATTGCTCAGCGGGAATTCTCTCGGATAGCACGGGGGGCAGCATTCCGGAATTCTTCCGGCTGCTGGGAGAGGGTAAGGAGCAGCAGCAGGCCATCTGGCAGAAATATCTTAGCTATCTGGTGATCACGGTGAACAACCTGCGAATGCTGTACGACTGCGATGTGATTCTCGGCGGCTATGCCGGAGCTTACATGGAGGAATACATCGATGAACTCCAGGCGCTGGCAGCGCGCAAGAACACTTTCGAGCAGGACGGCTCCTATCTGCGGGTCTGCAAATATAAGCTGGAAGCCACCGCTGTAGGCGCTGCCCTGGAGCTGGTAACTGAATTTATATACAGTATCTAGATCTGTGGTTACTTTTACCCTAATAGAACACCTGCTTTTCCCCGCTCCTCCAGAAGAGGGACATTGCTGCAACTGCGGCCCTGTCCTTCTCCGGGGGAGTTTTTGTTGACTTCATCCTAATTCGGATTATAATCTTATTTAAATAGTTTTATAAAAGTATATTATTGAATAGTTGAAGAAGGCAGAAGTCTTGAAGTAACAGTAGTTTTTATAAGAGTACCTAATGTTCCTGAGGAGGAGAAACGGATGAAGAACAGAGCTTTTTATATGACGGATTTGAAAAAGATGCAAATGAAGGACACAGAGATGCCTATCACCCGGGAGGGCGAGGTGATTGTGAAGCTGGAGGTTGTCGGCATCTGCGGCTCGGATGTGCATTACCTGGAGCATGGCCGGATCGGTGATTTCGTGGTGGACGGAGATTTCATTCTGGGGCATGAGTGCGCCGGGGAAGTGGTGGAGCTTGGCCCTGGTGTGAAGCATCTGAAGGTGGGGGACCGGGTGGCGCTGGAGCCTGGTGTGACCTGCGGACAGTGTGAATTCTGCAAAAGCGGCAAATATAATCTGTGCCCGGATGTACAGTTTTTGGCGACTCCGCCTTACCATGGCTGCCTGATGGACTATATCGCTTACCCCGAGAACATGGCGTTCAAGCTGCCGGATAATGTCTCGTCAGAAGAGGGCGCGTTGGTAGAGCCGCTGGCGGTGGGACTCCATGCTGCGGCGCAGGGCGGCATTAAGCTGGGAGACCGGGTTGTGATTCTGGGAGCGGGCTGTATCGGACTGGTTACACTACTGGCCTGTAAGGCTTATGGGGCTACGGAGATTGTGGTGGTGGACATCATCGAGAAGCGGCTGGAAGCAGCGATGAAGCTAGGGGCTACGCGTGTCATCAACGCCAAGGAGGAGAATGTGCTGGAGGTAATCGCTGCTTGGACAGATGGCGCGGGCGTGGATAAGGTCATCGAGACGGCAGGCAGCGAGCATACAGTGAAGCAGACCCCTTATCTGGTCAAAAGAGGCGGAACCATCGTCCTCGTAGGCCTCGCAGCCAAGGATATCATCGACTTTAACTTCATGCAGATTATGTTCAAGGAAGCCGACATCAAGTCGGTATTCCGATACCGCAACCTGTATCCGGCAGCCATTGGCGCCATCTCAGACGGCAAAATCGATGTCAAGGGCATCGTCACCCACGAATTTGGCTTTGAGGAGACGCAGAAGGCCTTCGATTACGTGATCGACAATAAGGAGGATGTAGTCAAGGTTGTAATTAAGATGGGCTGAAGAGAGAAGAGGCAGACGGTGGATGATTAGAAAAATAGTTAGATATTAGAATAGTATATAGCTGCCCATTAGCGGGGCGGCTTTTTTTGTATTTGGCCGATTATGAGAGGGATAGATCCAGTATGAAAAGATGATATGAAATACGCGACGATCAATGGGATAGAATAAAATACTTACTCCGTCTCGAACGGAAAAAAACATGGTGTTCGGGCCATCTTTGAAAGAGGTACAAATTAAGTTTCGTAGTTGGCAAAAGGCTGGCGTATGGGGAACGGTTTGGAGGCAAAGGGGGCAGCGATTCCAGTCCATTGGATGCTCGAGAGCTGGAATAGGTGGAATAAGTTTACGCCTTTGTGTTCCCATGGAATCTTCATTTTAGAAAGTTTCCGAGTCTGAAATTATTAGTTGAACCTATATGATAGAAAACAAAAAAAAGAGAATAAGCTGGTTGTTTTGTAAACTGCAGGAATGGATCGCTGGTTTTGCCCGAAAATTGAGTTTACAAATCAAAGGGGGATATCTTAAAACCGATATTAATGTAATATTCTGTAGACAATTGTATAATAATGTTTTATAATGAAAAAAATTAAATGGATAAATAATACTTAAATACAATGAGGAGGGATTTGTAGTTTGTATTTAGTTAAAAATTTATTTTTTTACTTTTTTGTATATTTTATATGTATTATTATGACTGCAACATTATCAATTCATAAGAGGGGCTAAGGTGGTATGAAATGAATTTACAATATTTTCGATTTAAGTTGTGGTGAATCAAAATATGGGGGCCGCTCGCTATGTTGTATCCTATTCTCTTTATTATCTTTACCTAGAGCTCGACTGTGAATGGCTTTCCGTTTCTACCATATGACAACGTTTTCTTTCCTGTTGACTTTCTTTTTTTATTGTTATTTTAATCAGGAGAACATTCATTATTGCATGCCGTTTTAATTACTTTTGTACTGGATTCAAAAGTAAAGATCGCTTCTCTTTTCATACTAGGCATGTTGAGCCGCTTCACATGTGGAGTGTGTGTACGTGCCAATATTATGAGGTAATCATACAATTATAAAATTAATTAGAGAGTAGGTAGTCAGGTATGAAGAAACATGTCCTTAGACTATGTTCTGTAGTCTCATCAGATTTAGAATTATTCCCGTTTTTTATAGATCACTATAAAAAAATGGGAGTTGATTATTTTCACATAATTTTACATTTGCCTGAGGATATGAGTCATTTAATCGATGAAAAACTATTAGTTTTTCAAGAACAAGGAATAACTCCGGAAAAAATATATACAGGAAATTGGAGTGGTGCAAAATCAACGTCGTTGATAAATGAAGTGAAGAATAAATATAACGATGATTGGTTTATTATTGCTGATTCAGATGAATTTCAAGTTTATCCAAATGATATAAAAGAAATAATTAACTCTAAAAATGTTGATTATATTTCAGGTTGTTTTTTAGATAGATTTGCAGAAGATGGGGATTTACCCTTAATAAATTATGATAAATCAATATGGGAACAATATCCGATATGCAGTTTTTTTGCTTTTCCTATTGCTTATTCATGGCCCTATAAAATAACCGCATGTAAAGGATACATACCGTTGAGTGAAGGTAACCACCATGTACTTATTACTGAGGAGCATCTAATGGAAAATGAAATAATTTGCCAAGTTCATCATTTCAAATGGACAGGCTCGTTTATTAGTAAAACCCTTAAGAAACTTAATCAAGAATCTGATGGAGAATGGGGAGATGATTTTTACCCATTTTATGGTGACGAGCTAAGACGGACTTTAGACTATTTAAAAAAAAATAACAATAAGTTTGATATTAGTTCTGAATTATTAAGAGTTGAATATTCTCCTGAACCTAAATATGAAGGTTATTCGAAATGGTATGAGATAGCACATAAATTAGAAAGCTGGGATAAGCAAGATAGAGACAAATTTATAGCTACTTTATTACAAAAGAATTTGTGAAAAAAGAGGTGCACCCTACGTGAGAAATGCATTTAATTTATATTACATCACAATTGTCAAAGGTGTCCGTCAATTTACAACCTATCGCACCAATGTTTTTGCTGGGGTTACTTCAGCATTGTTTATGTTGGGGGTACGTTATGCATTGTGGATTGCTTTATTTAGGACAGGAAATGGTGGGAATTCAACATTAATAGAAACTATAACCTATTTTGTAGTAATGGATATTCTTATGGTGTGGACAACATCAACGTTTAGCGAACATATCGGAAAAGATATTCATTCTGGGGATATTTCTCACGCACTTACAAGACCATGTTCATATCATTTTCAACTTGTGATGGCTTTGCATTCAAAGGCAGTTGTAAGTACATTTACAAGTTCCCTTCCTATTTTAATTGCAGCTACTGTGTTTATAGGAATTTTACCTCCCGTATCCACAGTAACATTTGGCTTATTTATTTTAGCAGCAATATTGGGAGGAGCAATATATATCTTAATCGACCTGATAATCAGTTATTCAGTCTTTTGGCTTATGGGTTATTGGTATATTCGCCTATACAAAGGGGCATTGTTTATGTTGTTTGGTGGCACGGTATTACCACTTTGGTTTTACCCTGATTGGTTAAGAATGATTAGTAATGTTCTACCTTTCCAGTTCTCCTTATTTATTCCTATGGAAATTTATTTGGGGCGTATACGTGGTGAAGATGTAGTTACTCTTCTTGTAATGCAATTATTTTGGATTGGATTACTCTTTGCTATAGAGCGATTTGTTTGGTATAGAGTTCAAAATAAAATTGTGGTTCAGGGGGGATAAATTCTGCATACTTTACGAGTATTTTTAACAATTATTAGATATGTGTATAAATCGAGTTTTGAATACTCTGGAGCGTTTTTTGGGGGTATTGTTGCACAATGGTTTAGCTATAGTATTTCAATACTAATGTTGTTTTTAATGGTTTGGAATTTTGGTTCATTGGCTGGTTGGGAGTCAACGGAAATCATTTTTATGTATGCTGTATGGTTATTAACATATGCTTTGGGGGCATCTTTCACTACTCATATGTGCAGAAGTTTCCCTTCTATGGCTATAAATGGACAACTCGATGAGGCCTATACTCGCCCGATTTCACCATTTTTATATGTTATGGCTACCACGTATAATGCTGGATTTATTTCGCATATTTCATTATCATTAGTGGTTTTGGTGTATAGCATTGTGCAACTTGGTATCTCTTGGACTGTATTACATTGGTTATGGTTTGTAATAGCCATTATCAGTGGGGCGGTTATTAATGCTTGTATGATGCTTATATGCGACATGCCTGCGATCAGGACTCGTTCTAAATCACCTACGAGCATGTTTTATACGGAAGGGCGGGGGTTTACTCAGTATCCTATTACCATTTATCCCCGAGCTATTGTATTGGTATTTACAACAATACTGCCCTTCGGGTTTACAAGTTACTATCCCATTCAAGTTTTGCTTGGAAAAAAAGATGGTATAATGCCGCAAATAACTATGTGGCTGTCACCAATTGTTGCTGTTTTATTAGTCGGGATTACAGCTTTGTGTTGGCAGGTTTTAAGCAGCAAGTATGAAAGTGCAGGTACGTGAAAGTCAAACTTATTTAATTTCATCGTCGGAGGTGGGCTTGTGCCACAAATAGAATTATCTAATGTGACAAAGGATTATAAAATACGCAATCGTGAAAGCAATCGTTCTATTTTTAAAGAATTCATTAGACCTAGCTATACAAAAAAATGTGCTGTAAGAAATATCAACTTTACAATTGAACAAGGGGAAATGGTAGGTTTTATAGGTCCAAATGGTGCAGGTAAATCTACAACAATTAAAATGCTTACGGGTATCCTTACCCCTAGTTCAGGTACAGTGCGTGTGTTTGGTCAAGATCCTTGTAAGAACCGCACATTGAACGCTCTTAAGATTGGGGTATTGTTTGGACAGCGTTCTCAAATGCTATGGGACCTACCTGTGCGTGATACTTTTGAAATGTTTAAGATTATGTACAGAATCAAGCCACAGGATTATAAACGCCAGCGAGATAGACTAATTGAAATGCTGGATATGAGTGATTTTTTATCTCAGGCGGTGAGACAGTTAAGTTTGGGGCAACGTATGCGGGCTAATTTGGCATTATCCTTTTTGCACCAACCTCAAGTAGTTTTCCTTGATGAGCCAACCATAGGTTTAGACGTACTTGTTAAAGATAGAGTCCAGGAATTTTTAAAACAAATTAATAAAGAGCAGAATACTACTATTCTACTTACCACACATGATACTAAAGATATTGAAGAAGTAGCTCAAAGGCTTGTGTTAATAGATAAGGGAAAACTGTTATTTGATGGTGAACAAGTTGAATTCCATGAAAAATATAAAGAAACTGAGTATATTTTAGAGGTTGTATTCGATCAGTCTACACCACCAATAATTCACGAACATTTTCAATTACAAAGTGTCGAAACGCAAAAACATTTCTATAAAATTCTACATAATCAAATGCGTAAGGGAGAAGCTATCAGTTATGTTGCTTCCCGTTATAATGTGGTGGATATTCGGGTGCGTGAGTCATCGCTTGAAGGGATTTTGAAAAACTTATATAAATAGTAAAAATTCACTTGAAGGAAATTGTCGAATAACAATTATATAGACTTTTTGGCACTGCTTTTTCTTTCTGTTTGTGCTGATGTAGTCGGAATGGAGTTTATTATGAAAAAAGTTGGGATCATTACTCTTTATTACAAAAATTATAATTATGGTGGGCAACTCGGAGCATTTGCTCTACAAAAAGCTATCTCTAAGCTAGGTTTTCATTGTGAGCAGATTGCATTCAAGTGGCTAAACGAACATACGTTACAAACATATGAAAGCGCTAAAAGTGCTGAACAGTTTAGAGTGTTTTCCGAAAGTATTCCCCATAGTGATCGTTTATATACAGTATCTGATATTGCAGAGTGTGTTGATGATTACGATATTTTTGTTTGTGGCAGCGATCAAATATGGGGTTTGCCATGGGTTATTTCCGATGAGATTTTACCCTGTATGGCACTTTCTTTTGTTACAGCATCAAAACCGAAAATTGCTTACGCAGCAAGCATGGGAGGAGCAGAAATAGGAGAGGAACGAATGAATATCCTTGCTCCACATGTTAATTCCCTAGACTTTGTTTCTGTTCGTGAAAAAAGTGCAGTTCCTTTTGTGGAAACAATGAGTAATGGAGAGGTTACTCATGTATTAGATCCTGTAATGCTTCTTGATAAGTCTGAATGGGATGATATAGCTGCTACTCCTCCAGAAAAAGCCTATATACTCACGTATGATTTACGAGATATTCCAGCGATTAGAGAATATGCTGAAGCCCTTTCAAAAAAGTATGGATACGAGATAATATCTCTTGCGACTGCGGGAGCAGCTACGGTCGGTCCGAAGGAATTTGTTGGGTATATCAAACACGCAAAGTATTTTATTACTAGTGCTTTTCATGGGGCTGTTTTTTCCATTTTATTTAAGGTTCCATTTTTAGTTTTCCCGGTTTCAGATAATCCAAAAGATCCGAAGTCAATGGATTCAAGATTGATAGCTCTGCTGGATACATTTGGTTTATCTAATTGCTATGTTTTTAATAAAAATGATATTCCAAATATTGAAGATATTACTTTTCATCACATTGACGAAGTGAAAACAAGTGCATTTCGTCATGATTCAATTCAATTTCTTAAAGGTGCTTTGGAAACTTAAATAAAGGTGCATGGGCCTTCAAGTTTGCCCTTGAAGGTCCCGGTATTTTCACTGAAGTCATGTTACATACTTGGTAGAGCGTTATTGAATAGAATGTGATATTTGCAGCAAATAGGGGGAATATAAATGACAAAAGTTTCTGTTATCACTAGTACTTATAATAAAGATAAGTATTTAGATATTACATTGGCTGGGTATACGCTTCAAGATAATGATGATTTTGAAATAGTCATTGTAGATGATGGAAGTACTGACGATACTCAGAAGGTAATTCGTAAATACAGTAACAAATTGAACATAGTAAATATACATCAGTCAAATAGTGGAATCGCTGTAGCAAGGAATAAAGCATTGGATGCAGCAAATGGGCAGTATGTCATTGTAACGGATGATGATAGGATCCCATCTCCATCTTTTATTTCGGAACATAAAACAGCTCTTGATCGAGATGAAAAAACTGTAAGTATTGGCCTGCAGTATAGAATATTATCCTATTATACTAATCATTTTCCACTTGAATTTTCGGAGTTTGTAGACTTGTTTGAAAAGCATCCACTATTGTCAAAAATTGATGATGTTGTTCAAGTTTTCACTGCAGAAGATTTAATGAATAGTTTTGCTACAGTAATAGAAGAATGGGCACTCTCTGTGTTCGACCCAGGATCTTTGTTGCCCATAGTAGATCGTTTCGGCGAAGATTTAATTGGATATAACTTTGGCTGGACAAAAGCCTATGGAGGTAATATTTCATTCGATAAAAGTAAATTAACCTCCAGTATATATTACGATACGAATTTCAAAGGTTATGGAGCAGAAGATGTTGACATTTCCTATCAGTTATATTTGCAAAATTATACTTTTAGGTTTACTAGAAAGGCTATTAATTATCATCAAGAACACCCTAGAAATCCAAAGGAAAGACAGCAACAATTTGCGAACATTCAGTATCTTTTGAATAAATATAGTAGTTTAGAAATGTATCTATTAAATGCTGATGTAAAGGGAGAGGCAAGTGCTGAAGCGATTAATTTCACATTGAATTTATTGCAAAAAGATCCCTTTGTATTATTGCCAAAAATAAATGAATTTGTCAGTCGTAAAAGCAAAATAATGAACTGAAAATAAAGGAGAGTAATTATGGAAAATAATATATTAGAAGAAATCAAGATCACTCTTAATGAGATGCTTTTAGAGAATACAGGGGATACATATCCTAAACTAAATATAAATAATAATTTAAGGGAAGATTTACATTTTGATTCCTTTGATATGGCGGAACTGACGGTTAGAATTGAAGCAAAGTTTGGTGTTGATATCTTTGAAGGGGGACATATATATACGGTAAACGATATACTCCAAAAGCTGGAGTTAAAGAGATGAATAAAATCTTCATGAGCATTAATGGACTGGACTATACTTATGCAAAGCTGATCTCAGATTTAGGTGAAATGAATGAGTGTCGTTACTATGTATATTACAAAGATAATGACCCGTATAAAATTTTTAAGCATATCATTCACAGTTTAATTTATGACTATGAAATTGAGGTAATAGATGGAGACTTATCTAGATTAGAATTAATTGATCGTGGAATAGATTATGATTGTTTATCCCAAGTCGTAGAGATAGTAGAAGGAAAGAGGAGAAAAGTTCACACCCTGCCAGAGATAACTGAAATTGAATCAAGTTGTGTAAATTGGCGCATCACATTATATACATCAGGGACAACTGGAATACCTAAACGAATATCCCACCACATAAATACTTTTGTGAAAAATACAAAATGTACAGATAGGCATTCAGATGATATTTGGGCGTTTGCATATAATCCAACGCACATTGCGGGTTTACAGGTTTTTTTTCAGGCCTTCTTCAATAAAAACTCAATAATATATGCGTTTGCAAACTGTAAGGAAATGTTGGGGGATCTATTGGAGAAATACAATATAACACATATATCTGCAACACCTACCTATTATAGGAATACTCTATCTTATTTGAGTAAATGTTATCCTTTGGTAAAACGTGTGACTTTTGGAGGGGAAAAATATGATGCTTCACTGGAAAAATTGGTAGGCTTGACTTTTCCTAATTCAAAAATATTGAACATTTATGCATCAACAGAAACTGGTAGTTTGTTTGTTGGTCAAGGTGAATTTTTTGAGAGAAATGAAATGATTCAAAGGTACACAAGGGTCTCCGAAGAGGGGGAACTTAGTATACATCGTTCGTTATTGGAAGGCTCAACAATTCTTCAGAGTGACGATGATTGGTATTCAACGGGAGATATTGTGGAGTTGAGTGGAAGTAGGATTCGGTTTATTACTAGAAAGTCTGAATTATTTAATGTTGGTGGATATATGGTTAATCCCACTGAAATAGAATATATTCTACGAAATGTTGATGGTGTCTTAGATCTAGTAATTAGAGGAGAAGAAAATCGCTATACAAATAATATTGTAGTTGCAGATATCATTAAAACCCATGATGTTGATGAATTTTTCATTAAGTGTGCTGTTAAACAATACGCTAAAGAACACTTGCAAAGCTGGAAAGTACCACGAATCATTAATATAGTCCAACAATTAAGCGAAACCAGATCAGGGAAGAAAATGAGGTGAAATAATGGTTGTTATAGTTACCGGTCACTCAAGAGGTGTTGGCAGAGAGGTTGTTAATAAAATACTCACGGATACCAACTATACTGTTTTAGGGATAAGTCGTGCTAGTCATGAAAATTTTAAAGACCTTACTAAAGAATATGGAGAACGGTTTCATCACGTTACTTATGATCTGAGTGATATTAAAGGTATTAAACATCTATACCTAAGCAAGTTGAATCTTTATGGGCCAATTGTTGGATTAGTTAATAATTCGGCTATCGCATATGATGACTTGGTTACGAACCTTAATAATGATCAGTTAACAGAAATGTTTCAAGTTAATGTTTTTGCAGCTATGCAACTGACGAAATATGTGATTAGAGACATGATATTGAATAAAAGCAAGGGATCTATTGTTTTTGTATCATCAGTGAGTGCACATACTTCATACAAAGGGCTAAGTATGTATGCTGCGACAAAAGGTGCAATTGAGGCTTTCTCCAAAAGTGTTGCAAGGGAATGGGGAGGGCTTAGTATCCGTTCAAATTGTATAGTTGCAGGTTTTATGGACACCGCTATGAGTTCAACTTTATCAGAGGAGCATAAAAAACGGATTTACCAAAGGACCTCCCTAAAAAAAGGAACAAGTATAGAAAGTGTGGCTGAAACAGCTCTTTTTCTATTGGGTGGAAAATCAGAATCTATTACAGGTGCCAATATATTTGTTGATAATGGGACAATCTGAAGTATTTACCTAGGGGGATTAAATATAAAGCCAGATTTATAAGAGCATCGGACTTGTTAATTCCCATTAAGTTTGCAGATAATCGCTTGAGATAAATGCAGTCATTCATTTGAGTGAAATTGGCAAAGCAGTCTGTTGAAACAGATCAAGTGAGGAAGAACAAATCGAGTCTTTCATGAATATAACTCCACAGGTGAAGATTTACTGAACTTCGTATTTTATATAGTTAATTAAGCCTCAGTTACAGAAATAATGATACATTACTTTGAAATCAAACGCTGCGTATAGATGACGCTTTAGCAATGTATAGTTTACCATCCCTAAAATCAGGGTCGGAAAGGGAGGACTGAAATTGGCGGATTTTACTAAAATAAAGCCATTCAATGATTTGTGGTTAGACTGCATTAAGAACAATATGATTTCTATGCTTATGTGTATAAATGATAGCTTTAAGAATATTATTTTTCAAGCAGAAGTTACCTACCACAATAAATATATTAATCAAAAATTCAATTATGATGGGGAAGAAAAAAAATTTTTTATTGAGGGGTTCTTTACACCCAAAGTTATGTTTTTTATTGATTTTTTAGATCAGCTTTTTGAAAAGAAAGAATATATTTTTAATGAATATAATCCAATAATCTTGCATGATTTTATTAAAAAAGCACTTGATAATGAATGTTGTGTGTTTTTTAAAGTAGATAGATTTTTTTATCTGGACGGAAGAGAAGCGGGGAAATATCATATGGAACATCCCGTATTCATCTACGGATATGATCCATCAAAGCAATGTTTTAAGACCATTGAGGACTGTAAAATACCTGGGACAATGCAGTATTACAACCTTCCTTACTCCGTAATTGAGGCATCCTGCAAAGATTTTATTTCTAAGGGTGAAAGTATTGAATTCGAAGTTGTTCTATATAGACAGGATAACAATTTTGATTTAATGAGTAATAAAGAAGTTTCTTTATTAAATGCAAAAAAAATGTGCAATAATTTATTGGCTCATGGAGGTGTGGCAACCGAATATAATTTGCTATACGAAACCGGTTTAGCCGGAATAACATCGTATGCAAAGAATTTTATTGATTTGTTTTCTGAAATTGAGGAGTTTGGAGTATTTAAGACAAGGGTCGCTCAATTTCAGCAATTTCATGCAAGAAATGTAAACTTAATTAAACATTTAAATAAGCATGGATATATTAATGATCCGGATTCTAAGGACTTGTGCGATCAATATGAACAAATCCGAAGTCTGTGGGGAGATTTTAAACAAAAGAGTTATCAGCTAATCGCAAGAAAAAAATTGAATATACGTACAAGTCATATCAAGAATGATTTATTTTTTTTGTCTATGATAATCTATGAAATAGTAAAATACGAAAGAGAAGCCTTAAATACAATGTTAAGGGTTCTTCCCTAGAAATTAATATTATCTCATGTTTACTTACTCGTTTCTCGGTTTTCATCCATTGAGAGTTGGAATAGTCATGTAAGGATATCATGATTTTCTGGCAAAGCTGGTGGTGGCAATAGAAAACTGTAGAGATATTCCCAAGACATGCTCTAGTCAGGTTTTCCCGATTCTTAACAGGCGAACTATCTTTATTATGTTATATTTATACAAAATTAGTATTTTATTATTACACTAAAAAGTTATTTGTTACCTTATAGGATGATCTAAACTCATCTAAAGTTATTGATTCAAGCAATTCAATTTTAAGATTGTTTAAATATAGGTTAACAATATTTTATTAGGGGCGTGAATATAAGTGTATTCTTCTGTGATCATTCCAACTTATAATAAATCCTTTTATTTAGACTTGACATTATCTGGATTATCTAAACAATCAATGAAAGATTTTGAAGTCATCATTATTAATGATGGTAGTACTGATAATACCGAATCTATTGTGAAGCGGTATGAGCATCAACTTGAGATTAAATACCTTGTTCAAGAAAATGGTGGTAGATCAAAAGCGAAAAATCTTGGAATGGAAAATGCTGGAGGAGAAATACTTATTTTTTGCGATGATGATCGTATTCCAGTAATTAATTTCGTCAGTAATCATGTAGATCACATTGAACATAACAAAAATAGTGTTTCAGTTGGGTTAAAGGAAGCTATCTTGTCGCGTTACACAAACTCTATTAAAACATTCTACATCGATCCTTCTATAAATCTTATTGAGTGTTTTGCCGATTTCTTTCGACGAAATCAAGAACTTTTACATCAAATAGGCAAAGAAAAAGCAATAGATCTGATTTCAGCAGAAAAGTTGCAACTTGACCTTAACTATTACCTTAATAAATATCGTCTGTACACATGCATTGAGAATTTTCTTGAAGTCGTAGAGTATTTCGGCACTCAACTAAATAAATTCCCTATGAATTGGATGTTGGCGACAACGGGTAATCTGGCACTTCATAAATTAAATTGCAATAGCATTTCATTTGATGAAAATTATCAGGGATGGGGTATTGAAGATAATGATTTTGCTTACCAATTAAAAAATGCTGGTTTTGATTTTTATTTCAACACTAATGCAATAAACTTCCACCAAGAACATCCCAGAAACACCCGAATTGATAGAGCACAAGGAGAAGAAAATATACAAAGATTTTTTAATAAATATCGTACAAATGATATCAAATTATATGAAAGGTTTTTTAACGGAGAATACACCTTACATGAATTAATTGAGTTGTCTATGAAATAGAATTAAACACTTGATCTCTTTCAAGAAAATGGCCAGTACCTACTTCAGTTGTCGCGTATGCATCGCCGCAAACTGAACCCAAGACACGTACCCCAGTAGCTTCATAGATTCGTTTCCCGTTGCAGAAAAATTAAATGTAATGGTAGATAGCATCATAGGTTTGTTGCTTTGTTTTAAACCTGATTCAGATGAGCGTCCTGGTTGGGCTTGTTCATAAGAAATTGCTGTTTCAACAGATAGGAGCAATGGGCTCATTCTGAAACTGTCGATACTTCACCATAGCCATACTTTCACTGATTAGCTTTAAGCGGAGCAAAACCCCCCTGGTTTCGACCCAATAATTCCATAATATCAATAAAAATTGGGGGTTAATCTTTAGTTTGCAGAGAGTAATGTAAACGCTTACTAGATATAATTTTCTCGAAAGGAGGACAAGTAAATATATGGGATAACCATCAGGATAAGTTATATTCTGCTGGGAGCAGCAAGCTGCAAGCAAACACATTATAATCGGGAGGTATTAATTTACAATGAAAAAGAAACTTCTTACGGTATTAATGACAGCGGCACTGAGCTTCAGCGCGTTCGCAGCCACTGCAGGCGCAACAGATTATTGGCAGAACTGGACCGATGGCGGCGGAACCGTGAATGCGGTGAACGGAAGTGGCGGGAATTACAGTGTGAACTGGTATAACACCGGGAACTTCGTAGTCGGTAAAGGCTGGACCTACGGCACGGCGAACCGGGTCGTGAATTATAACGCGGGTGTCTTTTCACCTTCTGGCAACGGTTATTTGACCTTCTACGGATGGACCCGAAATGCCCTTATTGAATATTACGTGGTAGACAGCTGGGGGACTTACAGACCTACCGGCCAGTTCAAAGGTACTGTGAACAGTGACGGAGGTACCTACGACATCTATACCACGATGCGTTACGATGCTCCTTCGATTGACGGAAATGCTACATTCCCTCAGTACTGGAGTGTAAGACAATCGAAAAGACCGATCGGCAGCAATGTTCAGATCACGTTCAACAACCACGTGAATGCCTGGAAGAGCAAAGGCATGAATCTGGGAAGCAACTGGTCTTACCAGGTACTGGCTACCGAAGGATACCAGAGCAGCGGCAGCTCCAACGTAACCGTGTGGTAATGGACAAGCTGACCGGCACCTTGCCGTTCCGGCAGTGGCGTAAGTTCAGCTAACCGTTGACAGGCTAAGGCCGGCCGGGTGTACAAGCTGCCGGCCTTATCATTTTCGCGCACCGAACTGCGCTTAGGTCCTGTACCTTGCCCATCTGCTCAAAGGAGAGGTATTCATGAGAAAACCATTAATGATTCTGATTCTATGCATGGCAATCGCGGTTATAGCCAGTGCCTGCGCGCAGGAGAAGCCTGCCGCGGATGAGCGTTTAGTGCGGGTAGAAGGCGGTACCTTTAAAGATACGAAATCCAATTACTACGGGACAGAGATGACCCTCCCGGACTTTTACATCGGTAAATATGAGATCACCCAGCAAGAATGGCTGGAAGTGATGAAGAATAACCCCTCGCAGTTCCAGGGGGACAAGCTGCCGGTAGAGAGCGTAACCTGGTATGATGCCGTGGAGTACTGCAATGAGCGGAGTGTGAAGGAAGGCCTGACCCCCTATTATAATATAGACAAGAATACGGTCGATCCGAATAATACAAGTGAGCGGGATTTCATGAAATGGACTGTAACGGCCAATGAAGGGGCGGACGGTTACCGTCTGCCGACAGAAGCCGAGTGGGAATATGCAGCAGGCGGAGGCCAGATGAGCAAAAGCAACCCGTATAGCGGAAGCGGCAACCCGGAGGAGGTAGCCTGGTACTGGAGGAACTCCGGCGATCAATTCCTGACCGGGGACTGGAACTGGCCTGCGATTGAGAACAACCATAGCCAGCCGAGAAATACCGGCCTCAAGCAGCCCAATGAGCTGGGAGTGTACGATATGTCAGGCAACGTAAGGGAATGGTGCTGGAACTGGTACGGAGAAGGGGATTCGAATAGCAAGGCCGGCTCGGTCCGGCTGGTGAAGGGAGGCGGCTGGATCGGCGGGGTGAACAATACAGAGGTATCCTTCCGCGGCAAATTCGAACCGAGCAGCCGGGGGAATGACCAGGGCTTTCGTGTGGTTCGTGCTGTTGCTGGCAAGTGATTCACCCGCAAGTATTCAACAGGAACAGAATAGTGTAAGCAGCAAGCCTTCGGGAAGCTTTTCCGGCATGAGCGCATCTATGGATGCGGCGGCTGGAGAGGACCCGGAGGTTTTTGCGCGTCCTGTGAATCCTTTTAACTTACATCACCTTAATCATTAGTGTGCTTAGCTGTTCGCTGCTGCTCACTTCCTGCGAAGCGGTCACTGCTCAGAATATTACAAGTGCAGACTTCAATTCCCGGCCCGGCGGGTTCCCCGGCATGAACGGCGGCGGCACCAACTTCAAGGACGGGAGCAGGGGAATGAACCGGGAAGACCCTGGCAGGAGGGAGATGCAAGGGTCAGACGGGAGAGCAGACAGCACGCAATGATTGCGAAGCAGTGGACGCTAAGCTGCTAGGCGACTTTGTAATACTGCCACTATGTCACTCTGCCAGTCCCTCAGGACAATGCTTTTTCCATTTCCGGATCTTCCCCCGGAAGGTCTTGAACGGAGCGGCAGAGTTAATGTGAATCCACCGGGCCATCGGCCAGTTCTCCTTGGTTCCGGTCCATTGACGTGCGCCCTGGATGAACAGTTCCTCTTCCGTCAATGTGCTGATCCAGTCCAGCCACTGCTGCTCGGATTGCCGGAAGAGCTCACGCAGCTCGGATAGAGAATACTCCGCATATTTGCTATAGAAGGACTGATACAACCCGCCGAGCTGATTCCACTTGTAATCCGCAGCAGGCATGGAGAAGGTCTGTCCTTCCAGCTCACTCCGGTCCCAGCTCCGCACCAGCTCCAGCCAGCCCAGCTGATAAGCGATGATCTCGGCAGGGGTTTTGTCCACCTCGGGAATTCGCGTATCCTTATATGTATTGTTAATTCCGTCATACTCGGCATCCAAGAGCAGGTACAGATTATGGATCGTGTCCATCAGCTCCTGCCGGGACGAGTATTCATAGCTTGCCATAACAATCACTCCTTTCTTCTGGTTATACCACAGGGTTGTGACAACAGTCTGTCCAGTTTAACCGGGCGCATCGAAACTATATGTGTGGCCAAAGGGAGTCTAGCGCCAAATTCGCTGTACCCCCACAAGCTTGTCCTCATGGAAGCTTAGCTTATAAATGTCGGGCATTTCTAACTGCTTCCAGAAGCTATAATCATAACGCTTATCCAGAGCATTCATGATCAGGACCATAATGTTACCGTGCGTTCCGATAGCGATCGAATTACCTTTATATTGCTGCATTACGTTATAGAGTGCTTGTACGCCTCTCTTTTGGGCAACCAGATTGGATTCTCCTCCCGGCCAGGCGAAGGAAAAGTCCTCCCATACCCTGGAGATTGCCTGCCCGAAGTCGGGTACAGGTTCTGAAGACAAGATTCTTTCTTTAAAATCATCTTCGATTACAATCGTAGTCCTAAGCGGTTTCTCCAACCCCTCGATGGTCTGTATAGCCCGTGTATAGGGACTTGAGATCAGAATGTTAATATTCTCATGGAGGAGTAGACGGGTAACTCTCCGTGCGTCTGCCCGTCCATCCTCGGATAAAGGTCTATTCAATTCGTCGGTAGAATAAGTAGAGTGGGCATGCCGTACGAAGTACAGAGTGGTAACCATTGACTATCGCCTCATCTATTAATATTTGTACAGTATTGTAACACGAAGGAGACGGGGGATTCAGTGATGAAGGAGCAGTATGGGGAGAGGATCGAGCAGGTCATTGCCTACATAGAAAATCACAGCAGCCAGCCGCTGCGGCTGGACCAGCTGGCGGATATCTCCCATTTCTCCAAATTTCATTTCACCAGAATATTTACAGCCTTCACCGGCATGACGCCCATGGCCTTCGTAACCAGGAAGCGTATCGAGCGGGCATTGGTGCTGCTAACTGAGACGAACCTGACGATTCTGGAGATCTCGGGGAATTGCGGGTTTGAGTCCGTATCTGCGCTGGGCGTTCATTTCAAGCGGCACTACGGCTGCCCGCCGGGCACCATCAGAAGCAGGAACCGCAAACATAGCAATTTCCCGTCAGTCCTCAGCAATAAGCAGGCAGAGCCAGCGGCCCTGGCGGATTACAATAAAGCAGAAGGGAATCCGCTGTTAAGGAGGGCATGGGACAGTATGGTGGAACTCAGAGAAATTGCAGAAGTTGAAGTCGCTTACGTCAGGCATATTGGAAGTTACCTGGACACGCATAACGCATGGGACAAGCTAACTGGCTGGGCTGCTCAGCAAGGATTCCATCCGGCGAATCAGCAGTTTATCGGAATCTCACTGGATGACGGAAATCTTGTTCAAGAGTCCGTTTGCCGGTACGACGCCTGTGTGACGCTCCCCGGAGATTTTGAGCAGGAGGCCCACCGGGAGGAGGTAGAATATAAGAACCTATCCGGCGGGCTGTATGCGGTGTATTCCTACTATGATACGGTAGATAGATTTGTCCTTGCGTACGATACTATGTTCAGCGTATGGTTACCCCGCAGCGGCTATGAAGCCGATGACCGGCCATGTCTGGAATTCTGTCTGAATAATCCTGCGCAAGACCCGCAAGGCAAGTGCAGGGTTGATCTGTACGTCCCCATTAGGCCAAGCGCTTAAGGATCAGAGAAGGGAGTGCCCCGGGTGAAGATGGAGATTGTGTTTGACCAGTTCCCTGTCTTAAGGTCAGAGGAGCTGGTACTGGGCAAGATTGAGGAGCAGCATCTGGACGGGCTGTTCGAGATTTACAGCAATGACCAGGTGTTCGAATATTGCGGGATTATCCCCAAGCGCAACAAGACGACGGTGAAGAGCATGATCGGTCATTATGAACGGGATTATGGCAAAAGATCAAGGATCAAGTGGGGCATCTTCGCCCCAGCGGATGATACGCACCTCCTCGGGATCATTGAAGCCTGCGACTTCAATCAGAAGGTCAATATGGTGACCATTGGCTACTTCCTCGCGGAAGCCCAGTGGGGGAGGGGCCTCGCCTCCAAAGCCGTTGAGCTGTTGACTGCATTCCTGTTCCAGCAGGCTCAGGTGAACAGAATTCAAGCGGAAGTGATGCTGAATAATGAGCCTTCCAAGAAGGTGCTGCTGAAGAACGGATATGTCAAGGAAGGAATGCTGCGGCAAGCGGCCCTCTGGTCCGGCAAGGGAGTGGTCGATCTGGAGATCTACAGCATGCTTAGGGAAGAGTATATGAAGGTTCTATAACCGGACCATGAGGCCCTTATCTTTTGGAAAAGACAGCTTTACAGCTCGCCCGCGGACTGAGAGGCCGTTATAAGGCCAGTTGGTGATGGAAATGAGGCAAGAGCGACTAGTTAAGTGCATGTGAGTCCGCTTAGCCCCCAAAATGGTGCAATTTACAGGAATAGCGGCTCTCCAGTCCGCATGGATCGCAGCAGGAGTGCTGCTTAATTGCACGAATTGATGAAGCCAGCAACCAGCAGACTTAGGTGGTAACGGATCGTGCATACAGCACACATTCTTCACAGAATATGTGCTGTATGGTCCATCCAAGCACGCCAAAAACCGCAGACAGGGGAGAACCCCTGCTGCGGTTTTTCGTGTACGCCTATTCGTGTCCAAGCCTTATCCTGCGTTGCCCATCAGGCTTCCATCTTCTGCGCCGTATACAGCCGGTGGTACAGGCCGCGCAGGGCGATCAGCTCGTCATGGGAGCCGCTCTCGGCAATGCCCTTGTTCGAAACGTACATAATCCGGTCGCAGTTCTTCACCGTAGACAGCCGGTGCGCGATGATGAACGAGGTGCGTCCCTTCAGCAGCTCGTTCAGCCCCTTCTGGAGCAGACGCTCGGTCTGTGCATCGATGGAGGAGGTGGCCTCATCCAGGATGAGAATCCGCGGGTTGGCCAGCAGCGTTCTGGCGAACGAGATCAGCTGCCGCTGTCCCTGGGAGAGCTTGGAGCCGCGTTCGTTCACCTCGGTCTGGTAGCCCTGATCGAATTCGCGGATGAAGTCGTCCGCGCAGACCGCCTTCGCGGCGGCGATGATCTCCTGCTCGGTCGCATCCGGTCTGCCATAGCGGATATTATCCAGAATGGTTCCCGAGAAGATGAAGCTGTCCTGCAGCATAATCCCCATCTGGCTGCGCAGCGATTTGAGCGTAATCTGCGAGATATCCTGTCCGTCGATCAGAATGCGTCCGCCGGTCAGGTTATAGAAGCGCGAGATCAGGTTGACGACGGTGGTCTTGCCCGCTCCGGTCGGACCGACCAGAGCAATGCTCTCTCCCGCTGCGACATCGAAGGAGATATTCTCCAGGATATTCAGGCCCGGATCATAGGCGAAAGTGACATCATCGAACGTCACCCCGCCCTGAACGGGCGGAAGGGCCTTAGCGCCGGGAATATCGCTGACCGTCACCGGCTCATCCAGCGTCTC
The DNA here is from genome assembly GCF_037963835.1 of Paenibacillus sp. FSL H8-0332. Taxonomy (NCBI): domain Bacteria; kingdom Bacillati; phylum Bacillota; class Bacilli; order Caryophanales; family Paenibacillaceae; genus Paenibacillus; species Paenibacillus sp. FSL H8-0332. Next base: position 557,063 of record NZ_CP150145.1, read on the forward strand.
GAAGATCCGCTCCAGGTAAGCTACCGCATTGATGAAGTTGTTGTACAGGTTCGACAGGTTCAGGATCGGCTGCCAGAAGCGGGCCGCATAGCTGCTCATGGCGAGAATGACGCCCAGCGTCATATTCTGCGGGTCCAGAGTCAGCAGGCCGACCAGGAAAATCATAGCCGTAACAATGGTAGACAGGTTATCGACACTGAACGGAATCAGAATGTTGTAACGCAGAGCCTTCATCCAGGCCGTACGGAAGTTACCGGCCAGACGGGTGAAGATCCCTTCATTGCGTGTCTCCCGTGAGAACATCTGTGTGACGCCGATGCCGCTGATGCTCTCCTGCAGATAAGCATTCAGGTTGGAGCTTTTGTTCGATACCGCCTGCCAGGCCCGGCGCTGCCGGGTCTTGATCAGCAGCATGACGCCGAGGAATACCGGCAGTCCGGCCAGAATGATGAAGGAGAGCCGCACATCCACGGCGAACATGAACACCGCGATGAAGATCAGGTTCACGATTTCCAGGATGAAGTTGATAATCCCGTTGGATAACACATCGGAGACCCCGTTGACGTAGTTCACGACCCGGATCAGGATTTTGCCCTGCGGACGGTCGTCATAATATTTGAAGGGCAGCTCCTGCAGATGCTTGAACAGGTCGGTGCGGATATCGAAGATAATATCCTGTCCGACGCTTGTCATTATCCGCGAGCGGATCGTAGCCAAGATTACACTGACCACGATGGTCGCCAGCATCAGCAGGGACCAGCCGGTCAATGCGCCCATGTCTTTGGCCGGAATAGTTACATCCACCACATGCTGCATGATCAGCGGAGCCGACAGGGCGATCGCCGCTGACAATGCGCTGAGCGCGAATGCGATCAGCATCGGCTTCTTTTTGCGTCGGATATAGACCATGGCCCGCCGGAAATGCTTGATATTGAACGGCGATTCCAGATTCTCATCAACATCGAATTTATTCCTGGCCATTCACGGTCACCTGCCTTCCAATACCCTCGTTCTGAAGCATGAATACATCATAGTAATAACCCCGCTTCGCCAGCAGCTCGGCATGGGTCCCTTCCTCAATCAGCCGGCCGCCCTCCAGGATCAGAATGCGGTCAGCCTGGGCGGTAGTGGATACCCGCTGCGCAATGATGATCTTCGTGCAGGGGTACTCCAGATCACGCAGGCTGCGCTGAATATGCTCCTCCGTCTCCAGATCGACCGCAGAGGTCGTATCATCGAGGATCAGAATCGGACGTTGGACCGCCAGAGCACGGGCCAGCGCAATCCGCTGCTTCTGGCCCCCGGACAACCCGACACCGCGTTCCCCGACTACGGTATCGTAGCCTTCAGGCATTTTGACAATGAAATCATGGGCAGCGGCCAGAGCCGCGTAAGCCTTCGCATCCTCTTCAGGCAGATCAGGATCGCCGTAAGCGATGTTGCCGTCAATGGTATCGGAGAACAGCAGGACATCCTGCGTAGCCATCCCGATGTTCCCCCGCAGCTCATCCAGCTCCAGCTCCCGGACATCTCTGCCGTCTACCAGCACACGCCCTGCAGCCACATCATAGAAGCGGGGGATGAGGTTGATCAGTGAGGTTTTGCCGGAGCCGGTGGCCCCCATAATTGCAATGGTCTCTCCGGGCTCAATTGTGAAGCTCACATCATCCAGCACGGTAGCGTTATCATATTTGAACCGGACATGGTCGAATTCAATCCGTCCCTCATAGCGGCGGCGCTCCACCGGGTTATGGTCATTGGCAATCGCCGGACGGGCGTAATAGATGTCTACAATTTTGGATAAGCTGGCAAAGAAACGCTGAATATCATTAATAATTATTCCGATATTGCGCATGGGATTCGAGACCGCCCAGATCAGCGAGGAGAACGCCGTGAACTCACCGAAGGTAATCCGCCCCTCCATCACGTAGTAACCGCCGGCCAGCATCAGCACAACGTTGAAGCCTTGAGCGAAGGTCTCCAGATAAGGGAAGTAGTCAAGCCAGACGAGGGCCGCTTTTTTATTCGCCACCGCGTAGTTGACATTCTTCTCTGTGAACTTGGCAATCTCGAACTCCTCACGGGCAAAAGCCTTCACCACCCGGTTCCCGGAGATATTCTCCTGGGTCGTCGTGTTGAGCTGGGACAGCCGTTCACGCAGGTCGATGTACATCGGGCGCACTTTTTTGGCGAAGATGAAGGCCACGACGAAGATCGGCGGTGACAGGATCAGCATCCACAGCGTCAGCTTCACATCAATCGTGAGGAAATAAATGACGGCTGCCAGGAAAATCGTCAGCGATTCAATAATCGTCTTGAAAATCCACGCCATCGAGTGGCGGACCATATCCAGATCCCCCGTCATTTTGGTCATCAGGTCTCCGGTGCGGTTGCGGTCATAATAGTCCCGGTCCTGGCCCTGAATCTTGTTGTACAGATAAATCCGGATATTGTACATCATATTCTGTGAAGAAATTTCGTACTGCATGGTCGTGAAGTATGCCAGCCCTGTACGGAGCAGAGAGAAGCCGATCATGCCCAGGCAGAGTGCAATGAGCAGTCCGCGTCCTGTAGCAAGATTCTCTCCTGCGTGGTCACCGGCAATGAACGTATCGACGATGCGCTGGCTGATGTAGGGGTTCACAATCGTAAGACTTGAGCCCACCACTGAGAGGCAGAGCGCCACGATATACCGCGCCCGGTTGCCCTCCAGGTTCTGCCACAGCCATTTGATTTCAAACATCTGATCACCTGTTTCCTGTTGTTCTTGATAAATAAACACAGTGATTATAACACTATGGTTCAAAATGTATAGGTTTTCGGGCAATTTTTTGTTACAACTCACCAAACTTTTTGCCGGAGTAATTCTGCATTGCGTTAATGTAGATCACAGCTTACAATGACTCTTACAGATTATGATAGTTACGTTTTTCACATGCGAAGCATACATATGAGGGGGAGCATTTCGTTGGAATCCAAACAGTTAACCAGAGGACTTAAGCCGCGGCATATCGAGCTGATCGCCCTGGGCGGCACAATTGGCGTGGGATTATTCATGGGCTCGGCAAGTACGATTAAGTGGGCGGGGCCTTCCGTGCTGCTTGCGTATCTTTTGGCAGGAATCATTATGTTTTTTGTGATGCGGATTATGGGGGAGATGCTGGTGGTGGAGCCGGTGACCGGTTCGTTCGCCACTTTTGCCCACAAATATATCAGCCCGCTGGCTGGCTTCCTGACCGCCTGGAGTTATTGGTTCCTGTGGGTGACAGTCGGGATGGCGGAGGTTACGGCGATTGGAATCTATGTCGGGTACTGGTTCCCGGATATTCCGCAGTGGATTCCGGCGCTGATCGGTGTGGGCATCATTGCAGCAGCCAATCTGGCGGCGGTGAAGCTGTACGGGGAGTTTGAATTCTGGTTTGCGATGATCAAGGTGGTCGCTATTGTCGTGATGCTGGTGATCGGCACCGGGGTGATTTTCTTCGGGCTCGGGAATGGCGGGCAGCCGCTCGGACTGTCCAATCTGTATAGCCATGGCGGTTTTTTTGCCGGAGGGCTGAAGGGCTTCCTGTTCGCGCTCTGCATTGTCACGGCGGCCTATCAGGGGATTGAGCTGGTGGGGATTACGGCAGGGGAAGCGGAGAATCCCAAGCAGACGTTGCGAAAAGCGATCAAGAATATCATCTGGCGCATTCTGATTTTCTACGTGGGGGCCATCTTCATCATTGTGACCATTTATCCGTGGAATGAGATCGGCGAGATCGGCAGTCCGTTCGTGTTGACCTTCGCCAAGGTAGGGATTGTCGCTGCGGCCGGCATTATCAACTTCGTGGTGCTGACAGCGGCGATGTCGGGCTGCAACAGCGGAATCTACAGTGCGGGAAGAATGCTCTACACGCTGGCCCAGAACGGACAGGCTCCGAAGTTCTTCGGCAGAGTCTCTGCCAGCGGAGTGCCGCGTAACAGTATTATTACAACGATTTCCCTGCTGCTGGTCGGCGTATTGTTCAACTATCTGATGCCGGACTCCAAGCTGTTTCTCTATATTTACAGTGCCAGCGTGCTTCCGGGAATGATTCCGTGGTTCGCCCTGGCCTTCAGCCAGTTCAGATTCAGAGAGCGGTGGGCAGGCGAGATGGCAGCCCATCCGTTCAAGTCCCGCTTCTTTCCGGTCAGCAACTACATTATTATTATCTTCCTGTCGCTGGTCATCATCGGCATGTGGTTCAACCCGGATACCCATCTGTCGCTGATCGTCGGCGCGTCCTTCCTGGCTATTGTTGTGGCGGGGTATTATGCGTTTGGGATCGGCAAACGCCGGATGCCTGGGGATGGGGAGGAAGTGTAGTTCTTCTAATTTGGATTGGAAACGAAGTGTCGGATTTTATGAGCGGCATGGCTTCAAGATGTGGTATGTCCAAATGTATCGTTAATAAAAAGGCTTCCGAAGCAAACTACGCTCCGGAAGCCTTTTGCATGTCAACCCTTAAGACGAAGCTGCCGCCGCAGCAGAGGCCGCAGCTACAGCAATCGCTGTCTGCTGGGCAATGATGATGTTGGTCAGGCTGGTAGACAGCGTGGATTGAATAATGCCGTTTCTCACATCATCTACATATTGATAGGAGACGAGCGCGGCAGACAGCAGGAGCAGCTCCTGCTTGTTGATCGACCAGCCGCCGAAGCCCTTCTGCGGGCGCAGGAACTCATAAGTATCCGAGACATCGCTTACCAGCTGCTGCTGCTCGTAGGGGATCAGGGACAGGATGCCAAGGGACGAGAGAGTATACTCTTTATCCATCCGGATATCCCGTGCCCGGAACGCTTCACGCAGGCTAAGCACCCGGCTTGCAAGATCCCCGCCGCCCAGCACCAGTACCTGTGTCAGCGCCTGAACACTGTTGCCGGAGAAGAACTCGGGCTTCAGCGTAACATAGAGCTGTTCCAGTTGCTCCAGTCCTTGCTCTACAGGGATATCGGAGAGCCCGAGCATGGCAGCGAAGATATAGTCGTCCCGTCCGGTCAAGAAACGGTGCTTCGACCGCATTCCTTCATAGAAAGCTTGAGTGCGGTCTATGGCTGCGGCATATTGATCGTACGGAGTATGGGCAGCGATCTGATAGGCGGCAATGACCAGGTAGTCGGAGGCCCGGAATTTGCGTTCCTTGAGCAAATCATATACAGCCAGCGTATTTGCAAGCTGCTGCTGCGGCTGGGGAGACAGGGAGAGCAGCGCAGCAATACAGATGGCTGAGGTTCCCCGGAAGGACGAGAAGCCCCGGGTGTTATCCTTGACCATCTCATGGTACATGCGGATCGCCTCCACATTGGCCATCTTGTCCTCCACCGCATAGAGCAAGGCGGCCAGCCGGTTCACGGAGGCATTTTGCCAGGGGAATTCCTGCTTAATCTGCTGGGCGTTAGTGACGAATAATTCAAGTCTGGCTATGTACGATTGCTTCATATGATGCACCTCTCATCTAGTGGTAGTTATTTGGGTTTATTCTACTATAAAAACCAAATCGATGAAATTGAATCTCTCCCTACAGACTTGCCCCCAAACCTATGAGAGCGTATTCTTGAATAAAGTAGACTAGAATGATAGATAATTATTCCGGAAAGAGAGGCACGAGAATGATAAGAGCATCTGAAGATAACGAATATTATGAGCTGTCCAGTCCCACCATTCTCCCTAAGGCTTCGGGGTTCCTGTGGAATGAGCAGATGATGATTCATATGAACTGCCGGGGATATGCGGTAGCCCAGTTCATGCAGCCCGAGCCTGCCAAGTACTCCTATGCGCCGAATCTGGAGGCCAAGACGTTCATGCAGCCGGAGCAGCCTTATTATGCCCACCACCCCGGCCGCTTCGTCTATGTCAAGGATGAGGAGAACGGAGAGCTGTTCTCTGCCCCTTATGAGCCTGTCCGCAACCCTCCGGATCATTACACTTTTGCAGTCGGTAAACATAATATTGTATGGACCATCGAGAAGAACGGGATTGCGATAGAGATGACGCTAAGCCTGCCAAAGGATGAGCCGATGGAGCTGTGGCGGGTGAAGGTGACCAATCTGTCTGCGGCGCGGCGGAGTATTAGCATCTACCCCTACTTCACCATCGGCTACATGTCATGGATGAATCAGTCGGGCGAGTATAAGGAAGCCTTGCAGGGAATCGTGGCTACAGCGGTCACACCTTATCAGAAATATCAGGATTATGCCAAAATCAAACATCTGAAGGACAAAACCTTCCTGCTGGGCGACCATGCCCCGGCCTCCTGGGAAGTGAATCAGGAAGCCTTCGAGGGCGAAGGCGGAATCGGCTCACCGTCCGCGCTTAAGAGTAAGCGGCTGGCGCAAGGCGAAGCCCGTTATGAGACCCCGGTTGCCGCTATGCAATACAGTCTGGACCTGGATGCGGGGGAAGAGCGTGAATACCGCTTCGTCTTCGGCCCGGCCCGGAGTGAGCAGGAGATTGCAGAGATCCGCCGGGAGCTGTTCCTGGACACCGACGCGGCGGGCGAAGACGGATTCGTGCGCGCCGAGCGGGAATATGCGCAATACATCGCGGAAGGCAGAGGAAGCATTGAGATTTCCACGCCGGATGCGGATCTCGACAATCTGGTCAACCACTGGCTGCCCCGGCAGATGTATTATCACGGGCAGACCAACCGTCTGACGACCGACCCGCAGACCCGGAATTATCTGCAGGATAATATGGGGATGAGCTATCTTAAGCCGCAGACGGCAAGAGCGGCGTTCCTGACGGCTTTAAGCCAGCAGGAGGCCAGCGGAGCGATGCCGGACGGCATTATTTTGCATGAAGCGGCTGAACTGAAATATATCAATCAGGTTCCGCATACAGACCATTGTGTCTGGCTGCCGATATGCCTAAGTACCTATCTGGATGAGACGGATGATTACAGTATTCTGGATGAGGAAGTATCGTATGCGGGCGGCTTGGAGACAGGACCAGTGCATGAGCATATCGACCGGGCAGTGCAGTGGCTGCTCCATGAGCGGGATGAGCGCGGCCTGAATTATATCAATCAGGGAGACTGGTGTGACCCGATGAATATGGTGGGGTACCGGGGACAAGGCGTGTCCGGCTGGCTGACCATCGCTACCGCGTATGCCTGTATGGTCTGGGCGGATATTTCTGAGCGGAGCGGCCGCACGGATACCGCCAAGACCTTCCGCCAAGCAGCGGAGGAGACGAATGCGCTCGTCAATCAGTACTTCTGGGATGGCGAGTGGTATGCGCGGGGAATTACCGATGACAATGTAGTGTTCGGAATCAGCAGCGACAAGGAGGGCCGGATCTTCATTAATCCCCAGGGCTGGGCGCTGCTCAGCGGTGCGGCGGATGAAGAGAAGCGGCAGAAGCTGATGAAGTCGGTCACGGAGCAGCTGGAGACCCCATACGGAGTGGAAAAGCTGGCACCGTCCTATACCGCCATGCGCGAGGATGTGGGCCGGGTGACGCAGAAGCATCCGGGGACAGCCGAGAACGGCGCAGTCTACAACCATGCCGCAGCCTTCTATATCTATGGCTTGTATGCAGTGGGTGAGCAGGATGACGCGTACCGTCTGCTGCGCAAAATGCTCCCCGGGCCCGATATCGAGGATATCATCCGGCGGGGCCAGCTGCCAGTGTTCATCCCTAACTATTACCGGGGCGCTTACAAGCAGTTCCCGCAGACCGCCGGACGTTCCAGCCATCTGTTCAACACCGGAACCGTTCCGTGGGTGTACCGTTGTCTGATGGACGGACTGTTCGGCCTGCAAGGCTGCCGGGAAGGACTCCAGGTGAAGCCGCAGCTTCCTTCCGGCTGGCAGGAGGCAACCGTGAAGCGTAGCTTCAGAGGCGCCGAGCTGCAGATTGAGATGAAGCGTGAATCTGGCGTAGCGGCAATCGAAGTATATCTGGACGGCAGCTTGGCGGAAGACGGTGTTCTGAAGGAGCTGAAACCGGGTAAGCAGTATCAGGTGCTGGTTAAGATTCCGGCAGGGGCTGCTACTATCTAAACACAGGAGGCTGCATAAACATGACAAATCATATTCCGGAAGTACTGCTGAACGATGGACTGAAGGTGCCTGCGATTGGCTACGGAACGGCCTGGATCAAAGGTACGAAGGGCGTGCAGAATCTGAAGACGGCCCTGGATTTGGGGTATCGTCTGATTGATTCTGCATTCAACTATGAGAATGAAGGCGTTGTCGGGGAAGCGGTACGGCAGAGCGGGGTACCCAGAGACCAGCTGTTCATCACATCCAAGCTGCCCGGACGCCATCACAAGTATGTTGAAGCGGTCGAGACTGTTCAAGAATCGCTGTACCGTGCAGGACTGGATTATTATGACCTGTATCTGATTCACTGGCCGAACCCCAAGGTGAACCTGTATGTGGAAGCATGGCAGGCGCTGATTGATGCGAGAGAAAAGGGATTGATCCGTTCGATCGGAGTCAGCAACTTTTTGCCGGAGCATCTGGATCGCCTGATTAAGGAGACGGGTGTCGTGCCAAGCATGAATCAGATTGAGCTGCATCCCTATTATAATCAGGCAGAGCAGCGTGCTTACCATAAGAAGCATGGAATCATTACAGAATCCTGGAGCCCGCTGGGACGCGGCACGGAGCTGCTGAAGAATGAACAGCTGAGTGCGATCGCCGCAGCCCATGACAAATCGGTCTCACAGATTGTTCTGCGCTGGCACGTTCAGCTGGGAGCGGTTCCGATTCCAAGATCGCAGTCGGAGGAGCATCAGCGGGAGAATCTGGATATTTTTGATTTCGAGCTGTCAGAGGCTGAGATGAAGGTGATTTCGGAGATTCCGACAACCGGACCGCTGTGGGACCAGGACCCGGCCGTGTACGAGGAGTTCTGATCCATTAATGTTATAGAGATACGGCCCCTTGCTCTTTGGCAGGGGGTTTTTGTTACAGCGCTCATACATAATTCGTTTAAGAAAAAGGGAAGCTGGTTACATAGAAAGAGTCAGAAGCCTACAAAAGTTCAGAAGCGAACAGAGGAGGAATATTATCATGAGTAATCAATATAAGATTCAAGATCCTGTGCAGCAATATGAAAAGGCTACGCCTGAATTCGAGCAGCAGCAGCCCAGTCCCGGCCTGGAGACGAAGATGCATCCGCGTCCAGATGACGGGGCGGGCACCTACAAGGGCAGCGGGCGGCTCACCGGACGGAAGGCCGTCATTACGGGAGCGGATAGCGGAATCGGGCGGGCGGTAGCGATTGCTTTTGCCCGTGAAGGCGCCGATGTGGTGCTGGCCTATCTGCCGGAGGAAGAAGCTGACGCGAAGGAAGTGGTTAAGCTCGTGGAGGAAGCCGGCCGCAAGGCAGTGGCCCTGCCGGGCGATCTGAAGGACGAGAAATACTGCGAGCAGCTGATTGCCAAGGCCGTAGAGGAGCTGGGCGGAATTGATATCCTGGCTAACATCGCCGGTAAGCAGCAGTTCGTCAAAGACATCGCCGACCTGACCACAGAACAGTTCGATGCTACCTTCAAGACGAATGTCTACTCGCTGTTCTGGCTCTGCAAGGCAGCGGTGAAGCATATGAAGCCGGGTAGCACGATTATTAATACATCATCGATTCAGGCCTATGAGCCTTCAGAGATTCTGCTGGATTATGCCACTACCAAGAGCGCGATCAACACGTTCAGCAAAGCGTTCGCTCAGCAAGTGGCGCCTAAGGGAATCCGCGTGAACGTTGTCGCCCCGGGACCGGTGTGGACTCCGCTTCAGGTAAGCGGCGGACAGCCGGAGGAAGTCCTGAAGGAGTTCGGAGCCAAGACCCCGCTGGGACGTCCCGGCCAACCAGCTGAAATGGCTCCGGCCTATGTATTCCTGGCCAGCCAGGAATCAAGCTATGTCAGCGGCGAGACCCTGAATGCCAACGGCGGAATGCCGACCCCATAAATTAAGGTTGAGTAGTAAACACGCTTGAGCAGGAACCTCCGTTAGGAGGTTTTTTGCTGTGAAAGAAATAATTGGAGGCAGTCTGCGTCACCTGGATCCAGCTGAGGCGGGCGGACTCCCTCCACTTTTGCCATCATAGGGGGTTCATGTGCTACACTTGAGTAATTGAATCGGTATCTGCCAGTTCTGGCGCATTAGCGGTTTGTGGAGAAGACAGGAGGAGACAGCATGGCGTTCGTAACGGTGAAGGGCGAATATAAGCGCTATAAGATGGGGGAGACCCTGATAGTTGCCAATGACGGCATTGAATTTGAGATTGAAAAGGGTGAATTTGCTGTCATTGTTGGACCCAGCGGAGCGGGGAAATCAACAGTGCTTAACATACTGGGCGGAATGGATTCCGCCGACGAAGGCCAGGTCATTGTGGACGGTACGGACATCGCACGTTTCAGCGCTAAGGAATTGACCGGCTACCGCCGTAATGACGTAGGTTTCGTGTTTCAGTTCTATAACCTGGTTCCAAACCTGACGACACTGGAGAATGTCGAGCTGGCTTCGCAGATCTCGCCCCGGGCCCTCGATGCCCGGAAGGTGCTGGAGGATGTGGGGCTTGGCGCCCGGCTGAATAACTTCCCGGCCCAGCTCTCGGGCGGGGAGCAGCAGCGCGTGGCTATCGCCAGAGCGCTGGCGAAGCAGCCGAAGCTGCTGCTCTGTGATGAGCCTACCGGTGCGCTCGATTACAATACCGGCAAGCAGGTGCTTAAACTGCTGCAGGATACCTGCCGCGACACCGGCACAACGGTAATTGTGATCACGCATAACCTGGCAATTGCTCCGATGGCCGACCGGGTCATCGAGATCAACAACGCCAAGGTACGGAAAATGGTGAAGAATCCAGCACCGGTATCCGTGGAAGATATCGAATGGTAAGGAGCCGGGAACGATGAAGAAACGGGCACTATGGAAGGATGTTTTTCGGGAGATCGGCCGCACCAAGGCGAGGTTCCTCTCGATTTTTGCAATTATTATGCTGGGGGTCAGCTTCTTCTCCGGGATCAAGTCGGCCGGGCCGGATATGCTGGACACCGCAGCAACGTATTATAAGGATCTGCGGCTGATGGATTTGCGGGTCCAGTCCACTTATGGGCTGTCGGAGCAAGGAATCGAGCAGCTTCGGGGGATTCCCGGGGTGCAGACGGTTCAGCCTGTATACAGCTCCGATGTATTTCTTGGCGACAGCGGGCTGATTGCCAAGGTCTATTCGTATGCGGACAATAATGAACTGAACGGTTACAAGCTCACCGCCGGGCATCTCCCGGCAGCCTCTGGAGAGATTGTGCTGGATGAACACCTGCGCGAGGAAGAGAAATTCGCGCTCGGAGATTCCATCACCTTCGGCGGCGAGGCCGGGGAGACGCCCGAACAGAGCTTCCGGACCAAGACTTATAACGTAGTAGGCTTCGCGCAGAGTCCGCAATATATTGAGACCGCGAACCGCGGGACGAGCCGGATTGGCAAAGGGACCGCCGATGCGTTCGCCGTCATCCCGGAAGGGGATTTCACGCTTCCGGTGTACACGGAGGCCTATCTCAGCTTCAAGGATACGGCTGCACAAACAGCCTATACGTCTGCTTATGACAAGCTGATTGAGCAGCATCTTCCCGAAGTGGAGGAGGCGCTCAAGGATTACCCGGCGCAACGCCTGGAGGAGCTGAAGACGGAGGCGGTAGCGGCGGCCAAGCAGGCTGCGGCTCAGCAGGGGACGCAACAGCCGCAGCCGCAACAACAACAAGCAGCATATGCCGCACAGAGCCAGCCGGAGCTGCCCAAGGTATATGTGGCAGACCGCACAATTAACCCGGGATACGCCGAATACAAGGATAATGCGGACCGGCTGTCGGCGATTGCGTCGGCTTTTCCGGTATTCTTTTTCCTGATTGCAGCGCTTGTCAGCTTAACCACGATGACCCGCATGGTGGAGGAGCAGCGGCTCCAGATCGGGACGATGAAGGCACTCGGATACGGCGCTATGGACATTATGACCAAGTTTCTGGTGTATGGAACACTTGCCAGCCTAGCTGCATCCATCGCGGGCCTGGCGGTTGGCTTCACGTTCTTCCCGGATATTATCTATAATGCCTACAGCTCGCTCTATAACCTGCCGGATGTGATCAAGAGCTTCTATCCATCCTACGCCGTTATTTCCATCATCGTGGCGCTGGTCTGTACAACGATGACGGCCATGGTCGCTTCACGGGTGGAGCTGCGGAGCAACGCGTCTGTGCTGATGCGGCCCAAGGCGCCCAAGAGCGGGCAGCGGATTATGCTGGAGCGCTTCAAGTTCCTGTGGACCCGGCTCAGCTTCGTGCAAAAGGTGACAGCCCGCAATCTGTTCCGCTACAAACAGCGGATGTTCATGACCGTTATCGGGGTGGCAGGCTGTACCGCGCTGATTCTGACCGGCTTTGGACTGAAGGATTCCATCGGCAGCATCGCCGAGCGGCAGTTCGGCGGCATTATGAAATATAGCGCCCTGGTAGCCCTGCATGATAATGCAACTCCTGCAGATCAAGCTTCCTATAAGGAACTGATTGAACAGGAGACTGCAGTTACAGGCACGCTGAATGTGCTGCAGGAGGCTGTGACGGCCCGGGCCAAAGGCGTGAACGACCAGGAAGTGCGGATCTTTGTTCCCTCGGATACAGCTGAGCTGGCGTCTTTCGTTAATCTTAAGGACCGCAGCACCGGTAAGCCGCGTGTACCCAGTGACGAGGGCGCGGTCATTACAGAGAAGCTGGCCAAGCTGTATGATGTGGCACCCGGAGGTACGTTGACGCTTCTGGACAGCAACAATGAGCCATTCCAGATCAAGGTAGCGGCGGTCACCGAGAACTATGTGCTGCATTATGTATACATGACTCCGGCTTACTACACAGAGGTGTTCGGCAAGGAGCCGGTCTATAATACTCAATTATTGAATTACAGCGGCAAGGATACAGGGTGGGAGAGCGCCTTCGGGGAGAAGCTGACTGCGAATGGACAGGTGGCCTTGGTCAGCTTTTCCAGCGGAGTGGGAGAAGCATTCGAGGGAACCATGGACAGTATGGATATCGTCATTGTGGTGCTGATTGTCTCTGCTGCCGCGCTGGCCTTCGTGGTTCTCTACAACCTGACCAATATTAACGTGTCCGAGCGGGTCCGCGAATTGTCTACGATTAAGGTGCTCGGCTTCTATGATAAGGAAGTCACTCTGTATATTTACCGGGAGAATATCCTGTTGACTCTGCTCGGCATCCTGTCCGGCAGTGCCCTGGGGGTGATCCTGCACCGGTTCGTCCTGTCGACTGCCGAGCTGGATGCCACCATGTTCGCTCCGCTCATCAAGTGGCAGAGCTACATCTATGCAGCGTTGCTGACCATACTATTCTCAGGCATCGTAATGGTATTCATGCACATCAAGCTCAAGCGGATTCATATGATTGAAGCGCTGAAGTCGGTAGAGTAGTTCAGTCACGATTTTGTCAAAAAAGATAAAAAAAGCATCAGCATATAAGGAAGGATAATGAGCCGGGGGCAGAGGGAGCCCGGAGCCGTTATCCTTCTTTTTTGTGCCTGAAAAGGAACCGATGGCTGGGGGATTAGCGCTGAAACATGCGAAAATATGACGAACAGTGTCGTAAAATCGCGAAAATGATAAGAAAGTGTCAATAAAACTAACCCGATTAAACTCATTATAATGATGGGTAAAAGGTGTTTTTACAGTTATTTCAAGATACATTGGAAGTAAATGTTTCGGGAGCAAAAAAGTAAGATTGTACAGCGGTAAATAAATATATTGACGTAAGATATATTCACATGTAATATAAACCATAATTTATGAGGGAAGTTGTGAGGCTTCCCGCCGGGAATGTTATCCCTGACCTTAATTGACCCGCGGTCTATTCAACGCATTTCTACAATATATATTAGGTGTGATGTTATGTCACATGTAATGCGTAGGCGGTCATTAGTGGTCTTAGACGGATAACGATCCGGAGCATCCCAGTCTCCCGAGAAGCTTTGAAGAGCAGGTACAAGCACTTAACTAAGGAGGAGTAAAGGAATGGCGAAAAAGAGAAAATGGTGGTCAGGTTTACTAGTCTTATCGTTGGTAGGGGTTCTATTTACAGGTTGCAGTACGAATAACACTGCGGGTTCTTCAACAAATGCGCCTGCAGCCACTACAGCACCGGCAGAGAGTGCGGCGCCTGATGCTACGGAAGCACCTGCAGCTGACGCGCCTGTTGACGGCGGAACACTAGTTACAAGCTCATTCTCCGATATTGTTAATATTAATCCGCTCTTAGTTAATGACACCGCGTCTGGTGATGTGGCCCAGTTCGTCTTCGCCAAGCTGTACAACCTGGACCGTGAAGGTAATGTACAGGCAGAGGATTGGTCGCTGGCTGCCGCGCTGCCGGAGATCTCTGAAGATGGCTTGACCTATACTGTGAAGCTGAAGGATACCGCCAAATGGAGTGACGGTCAGCCCGTCGTCGCAGATGATGTAATCTACACCGTTGAAATGGCCAAGAATAAGGAGACAGGCTCTCCGCTGATCAGTGCCTTTGACAAGGTGAAGAGCGTTGAGAAGGTGGATGACCACACCGTCATGATCACAATGTCCCAAGTCTATGCGCCGTTCCTGTATGCGCTGGTCCAGGAGATTGTTCCAGCCCATGTCCTGAAGGATGTGAAGCCGACCGAAATGCAGAAGAACCCCTATGGTACTGATCCGGCCAAGACCGTTACAAGCGGACCGTGGAAGTGGACAGCCTGGAAGCAAGGCGAGAGCCATACCCTGGATGCTGATCCGAACTACTGGGGAACCGTGAAGCCTCATATCGCTCAGGTGATCTACAAGATCTATGCTGACCAGAACACTGAGGTTCAGGCGATTATGAAGGGCGACACGGATCATATCAGCGCGATTCCGGTAACCCAGGTTGAAGCAGTTAAGGCTGACGGGAAAATCGATATCATCCAGAAGCCGGGCGCGCAGTACGAATATGTTAACTTCAACTTTGACGGCAAGAACTTCCCGGATGGCTACGGCCTGTTCCAGGGACAGAAGACCAGACAGGCGATTGCCCATGCCTTGAACCGTCAAGGAATGGTGGATAATATCCTGAAGGGCGTAGGCGCGCTGATGAATGCGCCGTTCCTGCCGGATACGTGGGCTGACCCGGGTGATGCTGCTGTGAACTATGATTACAATGCTGAAACGGCCAAGAAGCTCCTGGCTGAAGACGGCTGGGTTGCGGATGCCAAGGACGGCATTCTGGTCAAAGACGGCCACCGCTTCTCCTTCGAGCTGCAGTATAATGCCGGCAACAGCCGCCGTGAACAGGTAGCCGCTGTTATCCAGCAGAACCTGAAGGATGTCGGCATTGAGGTGAAGCCTAAGGCGATCGACTTCGCTGCATGGATTGACCAGAACGTAACGCCGGGTAAATATCAGGCCCTGCTGCTGGCATGGTCCCTGAATACACCAGACCCGGATGCAGAGAGCATCTTCTCCTCCAAGTACTTCCCGCCTGCCGGACAGAACAGCGGCTGGTATAAGAATGAGAAGCTGGATAAGCTGTGGGTAGACGGATATTCTACGGTAGATCAGGCTAAGCGCAAAGAAATCTACAAAGAAGTAGGTAAGGAAATCTCGACCGACCTTCCTTATGTATTCCTGTATCAGTATGGTCAGGCGATCGGAACAGGACCTAGAGTGCACTGGGCAGAGGAGGATGCTCCTGAGCCGTCACTGGGCTACGGACAGTTCTTCCACGCTATCAAATGGTGGGTAACCGAGTAACGTACCGACTAAGTGAATAGACTTGCGGGAGGTGAAAGAGAATTCTCTTTCACCTCCCCCTTTTGTATAAATAGGGGGCCTTCCGTAATCTATCGCCTTACCATCTCTAGGAGGATAGCCAATGACAGAATACCTGATACGTCGAGTGCTTCAATCGGTACTGGTCATCTTTCTGATTACCATACTAACCTTTCTTCTCATCCATGCGGCTCCGGGCGGACCCACACAAGTGATGCTGGCCCCGGGCTTGACTCCCGAAATCTTCGAGCAGCAGGCCAAGAACCTGGGTTTGGATCAGCCCATTCCCGTACAGTATTTTCACTGGATCGGCGACCTGCTGCAAGGGGACCTGGGGTATACCTTCAAGAACCATATTGCGATCTCGGACCTGCTCTGGCCGCGTATCGGCAACACCATAATCCTGATGGGTGCGGCTTGGCTGGTATCCCTGCTGATCGCAATCCCCTGGGGAATCTACAATAGTACCAAAGTCTATGGTTTATCGGATCAGACGGCTTCCTTCATTTCATATCTGGGCTTCGCCATGCCGACCTTCTGGTTCGGGATTCTGCTGCAGCAGTGGCTGTCGCTCAAGCTGGACTGGTTCCCATTGTCGGATATGCATACAAGAGGCAAGGAAGACAGTATCGCTGATTTATTCATGCATCTGGTGCTGCCGGTAACAGTGCTGGCACTTGGTTTCCTGGCTTCTTATATGAAGTATGCGCGGGCCAGTATGCTGGAGGTGCTGGATCAGGATTATATCCGGACGGCACGGGCCAAAGGCGTCAAGGAACGGAAGGTCGTCTTCCGCCATGCCCTGCGCAATGCGCTTATTCCAATTATTACGATACTCGGCCTTGATCTTCCGATCCTGGTGGGAGGGGCCGCACTAACAGAGAATGTATTCAACTGGCCAGGAATGGGCCGTTGGTTCGTGGAGATGGCAAGTGCGCGCGAATATTCGGCACTGATGGCTGTGACTATCGTAACGGCTGTGATGGTCGTCATTGGCAATCTGCTGGCAGATATACTGTATGTCGTAGTTGATCCCCGCGTGAAGCTCGGCAAGCAAGGGGGGAAGGCAGCATGAGTACAGACAATACAGAGCTTACCAAAGGGAAGGTATCCAAGCCGCTGGGAACGCCGGATATGAGTCCGATGCCGGGCGGGACTGACCCCGAAATTCCGGTGGTTGATTTGGACAGACCTCCCGGCCCGTGGAGAGTGCTGTGGAAGAAGTTTTCGCGCAATCCTTTTGCTATGGGCGGGTTGATCGTCCTGCTTATCTTTGTGCTGCTGGCGATCTGCGCACCGTTCCTGACCTCCTATGGGCCGGAGAAGATTGATCTGATGTTCGCCAACCTGAAGCCGGGAGCGGAGGGGCATCCCCTTGGCACCGACGAGCTGGGCCGCGATATTCTCAGCAGACTGCTGTACAGCGCGCGGATCTCGCTGCTTATCGGTTTCTCGGTTGCGGCTGTATCCGTACTGGTCGGATCGGTGGTCGGAGCCATTTCGGGTTACTTCGGCGGATTCGTGGATACGGTATTCATGCGGATTGTTGACGTCATGAACTCCGTACCATCCCTGTTCCTGAATATCCTGGTGATGGCGCTGTTCGGAACACAGATTAAATTCATGATCCTGATTCTGGCGTTCACGAGCTGGATGAGTATTGCCCGGCTGGTCCGGGGAACCTTCCTGCAGCTGCGGGAGATGCAGTATGTGGAGGCGGCCAGAGCAATCGGGGTATCCAGCTGGGGGATCATCTTCCGGCATCTGCTCCGTAATGCGAGCTTCCCGATCATTGTCAATGCCACATTGATGGTCGGCGGCGCGATTCTCAGTGAATCCGCGTTGTCCTACCTGGGCCTTGGTATCCAGGCTCCGGCTACGAGCTGGGGGCTGATGCTAAGCAGTGCACAGGAATTCATGCTGATTGATCCGATGCAGGCCGTATATCCGGGTCTGTGTATCCTGCTCGTCGTGCTGGCGGTTAACTTTATCGGCGACGGCATCCGCGATGCCCTTGATCCCAGACAGCAAGTGACCAAATCCCGGAGGAGGCTGGAACAATGGCGCAAAAACTACTCGAAATCCGGAAACTAACCGCCGGCTTTGCGACCGAGAAGGGACTGCTCAAAGCAACCGATGGCATCTCCCTCACGGTGGATAAAGGGCAGACGGTCTGTATTGTAGGCGAATCCGGCAGCGGCAAAAGTGTGACCTCGCTGGCGATTATGCGCCTGATTGATTACGCGGGCGGGATGATTCTGGAGGGAAGTATTGACTTCCATGGACAGGATCTGGGGAAGAAGACGCAGGAGGAGATGCGGGGAATCCGCGGCAACCAGATCGCCATGATCTTCCAGGACCCGATGTCTTCGCTGAATCCGGTCTTCACGATAGGCGAACAGATCGCTGAGAGTCTGCGGCTGCATCAGAATAAGAAAGATGCAGAAGCGCTGAAGCTGGCGGTCGATCTGATTAGATTGGTGGGCATACCGGCACCGGAGATCCGTGCGAAGCAGTACCCGCATGAGCTGTCTGGCGGGATGTGCCAGCGCGTGGTCATTGCGATTGCGCTGGCCTGCAACCCCGAGCTGCTGATTGCCGATGAGCCGACCACCGCGCTTGATGTGACCGTGCAGGCGCAGATTCTGGATCTGCTGCGCAAGCTTCAGTCGGAGCTTGGCATGTCCATCCTGTTGATTACCCACGACATGGGGGTTGCCGCCGAGATGGCTGACCGCATTGCGGTCATGTATGCGGGCGCTATCGTGGAAGAGGGCGGTGTAGAAGAGATCTTCGACCATCCCAGCCATCCGTATACGGTAGGGCTGCTCCAGTCCATTCCGGGGTTTGAAGGCGGACGGGGAGGCGAGCTCTATACGATCAGCGGAACGATTCCGCCGATAGGGCAGCTGCCTGCGGGCTGCCGCTTTCACCCGCGCTGTCCGCATGCTATGGATATCTGCAGAAGCGAGGAGCCGCCGGATTTCATGATTACAGGTGATCACCGGACCGCCTGCTGGCTGTTCAAGGATAAGCCGGTTTCAGCGGATACCAGCAGGGAGGCGAAGCGCGCATGATGAACAGGGCAGCAACCGTACCAGACCGTAAGCTACCAGCTTCTTCTGAAGTGCTGGTGGAAGTTAAGGATATTAAGAAATATTTCCCGATCACCAAGGGCCTGCTTAACCGGACCGTTGGACAGGTGAAGGCCGTGGATGGGGTCAGTCTGTCGATCCGCCAAGGTGAGACGTTCGGGCTGGTCGGGGAATCCGGCTGCGGCAAATCCACCTTAGGGCGGGTACTCCTCCGGCTGCAAAGTGCGACCGGGGGGCAGGTGTTATTCAAGGGCCAGGACATTCATTCGCTGCGTTCACGTGACATGCGGAAGCTGCGGGAAGAGATGCAGATTATTTTCCAGGACCCGTTCGGGTCACTCAATCCGCGCTTCCTCGTCAAGGATATTATCGGCGAGCCGCTGCGTATTCACTTGAATATGTCCGCCAAGGCTATCGATGCCCGGGTGGTCGAGCTGATGGAGCTGGTGGGTCTGGATGCCAGCCGCCGGAACCGCTATCCGCATGAATTCTCCGGCGGACAACGCCAGCGGATTGGCATCGCCCGGGCGATTGCGCTGAATCCGCAGTTTATTGTGGCCGATGAGGCCGTGTCCGCGCTGGACGTATCGGTGCAATCCCAGGTCATTAACCTGCTGATGAAGCTGCAGAAGGAGCTGGGTCTAACCTTCCTGTTCATCGCGCATGGTCTTAACGTAGTCCGGCATATCTCTGACCGCGTTGGGGTTATGTACCTGGGCAAGCTGGTGGAGGTGGGAGAGACGGAGGAACTGTTCGCTGCTCCGCTGCATCCGTATACTGCCGCCCTGCTCTCGGCTATTCCGAAGCCGACACCAAGGCGCAAGCAGGAGCGCATTATGCTGGAGGGAGATGTGCCCTCCCCGGCCAATCCGCCCTCCGGCTGCCGGTTCCATACCCGCTGCCCGTTCGTCCAGGACAAATGCCGATCGGTGGAGCCGCTGCTGGAAGAGGTCCTGCCGGGCCGTCCGGTAGCCTGTCATTTCCCGTTGCTTCCGAAATCCTGAACGAGGATTACCCTATGCTGTGCCGAAGAGGAACGCTGCTGAATCTTACGCGGTGTTCCTCTTTGCTTGTCGTACCGTCCTAAACTAATCATTGTGTTAAAGGCATTTCTATAAGAAAATGAGAAAAAGACTAATCAATACCGCAAAGGTTGCGGAACCGGAGGTTAGGGTGAAAAAGGTCAGTACAGCAATTTCAGCGCTCTTTATACTAGTTATGATCATAGCCGTCTGGGTATGGGCAGTGTCAGTACATACCTGGACCCTGGCGGGGACCTTGGCATCCCTGCTTTGTCTGGCCCTGTTTATCTGGACGGGCTTGCGGGCCATTCCCGCTATAACCGGGTACATCATGAGCCCCGGCGCACTAAGGACGTTGAATACGGACGACTCGCCGGAGGAACGGCAGCGGATCTGGTGGAAGATTGTGCTGTGGGTGATATTCAGCCGGGTGCTGCTGATCCTTGCGGCTTATGTATTCTGGGTGCTTCGGGAGGGCGGCTCCGGCAGTCTGTTCTCCCGCTTCATCGAGATGTGGCATATCCGCGGAATTGATGCGATGTCTTATCTGGGCATTGCCGAGCGGTGGTATGTGACGGAAGGGGACCCCAGATTTCATATTGTATTTCTGCCGTTCTTCCCCGTTATGATCAAGCTGGCGCAGTTCTTCACAGGCAATTATATGGCTGCCGGGTTCGCCGTAGCCAATCTTTGCACGCTTGCAGCGGCGTTGTTCGCTTATGAACTGGCCCGGCTGGATATGGGACGCAGGCACGCCCTGCGGGTAGTGAAGTACATCTTCATCTTTCCGTCAGCCTTCTTTTTCTTCTTGCCCATGACTGAGGCTTTGTTCCTGCTGCTCTCCCTGATGGCGCTGTATTTTGTGCGCAAAAAGCGCTGGCTGCTGGGCTGCCTCTGTGCGGCGCTGGCCGGATTCACCCGTTCCCCGGGGATTCTGCTGGCCGTACCGATTGCCGTGGAATTTGCCCGGGAGCTGGCCGCTGGTTACAGGTCTATGGACCGGAAGGCTTTTACGAATAAGCTGATCTTGGCCATGGTCTCCCTGGTGAGCGTCTCCTTCGGTCTGCTGGCTTATCTCTACATCAACTACAATGTGACGGGCAACGCGTTCCAGTTCAGTATTTATCAGCGGGAGCACTGGTCGCAGCGCTTCTACTTCTTTTTCGATACCGTGAGATATCAGATAGAGTATGCGGTGAATACCTTCAAGGATGCCGATTACCGGTCGTTCCTGGGGCTGTGGCTGCCGAATTTGAGCGCGATCTTCCTGGTCCTCTTCATGATGCTCCGCAGTGCGAAGAAGCTTAATCCCGCATACATGGCGTACATGATCGCCTATTTCGTCTATGTGGTGGCCCCGACTTGGCTGCTGTCTGCCCCGCGTTATTTTGCCGTAGCTTTTCCGCTGGCCTTCGCGGCTGTGCTGTTGACGGAGGATAAGAGATGGAAGGATATCCTGCTTACCACGCTATTTATTGCGGGGGGTCTCCTGTATCTGGCGGTGTTTGTATCCGGTTATCCGGTATATTAGTGTGTACTAGAAATTACAGAAACGATGGTGGCTATGCAGATTCAACTAGAAGATCAGATGGTGACGTTACATGTCCAGTATGCCAAGCGTAAGAAGCTTTCCGTAACGGTAGACGGCTCGGATCTCATTACCGTTAAGGCGCCGAAGGGAACGAGTGAAGAGACGATTCTAGGTGCGGTAGCAAGTCTAGGCCCGAAGATTCTGGAGAAGTTGCGCAGCAATGCGGCGGCCCGGCAGGTGCCGAAGGTTAAAGCTTATGAGGGCGACGAAGAAACCTTTTTGTACATGGGGAAGGAGCATGCGCTGCATGAGTTAATTGGGGACAGGCAGGCGGATGCCGGGGAGCTGAAGCTTGCGCTGAAGAAGTTCTATACGGCCAGTCTGAAAAAAATCATCGCAGAGCGCATCAAGCCCTACCAGGCGCAACTCAGAGTGAAGCCAAAGAGTATTGAGATTGTGGAATCACGGACCAAATGGGGGAGCTGCAGCTTTGACGGCAAGCTGACGTTCAACTACCGCCTGGCCATGGCGCCGCCTGAAGTGATCGACTATGTCATTGTTCATGAGCTGTGTCATCTGCTGCATATGAATCATGACCGTTCCTTCTGGCGGCGCCTGGGAAGCATAATGCCGGACTATAAGGAGAAGGAAGCGTACCTGGCCCGGCAGGGGCAGTTTATGACACTGTGAACATTTTACAGGTTAAAAGTGTAGCGTACGCCTAGGCGATGGAAGTAGCCGGATGCTTGATGTTAGCAGGATACTGCAGTCCGCCCTGAGTCCGGACGAATAGGCCCTCAGAATGGCTGCTGCCTGACAATTCCAGGCCAGGGTCATCCGGGGTGAAGTGGAAAACGATTGTCTCCGTGTCGCTGTCCGCAAGCTTTAGGGCGATTTCGCGGCAGGAGAAGGGCTGTGTGCTGATCAGATCGAAGAGCTCAAGCTGCCCATTCTCCTGCTGGCAGATGGCAATGAGATTCTCGTCCTCCAGGTAGTAGAGCTGATCGCTGAACACATTCAGGCAGTAGAACATCAGGAGTCCATGGGCGCCGCTGACGCCAAGACGCTCAGATACCGGTACCCGCTGTGCTCCAAGGGTAGAGACCAGGCTCAGATCATGCGGGTCGGCGAGATTCAGCTTGCGGATTGCCGCAGATCCGGCAGCGCCTCCGGGGCAGGCCATGGAGAAGATCTGCTCTTCCACCGGGTGGAAGCCGAATTTAGGATAGAACTCCAAGACTGACTCATTGGCGAAAAGATACATGAATTCACATGCTTGTCCGTAATCCTCCAGCACCTTGTCCATCAACCGGGCAGACAGGCCGCGTCCTCTATAGTCAGGATGAGTCATCACCGTTCCGATCTGCACAGCATGGGACTTCACCCCATTAATAATTAGCTCTATGAGATTCACCGAGACATTGGCCACGATCCGGTCTCCCTCCGCATAAGAATAAGGAACATACTTATCCGTCCAGCAGCCCCCCTCATACCAGCGCTCCAGCTCTAGCTCGAACGTGTCTTTTGCCAGCTCGAAAAAGCTATTCCGCAGCGGCTCTATATCTTTGTAATCCCTAACAAACTTCAATTCTTGCATGGTCTATCACTCCATATAGTATATTTGTCCTCATTCACCCATTTAATATTCAACCCCGCGAACCTTTGAGTAGACCATTGTGTCTCTCAAGCTCCCCTGTACATCAGTCTTGTCATTGCGCAGGATACCTTCCAAAGTAAAGCCAGTACGTTCGGCTACGCGAGCGCTCTGTGTATTGCGGGAATCGCAGCGGATCTCCAGCCGGTTAGCTTGTAGCTCCTGTATGGCGAAATCCGCAATGGCATTCACCGCTTCCGTGATGTAACCTTGACCCGCGAATGAGGTGTGTACCCAATATCCGATTTCAAATTTACGCACCCGCCAATCGATCCGGTGCAAGCCGCTGCTCCCGATAAGCTGTCCCGTCTTCTTATGAAAAAGCAGCAGCCGGATATCGCTGCGTTCCAGGAACTGCAGCCGTGATTTCCGGATGGATACCTCTGATTCTTCCACAGAAGGGACCTGCTGGGCCCAAGGCATCCAGTGCCGTAATTCCGCTGCGCTTTCCTGTACTGCTTTATGTACAGCGGCACCGTCTCCCCATAATACTGAGCGGATTTGCAGGCGGCTGCTTTCGAAGCTTTCCGGTACGGGAATCAGGATGGGGTCCGTTGAATAATTGTCCATGAATCTAGCTCCTATTAAAGGTATTTGGTGAATCAGTCAATATCAGTATAAGCCATTATATACCATAGGTCATATTTCAGGGTTTTAATACCATAGATTATAACTATAGTCAATACGCTAAAGGATACCTAAAAGTACTCTCTGGTACTATTCACATTTAATGGCAAGAACGTTATCGTAGGTAATAAGAAGTGTTCACTGTAACGAATTTATAGACAGCTGGAGGTTAACCCATGAGTGCAATCGCCGGGATCTATTCTATGCAGCATGGGCCGCTGGACCCGGAGCTTGGCCCGCGCCTGATGCAGGAGCTGCAGCGTTATCCGGCGGATGATGCTCGGGGCTGGAATACGGAAGGGCTGTTCCTCGGGTGCCACGCACAGTGGATTACCCCGCAGTCCCGGGGCGAGGTCCTTCCCTACTATGATCCGCAGCGGAAGCTGGCGATCGTAGCTGACGCCATCCTTGATAACCGCAGCGAGCTCTTCGGACAACTTCAGGTTGTCCGGGAGGATCAGGAGTCGATGCCGGACAGTCTGCTGATTCTTCTGGCCTATGAGAAATGGGGAGATCAGGCTCCGGTGCATCTGGTCGGAGATTTTGCCTTCATGATCTGGGATGCCGGCAGGCAGACGCTGTTTGGAGCGAGGGATTTCTCGGGGAGCCGTACGCTGTACTTCCACCGCTCAGGCAGACAATTCTCCTTTTGCACCGTGATTCATCCGCTATTCACGTTAATGGATGGAGAACACACGCTGCATGAAGGCTGGATCTCGGAATATCTGGCGGGCCAGGGCCGGATGGATGTCGCGGATATGTTCTCCACGGTTTATCAGGGTGTGGAGCAGCTGCCCCCGGCACATTCGATGACAGTCAGCGCGAAGGGGATTACCTTCTCCAGATATTACACCTTCCAGACGCCGTCTCCACTCCGGCTGCGCAGCAATGGCGAGTATGAGGAAGCATTCCGTGAGGTATTCGGACGGGCCGTCCGGGACCGGTTGCGTACCCATCTTGAAGCTGGTGCGAACTTAAGCGGCGGGCTGGACTCGGGGGCGGTGGTGAGCTTTGCAGCGGAGGAGCTTCGCCGCACCGGCAAGCCACTGTACACCTTCAGCTCGTATCCCCTGGATCACTTTACAGGGTTCAAGCTGGGCCAGCGGGTGACCGATGAGCGTCCATATATTCAGGAGACCATCGACTATGTCGGGAACATTGAGCCTAGCTTCTACAATTTTCCTGACCGCAGCTCTTATGGCGAAATCGACGAATGGCTCGATATTATGGAGATGCCCTACAAATTCATAGAGAATTCCTATTGGCTCAAAGGTATATATGAACAAGCCGGACTGAAGAATGCCGGTGTGCTGCTCAGCGGACAGCGGGGCAACTGGAGTATCTCCTGGGGACCGGCGCTGGATTACCAGGCGAAGCTGCTGCGTGAATTCCGCTGGTTCCGCTTTTACCGGGAGAATAAGCTGTACAGCCATTCGATGGGCGTAAGCCGCAAAAGAATGCTGAAGATTGCCGGGCGCAAGGTATTCCCCGCCCTGGGCCAGCTGATGGCTGGGAAGCAGGAGGCTGCGCCGGAGCTGATCCATCCTGAATTTGCCCGGCGGACCGGGGTGCAGGAGCGGCTGAAGGAGCTGGACCAGTCGCCTGCTTCCCAGACCGTGTACGATATCCGCAGAGAGCATTTCCGCCAGCCGCATGTCTGGAATGTGAACGGAACGGCGGCTACCAAGCTGTCGCTGAAGTACAGGGTATGGGACCGGGATGCGACGAATGACCTGCGTGTCATCAACTTCTGTATGTCGGTGCCTGAGGAACAATACGTCCAGAACGGTATGGATCGCTCGCTTATCCGCCGGGCGATGGAAGGGCGGCTGCCGGATAAGGTCAGGCTTAACCAGACCCGGCGCGGTATCCAGGGGGCGGACGGCATTACACGAATGCTGCCCGAGTGGCAGAGGTTCCAGCAGGAGCTGAGGGAGATGCTGCAAGACCCCCGTACTTCGTCTTATCTGAATCGTCCCGGGCTCGCCGGATGTTTGGACCGGCTGGGTAGTGAGCCCGAACCATTATTAATCTTTAACACGGATTTCCGCCTTCTTACACGAGGACTGGTGTTCTACCGCTTTTTGAAGCGGCTCTCCTGAAGGACGTTTCTTGAAAGGGGGTGACAAGATGAAAAAGGAATACAGCAAGCCTGCATTGGAAGTGTTGGATGTGAAAATGACTATGGCTGGCCCAGGGGTATCCATTGCCGATGCGTTCCAAGCCGATCCAGATGAAATCGTTAGTCACTCCTAGTCTTCTGCATTACCGCTCAGCCCTAATCCCTCTTAGCTTGCTGGAGGGGGATCAGGGCTATCCCTTTATCCGAAGTAACGTTCCGACTTGAAATATAAGAATGTATAGGTTTCACGCTATACATTGCAATGCCGTTTCCACTTGTCATCCGCAAGACAACGGGTGAAATTGACTGAGATGGAGTGAGCAGTATGGCTGGCACAGTGCAATGCCTCGGTTATAAGGCTTTTGGCCTGCAGATCCTCAGTGAGTTCCCGTTGCCGGAACTTCCCCGTACGGATCACCCCGGAAGGATAGGGAGCCTGTCGGTAGTTGAAGGTCATCTAACGGATCGCTGGGAAGATATACCGAAGATTACGCCGAATCTGGGCATCGCGGAGCATGAAGTGATGTTCATGGTGAAGGGCACCGCTATTTTTTCCATACAGAACGGCAGTACCATTACAGTCTCTCCAGCAGCAGGCGCAGATCCGGATAGTATCCGCTTGTTCATTCTGGGCAGCTGTATGGGTGTAGTGTTGATGCAAAAAGGCATACTGGCCCTGCATGGCAGCTCGCTTGTGCTGGACAATAAGGCCTATGCGCTGGTGGGGCGTTCAGGTGCGGGTAAATCCACGCTTGCCTCCTATCTGATGGATCAGGGACATCTCCTGGTCAGTGACGACGTTATTCCCGTGTTGGTGCATAATGGACATCCATTAGCTGTTCCAGGTTATCCGCAGCAGAAGCTGTGGCAGCAGAGCCTGGACTATTTGGGAATGAATTCGTCTGCGTACCGTCCGTTATTTCAGCGGGAGACCAAGTTCGCCGTACCGGTGCATGACCGGTTCCAGAGTGAGCCGCTGCCGCTGGCCGGCATATTTGAACTGTCTGTGGTGCAGGACGGGCCGGTGGCCGTAGAGGCGATAAGCGGCTTGGACCGGCTTCATACCTTATACAATCATACTTATCAAAAAGCGCTGGTTGACCCTATGGGTGTCAGAGAATGGCACTTCGGGCTGCTGGCCTCGTTCGTGAACCGGCTGCCGATGTACCGGCTGACCCGCCCTGAGCAGGGCTTCAGTGCACCGCAGCAGACAGAAATGATTATGGAGACGATTATGCCCAAGGTGAAGGAGATGAACCTATGAATATGAATACTACAGAAGTGTTGTCGCTGGATTCGGTACTGGTTCAACGGGAAGGCAATATCGCAAGTGATATGGACGGCGAGAAGGTCATGCTGAATGTGAAGAACGGCAAATACTACAACCTCGGCGAAGTCGGCGGTGAGATCTGGGAAGCATTGGCTTCACCGGTATCGATTCGGCAGATTGCCGGGAAGATGCAGGAGATCTTCGAGGTGCCCGCAGAGCTGGCGCAGCAGGATGTCATTGATTTTGTACAGAATCTGCTGAATGAGGATCTGGTCTCCATCGTTAGCGGACCATGATGACCCTCCGGCGGCTCCGTCTTCTGCTGGTGCATGACAAGGCGTTGCTTGCGCTGCTTCCCGAGACATTGTGGCGGCTGATGCTGGTCCGAATCCAGCTGTTGTTCCCCTTTGCCAGGACGGCCCCGCAGCTTGGGGTGAAATCCCTGGAGACTCCCTCAGTATCCAAAGCTTCCGATATTCGCCGCATCCAGCAGATTACCAAGGCGATCCGGGTGATGAGCCGCTATACTCCCTGGAAAAGCACCTGTATGGTCCGGGCGGTAGCCGCCCTGAAGATGCTGGAGAAGCGGGGCATTGAGAGTACCCTCTATATGGGGGTGGCCCGCGATAAGCAGGGACAAATGATTGCCCACGCCTGGCTGCGCAGCGGAGCCCATTATGTCTCCGGGGATGATGCTATGCAGGGCTTCGTGGTGGTGGAGAAGTTCGCGAAGGTGTTACAAGCCGAGTAATCGAGGTGGGTCCATGCAAGTTATAATCTACTACGTCCGGCAGCTTCAGCGGTTGTCGGGCGTGAAGCTGTATCTTAATCTGTTGGGCATGGTGATCAGCGGTCTGCTCGAGAGCTCCGCCATTCTGCTGCTGGTTCCCATGCTTGGCATGGCCGGTATTCAGCTGGGCGGCGCGGCGGCGGGCTATCATCTTCCTATGCTCGGATTCATCAGTGAACTGCCGCAGTCCACAGCGCTGCTGCTGGTGCTGGGCAGTTATGTTCTAATTGTGCTCTGCCAGAATCTGATCGCAAGGTTCGTGGCGATCCGCAATGTTGAGATTCAGCAGACCTATGGCAGGCAGCTGCGCTATGAGGTCTATAGCGCATTGCTGCGGGCGCAGTGGTCTTTTTTTCTTAGGAAGCGCACCTCTGATCTGATCAATATGATGACCACCGAGCTGGCCAGAGTCCTGGCGGGTATCAGCGGCTTCCTGCAGTTGCTCACTTCGCTGTTGTTCACTCTGGTGCAGATTGCCTTTGCCTTCTGGCTGTCCCCCAAGATGACACTGGCGGTTCTCGTCTGCGCGGCGCTGCTGTCCATCTTCTCCCGGCGGTTCATCCGTAAGGCGAAGAGGCTGGGCAGCCGCAGCACGGAGCTGGGCAAGACGTATTTGGGCGGCATTACCGATCAGCTGAACGGAATCAAGGATATCAAAAGCAATAATCTGGAGCAGTCCCGCCTCGAATGGCTGCATGCCTTCACCGGCGAGGTCAAGCAGGAGCAGCTGGACTACACGCGCCTGCGCTCCAACTCCCAGCTTCTGTATAAGCTGTCTGCCACGCTGCTGATTGCCCTATTTATCTTCGTCTCCTTCCGGTTCATGCAAGTGGCGGGGCCGAATCTGCTGCTGGTTATTCTCGTCTTCACCCGGTTGTGGCCGACCTTCTCGACGCTACAGTCGCTGTTGGAGCAGCTGGCCTCGGTAGTGCCATCCTTCAAACAGCTGCAATCGCTGCAGGAAGAATGTCTGGCTGCTGTTGAGCATGAACCGGATCAAGGCGTAGAACAGGTGTCGCCTATGACGCTGGAGCACGGTCTGGAGGCCCGGAATGTCGATTTCCGTTATCATGCGGACGAGCCGCAATATTCACTCCAGAACGTGAATGTGCGGATTCCCGCCCGGAAGATGACGGCGATAGTCGGACGTTCAGGCGCCGGCAAAAGCACGCTCGTCGATCTGCTCATGGGACTGATGCAGCCGGAGAACGGGGAGATTCTGGCGGACGGTCAGCCGGTCACGGGGGAGCGGCTGCTGTCCTACCGGAGATCCATCGGGTATGTGGCACAGGACCCGTTCCTGTATAACGCGACCATCCGCGATAATCTGATGATGATCAAGCCGGATGCAGAGGAAGCGGAGCTGTGGGAGGCGCTGGAGTTTGCTTCCTCGGCGGACTTTGTCCGCAAGCTGCCGGACGGATTGGATACACTGCTGGGTGACCGGGGCGTTCGCCTGTCAGGCGGGGAGCGGCAGCGTCTGGTGCTGGCACGCGCCATTATCCGCAAGCCGTCGATTCTGGTGCTCGATGAGGCGACAAGTGCGCTCGACACCGAGAACGAGCAGCGGATTCAAGAGGCGCTGGAGCGGATTAAGGCTTCCGTGACCGTCATTGTCATTGCCCACCGCCTGTCCACGATCCGTGGAGCCGATCAGATTCTGGTCATCGACCAGGGCCGGGTCATCCAACAGGGAGTCTACAGCGGCCTGGCTTCGGAGAAGGGCGGCATGTTTAGCCGGCTATTGAAGGGGCAGGAAGAAGCAAGATACACAAATGGAGACATAAGGACTCAAGCGTAACTACGGTGAATATTTGGACTTCCGGCCGCTGTTGTCACCATATTTCATGATTTGTACCGCTACTAGCGGTTGAAATCCGGTGACAAAGGCGGTCGCTGCCGCTCCTCCAGTTCCAAAATTCCCCTTCGTTACTTCCGCCTTATGTTGCCATTCATAGTTCAAGCTATATCCAGCTTGAAAGTAAGTAAAAAGGCACGTGCTGCATTTACTAGTAGCACGTGCCTTTCTGTGTGCAGTGGTGGGCCCCGCTAATTCCCCTTCTCCGCACCCGTCACCTTCCGCCAGCTCCACAGCAAAGGCCGCAGCGGGAAATACAAGAAATGCAGCATCCTTGGCAGCGGCAGCGTTTTGGCATCCGCAGCATAAGGGTACAGGAAGCTGGCGGAACGGAGCATCCGGCTTCGGGTGGATAGAATGCTTGGCAGATACCGCTTGAAATGCTGCTCCACCTCCGGCTCCAGCGGTGGGGTATTCAAATTCACGATCCGAGGGAGATAGAACAGAATGTCCTGCGCCAGCCTGCGGGCCTTGGGGCTGTCCATCAGAGGGGCGAGGCTGGTATCGACCGGCGTCTCCAGCAGCTCTCTGGCCAGAATCAGCGTCTGTCCTCCTATGGCGTTGTGATCATAGCGCTGTAGTAAGCGGACCAGCTTGGCGGAATCGGGCGGCTGCTGTCCCATTAGCAGCATCTTGATGTCCTGCAGCCATCTCAGCCGGGACCAGGCATGTCTGGCACCGTGTACAGCCAGGAACATGAACAGATCCTCCGGCCCCAGATAGCGGACATTCTGGCCGAAGGTGCTGCTGGTCCGCGAGTGACGCCAGAGCTCGTCGAACGCAGGCTCTTTGGCAGGCCCCGGTCCCAGCCGCCAGTGCAGCTCCAGGTTGACATTACTGACAGGATGCACGAACGTCGAATGATGCTCCCGCCATTTCCAGTCCCCAAGCAGGCTCTCGAACTTGTCCTCCTTCTCATAGCCCAGCCGGATCAGCAGGGTTTCGGCATCCTCCAGCTGTTCCATCGGCACCAGGAAGTCGAGATCCCGGGAGGTGCGCTGCGACAGGTCTCCGTACAGCTCCTGCCCAAGCACCGGCCCTTTGAGGAACAGGCAGCGGATATTCAGCTCGGCCAGCTGGCCCGCGATATTGCTCATTTCACCGCTAAGCTGGAGCATCTGCACCGTATTCCTGCGGTATTGCCATTTTAGCTGCTCCAGAACCTCAGAAGGGACCACCTTCTCTTCCATCTTGCTGAGCCTGGAATAGAGGTAGGGATAGACCCTATGCTGCCGGTTCAGCTCCACGAATAAGTCCCAGTTCACCTCTGTGAACAACTGTGGATGCTTCCGCGCCGTCTCATCTGGATTTCCGGAGTTCAGTAGTGCAAGAATAAGGTGTACTTCCTTGGTTAAGCTTGCCTGATTAAGGATCTTCCGGTCAGTCATAGAGACGCTCCTTGCCTGATTTGTTCTATTAAAAGAACGATATTAGTGAGCGTACCATCGCTAACCGAAATTTGTCAATTTTTCGCCGGTGCGCCTCGGAACCTGTCATTCCTGTCAGTAGAGAATAGTCTTGACTCCACAGTGACGGCTGCCCTTATAATGCAGATTAAGAGTGAAATGAATCGACAGGAGAGTTGCTGAGGAATGGTACTGCTCGGAGCAATCGTGAATGGAATAGCAATTATTGCCGGAACTCTGCTGGGCAAGCTGCTGGAGCGGATACCCGAGAGTATGAAGAACACCGTGATGCAAGCGATTGGGCTGGCGCTTATGCTGCTCGGGGTGCAGATGGGCCTGAAAAGCGGGAATTTCCTCATCGTCATCCTAGGTCTAGTGATCGGCGCTGTAGCCGGGGAGTGGATCAACATTGAAGACAAATTCACCCGCGCGGGCGATTGGCTGGAGCGCAGAGTAGGCGCAGGCGGGCGGGGAAGCATCTCGCTGGGCTTTGTCACGGCAAGCCTGGTGTTTGTTGTAGGGGCCATGGCTATTCTAGGCGCGCTGGACAGCGGCATCAAAGGCAATCATGAGATCCTCTACGCCAAATCCATCATGGACGGCTTCATTGCCATGATTCTGACTTCAACGCTGGGTATTGGTGTGATGTTCTCGGCCATTCCGGTTGTTCTGTATCAAGGGGCCATCGCTTTACTGGCTACACAGATTACCCGGTTTGTGCCTGATGCACTGCTGAACGACTGTATTGCAGAGATGACTGCTACAGGCGGGGTGATGATTATCGGCATCGGGCTGAACCTGCTCGGGATCACCAAGATCAAGGTAGCTAACCTGCTGCCCGGTATTCTGGTGGCTGTGCTGCTGGTCGTGCTGGTACATAACTTTTAACTGAATTGTTGCTTTTCAATTATCGTAATAGCAATAACACCCCGCGCCTTCCCGCTTGCGCTGAGCGTATGTGCAGTGCGCAGCCCTTCTTCACTCAGCGGAAAAGAACCGCCGATCAGCGCCTGGAGCTTCCCTCCAGCCGTCAGCCGGGCCAGCTCGCTCAACTGGTAAGGATCAGCGGCCGGAGTCAGATAAGCTGCTGTAACTCCTTGCTGTGCTGCCAAGGCTGGGTCGGGCTGTTCAGCAGTGGAGATCAGCCTTCCGCCCGGAGCCAGTACCGCGAAGCTTCTGCTTAACACACTGCCTCCTGCGGTATCGATCACCACATCGATGCTCTGGCCCAGAATCGCGGCAAAATCCTGCCCGCCGCTGTTAATCGCCTGATCGGCCCCGAGGCCCCAGGCAACATCCAGCTCATCATCGTCGCTGACGGTAGTAATCACCGTGGCGCCCCGGAGCTTGGCCAGCTGTACCGCGAAGCTGCCCGTTCCGCCTGTACCGTCCTGCACCAGCACGCGGTCCCGGCTGGAGACCTTGGCGGCAGCCAGCGCCTGCCAGGCGGCAAGTCCGGCAGCGGGTAACACCCCAGCTGCTGCGAAGGATAACCCCGGGGGCTTAAGCGCAAGCTCATCCTCCTTGGCCAACGTATATTCTGCGTAACCTCCGCTCTCACCGGCGGACTTCAGACCGAATACCTCGTCGCCAGCCTTGAAGCGGCTCACCCTTGCGCCGGTGTCCGCAACGATTCCGGCTACAACAACGCCTGGAATGAATGGACAGGCAGCAGGGCGTTCCACGCCGGCAATCCGAGCTTCATCCAGTATGCTGCAATCTGCCGGATGAACAGAGGTCGCATACATCTCAATCAGCACCTCATGCTCACCCGGAACAGGCAGGGGAAGCTCTATCTCCGTTAGATCCCCGTGTGCTCCGGGCATATGTATAGCAATGGCTTTCATCTATAGTGGGCCTCCTGTATCTACTGGCGGATGATTTGGTACATACTATACTCATACGGCTTCTGTTAGTCAAAATCCGTCCTCCAAGTCTTTTTCCATGAATGTTTGGACAAAAGATTGAAATCAAGCAGCGCAGTACGGTAGAATTGCACTAGGTAACGTTCTATATATCAGATTTAACCAAGAAGGGGATTGTAACGCTTGAATAATGAAGAAGTAATCCAAGAGCTGCCCGAGAACTATGACGAACTGAAGAAAGCCGCCGGCCGTTCCGCAGACTGGAGAGCGCGTCTTGAAGCGGTAGAAGAGCTGGGCCGCTACAACCACAAACAAATTATCGATATCCTTAATCGCCTGATGATCAGCGATCCTGTATATACCGTGCAAGAAGCCGCATATAACAAGCTGGTGGCTTTCGGCGAAGAGGTCAAGGTTCCATCGAAGAACAAAGCCGAACTGTTCAAAGGGTTGTCCAAGATTATTCTGCGGATTAAGAAGAGCCTGCCCAAGGACCATACCTACGAAGAGTTCAAAGAGAAGCTGAAGAAGATGCGGGTTGATATCTATGATGCCTATGAAGGCGAGAAGGGCGCTGATTTCGATCAGTGGCTGGAGAAGATGTGGGCTTCGGCTGCCAAGTAACCAATCTCAAATAACATAGCAAATTAGCATGGCAGAACCAAGCGGAGAGATAGGGGCGTACCTTATCGCTCCGCTATATTTTTGTGAGAAAGGATGATTATATGCTTACCGGTACATTTCAGGAATTCCTTAAGCTGTCCACGCAGCTGCGTCCCGGGTACACCGCCAGTCTGGGGAAGGCTCCGGCAGGTGGCAGTGATGCGATATTAGAATTTACACCCGAAGTTCCTGTGCTTCTGCGGGCGGTCTATGATACCGTTCTTGGAACAGGCGGCGCCGAGGAAGATCCCAGTCTGCTGGAGTTCATTCCGGGCTACCGGCTGATTCATATCGGGGAATACGGCCATGAAGTGAAGATACTGTCAGGGATTCTGCAGGAGAAGGGATACACCGGCGGTGGAATCGTGTTGCCGTTGCTGACGAACTATGGGAGTGATTTCATTTGCTACTACCGCTCTGAAGAAGGGGTGGAACGGATCTGCGATCTGCTGCACGACTACGGCGATTTGGTGGTGATGTATGATTCACCGGAGAAGTTCCTGGAGACGCTGTGTGAATTCTATAAGCAGGAGGTCTATTTCCTGGATGAGGAAGGCTACCTGGACTGCGATCTGGTAAAAGAAGGCGAAGTAGGCGCGGCGCTCAACCCGGATGCGGAGTATTGGTCCGAGTAAGGAACGCACTGCACGCTTAGGCGTCCAAACACACAAAAATCCCCGTCCTGCATCACTGTAGGAACGGGGATTTTATAGTTTCGGCTGGCAATATAGCTGCCTGATTTGCTGCCCTCCCAGGACAGATTAGCATTTGCTACAGATTAGCGCGCTTCTCCTGCTCACGCAGCTCGATTCTGCGGATTTTTCCGGAGGTAGTCTTCGGCAGATCCGTAATATATTCGATTTTGCGCGGATACTTGTAGGGTGCGGTCTGCTCCTTGACATGAGCTTGCAGCTCTTTGGTCAGCTCCGGTGTTCCGGCATGGCCGTCTTTGAGTACGATAAAAGCCTTGACGACCGACCCGCGGATCTCATCCGGGCTTGCGACTACGGCACATTCCTTAACGAGGGTATGCTTCATCAGCGCCTCTTCCACCTCGAACGGCCCGATCGTGTAGCCCGAGCTGATGATGATGTCATCGCCGCGCCCCTCGAACCAGAAATAGCCATCCTCATCCTTGCGCGCCCGGTCGCCGGTTACGAAATACTCTCCATGTGAGCAGTTCGCTTTGCGCTCGGGATCTTTATAGTAGTTCTGGAACAGCGCGGGCATGCTCAGATGTACGGCGATATCGCCGACCATTCCGGCAGGCAGCGGATGTCCAGCCTCGTCGATCACCTCGACAATGCCGGGAGCAATCGATTTACCCATGGAGCCGACCCGGATCGGTTCATCCTTCAGTGCTGCGATGATGAGTGTGCTCTCTGTTTGTCCATAGCCGTCACGGATTGTAATATTAAAGTGTTGCTGGAATGTATGAATGACTTCCTGATTCAGCGGTTCACCGGCGGATACGGCGCAGCGCAGATTGGACAGATCGTATTCTGCCAGACCTTCCGTCTTCGCCATCAGGCGATATTCCGTCGGTGTGCAGCATAATACCTGAATCTTCTCATCCTGGAGTAATTGCAGGTAGCGTTCCGGATGGAAGGCTCCGTTATAGACAAAGCCAGTTGCCCCGTTGCCGAGTACCGTCAGGAATGGACTCCAGATCCACTTCTGCCAGCCCGGTGCGGCTGTAGCCCAGACCGTATCTGATTCACGGATATCGAACCAGAGGGAGGAAGTGATCCGCAGATGGGCATATCCCCAGCCGTGCGTGTGAACTACTGCTTTCGGATTGCCGGTGGTTCCGGAGGTATAGGCCAGAATAGCAATATCATCGCGGCGGCTGGCAACCGTAGGGTAAGCATCAGCTTGTCCTTCCATTAGACTCTCCAGGTCAATCCAGCCT
Organism: Paenibacillus sp. FSL H8-0332; assembly: GCF_037963835.1. Classification (NCBI taxonomy): domain Bacteria; kingdom Bacillati; phylum Bacillota; class Bacilli; order Caryophanales; family Paenibacillaceae; genus Paenibacillus; species Paenibacillus sp. FSL H8-0332. The sequence goes on from NZ_CP150145.1 coordinate 592,683, forward strand.
TCTTCAGGCTCAGCTTCACCGCTGGAGACGGACAGGCGGTAGTCCAGTGCGGGCAGGTCGTCGGAGATTTTGTTGACTTCCCCGGTAACCTCAGACCAGACAATAACAGCCCGCGCTTCGGAATGGCGCAGCCGGTACGACAGATCCTTCGCCCGCAGCATTTCGGACGAAGGGATAACAGCCAGTCCCAGCTTCAGGCAGGCCAGGTAAATCGCGTAGGCGATAATCCGGCGGGGCACCATGACCAGGACGCGGTCGCCTTGCGTAAGTCCCAGTCCGGCCAGCCCGCCGGCGAGACGGTTAGCCTGAGCCATGAGCGCACCATAAGTGATTTGCTCCAGGCTCCCATTTTCATGTAACCATTTAATTGCAATCTTATCTTCAGGATGCTGCTCCATTTCCGAAGTGAGATTGTAGAATTCAGGTGCGATCCAACGTTGATTATCCAAATGAACCTCTCCTATATAAGTGTGATGATGTATCTGTTGACTACAGTATAGCATGTTCTCCTAGTACCAGATGCTAATTGGCCCCTAGGACACCGGAGAATGTTCTGTGACAGTCTTTATTTTGAAGTATCTTGATGCGTACAGAATCCCTGAAGGTATTTTTAACCGGATAAGGGAACCATACATTAGAGCCCTTCACGCAGCGAAGCGGCAGAAAGCAGGCAGCGGCCATGGACGAGCACACAGTGATCAATGAGACAGCCATTAATGAAGCAAGCATTAGTGAAACGGAATTCAATGAGATATTCGCTATAATGGAAGCTTCTTTTCCGGTAAGTGAGATTAGAACCCGCAGCGGGCAGCAGGCTTTGCTGGATCATCCCAACTATCATCTCTATTCCAGCAAGGATACGGAGGGGCACATACTGGCTTTTTTGGCGGCATGGGAGTTACCTGAACTGCGGTTCATCGAGCATATTGCCGTGAATCCCCAGCGCCGGAGCGGAGGGATCGGCCGCAAGCTGATGAGCAGCTACCTTATGCGTTCGGACAAGCCGGTGCTGCTTGAGGTAGAGCCGCCGGACGGGGAATTGGAGCAGAGAAGAATCGGATTCTATGAGCGGCTGGGCTTTTACCTGAATCCCTATGACTATATGCAGCCGCCGCTGCGTACGGGGCAAGCCGATCTTCCACTGCGCATTATGACCTACCCGGAGCCGGTGACGATGAAGGAGTTCCTCCATTTCAGAGATGTTTTGTACACAGAGGTGTATGGGGTGAGCATTTGAATTACTTCTTTACAATCCGGATACAAGTTAGAAACAAGTTAATGGTTTAATAAGTCTATAGCAAGGAACACACACAACAACAACACACCTAAGGGAGACGATATTCAATGAAAAGCAAAAAAATGATCATAGCAACGATGGTATTCGGAATGGCCGTTACAGGTTCAGCAGGGGTCTACGCAGGAACGAATATGCAGAAGATCAGCGCCTATCTTAACCATAGCATCGGGTTCAAGGTTAACGGAGCAGCCTACACCCCGGTTGATAACAACGGTAAAACGATGGCGCCCATCACTTATAAGGATACAACGTATCTTCCGGTCCGGGCGATGGCAGATGCACTGAAGGTGCCGGTGACATTCAATGCCTCCACGAATGAGGTTATCCTTGGGACTGGAACAGGGAGCACAACGCCGGATAATGGTTCAGCTGTGAAGCTGACGGCGGTTCAATACACTGCAGCGCAGAAAGAACAGATTATCAAGGCTTTTGCCAACTACGAGGGGTTTGAGACTGCATATGCCCCGACACAGATGGTCAGTGGAGATGCCTTCCAGAAGGTTGCGGGCGGCGATGACGGGGTAAGCTTCCTGTTCAATAAAATGCGTGTGAATGTCTCTCCGCGTGACTATTCCAATGGTTATGACGGCAGCACAGTTAAGCTCTCCAATGGAACTGAGGCGAAATGGTACACCCCTTCGGATACGCCGATGCTGACCTTCAAGCTGGCAGACCGTTTTGTAACCATCAGCTCCGCGGATAAATCACTTAGCAAAGCGCAAATCGAGAAAGTGGCTGTAGGCGTAACGAAAATGAGCAAATAATTACTGCTGCTTCTATAGAATAGAATGCAAAAGGGATGTCCGCAGAGCCGTAACTGGCCGCGCAGACATCCCTGTTTTGTTTTAAAAAAGTCGGCAAAGCCGTTTCCGCTTGTGGCGTGCTTGTTGCTGTTATTTGTTAGAGCTATGCTGTTTATTGGCCAGCCGTGAGCCAGGGGTGCCTTTACCCCGCTTTCTGTTCTTTAGCGCTTTACGCTGGTTCTCCTGGAACTTCTCCACGAATTCATGAGTGTCCACAACAATCCCCCTACAAGGTTAGATAACGTATGCTTGTGGCTTCCATAGCTTACGTTTAGATATTCGGTTATTCTGTCCAGTTACAGCTAATCTCATTCGAAGATAATTGTTATAAAATAATGCTTGCAATGAATCTCTAACCATGATATATTCTATTTCTGGCCGCGAAACATCAACGGTTTGCTCGAAAAGAAGTTGAAAAAAGAGCTTGCATTGATCGACTGGATGTGATATATTATAAGAGTTGCTGGTGACGAAGTAATCGTCGCTGACAACGAGCTTGATCTTTGAAAACTGAACAACGAGTGAGTATCGGAAATCGCTTCGGCGAGATCCAAAAATGAGAATGAAAATTCTCGTCAGATGTTTCAAAATGAGCAATCGCTCTTTCTAAATACCAATTTGGAGAGTTTGATCCTGGCTCAGGACGAACGCTGGCGGCATGCCTAATACATGCAAGTCGAGCGGAGTTATGATGGAGCTTGCTCCTGATTAACTTAGCGGCGGACGGGTGAGTAACACGTAGGCAACCTGCCCTCAAGACTGGGATAACTACCGGAAACGGTAGCTAATACCGGATAATTTCTTTCCTCTCCTGAAGAGAGAATGAAAGGCGGAGCAATCTGCTGCTTGGGGATGGGCCTGCGGCGCATTAGCTAGTTGGTGGGGTAACGGCTCACCAAGGCGACGATGCGTAGCCGACCTGAGAGGGTGAACGGCCACACTGGGACTGAGACACGGCCCAGACTCCTACGGGAGGCAGCAGTAGGGAATCTTCCGCAATGGGCGCAAGCCTGACGGAGCAATGCCGCGTGAGTGATGAAGGTTTTCGGATCGTAAAGCTCTGTTGCCAGGGAAGAACGTCCGGTAGAGTAACTGCTACCGGAGTGACGGTACCTGAGAAGAAAGCCCCGGCTAACTACGTGCCAGCAGCCGCGGTAATACGTAGGGGGCAAGCGTTGTCCGGAATTATTGGGCGTAAAGCGCGCGCAGGCGGTCATTTAAGTCTGGTGTTTAAACCTTGGGCTCAACCTGAGGTCGCACTGGAAACTGGGTGACTTGAGTACAGAAGAGGAAAGTGGAATTCCACGTGTAGCGGTGAAATGCGTAGATATGTGGAGGAACACCAGTGGCGAAGGCGACTTTCTGGGCTGTAACTGACGCTGAGGCGCGAAAGCGTGGGGAGCAAACAGGATTAGATACCCTGGTAGTCCACGCCGTAAACGATGAGTGCTAGGTGTTAGGGGTTTCGATACCCTTGGTGCCGAAGTTAACACAGTAAGCACTCCGCCTGGGGAGTACGGTCGCAAGACTGAAACTCAAAGGAATTGACGGGGACCCGCACAAGCAGTGGAGTATGTGGTTTAATTCGAAGCAACGCGAAGAACCTTACCAGGTCTTGACATCCAACTAACGAAGCAGAGATGCATCAGGTGCCCTTCGGGGAAAGTTGAGACAGGTGGTGCATGGTTGTCGTCAGCTCGTGTCGTGAGATGTTGGGTTAAGTCCCGCAACGAGCGCAACCCTTGACTTTAGTTGCCAGCAGGTTGAGCTGGGCACTCTAGAGTGACTGCCGGTGACAAACCGGAGGAAGGTGGGGATGACGTCAAATCATCATGCCCCTTATGACCTGGGCTACACACGTACTACAATGGCCGGTACAACGGGAAGCGAAGCCGCGAGGTGGAGCCAATCCCAGCAAAGCCGGTCTCAGTTCGGATTGCAGGCTGCAACTCGCCTGCATGAAGTCGGAATTGCTAGTAATCGCGGATCAGCATGCCGCGGTGAATACGTTCCCGGGTCTTGTACACACCGCCCGTCACACCACGAGAGTTTACAACACCCGAAGTCGGTGGGGTAACCCGCAAGGGAGCCAGCCGCCGAAGGTGGGGTAGATGATTGGGGTGAAGTCGTAACAAGGTAGCCGTATCGGAAGGTGCGGCTGGATCACCTCCTTTCTATGGAGAATCGTTTCCTGCAACGGAAACATTCAAATCGGAAGCTAAAGCTTCCACAATAGAACCCTTGGGTTCGAATACTCACTCGTTGGTCAGTTTTGAGAGTTTAAGCTCTCATCTTTAACTTTGATCCTTGAAAACTGGATACCGAAATGAATTTGCGTTTTAGAACATTCCTTTAAGCTGAACTTGTGTAAACAAGTTTCAATATTTTAGTGATGCTAAGCGAAGGTTTTCGATTGTGCAAACAAGCGAAACGCCGGAGCATTGGTTAAGCTACTAAGAGCACACGGAGGATGCCTAGGCGCCAGGAGCCGACGAAGGACGTGGCGAACAACGAAACTGCCTCGGGGAGCTGTAAGCAAGCTTTGATCCGGGGGTGTCCGAATGGGGAAACCCAGCTGTGGTAATTCGCAGTTACTCGTATCTGAATACATAGGATACGCAGAGGCAGACCAGGGGAACTGAAACATCTAAGTACCCTGAGGAAGAGAAAACAATAGTGATTCCGTCAGTAGCGGCGAGCGAACGCGGAACAGCCTAAACCAAGGGGCTTGCCTCTTGGGGTTGTGGGACGTCTCACATGGAGTTACAAAGGAAGATGGTAGGCGAAGAGGTCTGGAAAGGCCCGCGATAGAGGTAAAAGCCCTGTAGCCTAAACTGTGTTCTCTCCGAGACGGATCCCGAGTAGTGCGGGGCACGTGAAACCCCGTATGAATCCAGCAGGACCATCTGCTAAGGCTAAATACTACCTGGCGACCGATAGTGAAACAGTACCGTGAGGGAAAGGTGAAAAGCACCCCGGAAGGGGAGTGAAATAGAACCTGAAACCGTGTGCTTACAAAAAGTCAGAGCCCTTTCTATGGGTGATGGCGTGCCTTTTGTAGAATGAACCGGCGAGTTACGTTTAACATGCAAGGTTAAGGTGAGAAGCCGGAGCCGCAGCGAAAGCGAGTCTGAATAGGGCGACTGAGTATGTGGACGTAGACCCGAAACCGTGTGATCTACCCCTGTCCAGGGTGAAGGTGCGGTAACACGCACTGGAGGCCCGAACCCACGCATGTTGAAAAATGCGGGGATGAGGTGGGGGTAGCGGAGAAATTCCAATCGAACTCGGAGATAGCTGGTTCTCCCCGAAATAGCTTTAGGGCTAGCCTCGGTGAATGGAGTCGTGGAGGTAGAGCACTGATTGGGTGCGGGGCCCGCAAGGGTTACCAAGCTCAGTCAAACTCCGAATGCCATGTACTTCTTGCCGGGAGTCAGACAGTGAGTGCTAAGATCCATTGTCAAAAGGGAAACAGCCCAGACCATCAGCTAAGGTCCCCAAGTGTGTGTTAAGTGGGAAAGGATGTGGAGTTGCACAGACAACCAGGATGTTGGCTTAGAAGCAGCCACCATTGAAAGAGTGCGTAATAGCTCACTGGTCGAGTGACTCTGCGCCGAAAATGTAACGGGGCTAAACACACCACCGAAGCTATGGCTAGATGCTTTGCATCTGGGGTAGGGGAGCGTTGTATGTAGGTTGAAGGTGTACCGTAAGGAGCGCTGGACAGCATACAAGTGAGAATGCCGGTATGAGTAACGAAAAGATCAGTGAGAATCTGATCCGCCGAAAGCCCAAGGTTTCCTGAGGAAGGCTCGTCCGCTCAGGGTAAGTCGGGACCTAAGGCGAGGCCGAAAGGCGTAGTCGAAGGACAACAGTTTGAAATTACTGTACCACCGTAATCCGCTATGAGCGATGGGGTGACGCAGGAGGGTAGTGACGCGGACTGATGGATATGTCCGTCTAAGCAGTGAGGCTGGTGTGTAGGCAAATCCGCACACTACTAAGGCCAGGCTGTGATGGGGAGCGAAAATTACAGTAGCGAAGGTCATGATCTCACACTGCCAAGAAAAGCCTCTAGCCAGGAGAAGGTGCCCGTACCGCAAACCGACACAGGTAGGCGAGAAGAGAATTCTAAGGCGCGCGGAAGAACTCTCGTTAAGGAACTCGGCAAAATGACCTCGTAACTTCGGGAGAAGAGGTGCCTCGGTAGGGTGAATAGCCCGAGGGGGCCGCAGTGAAAAGGCCCAAGCGACTGTTTAGCAAAAACACAGGTCTGTGCGAAGCCGTAAGGCGAAGTATACGGGCTGACGCCTGCCCGGTGCTGGAAGGTTAAGGGGAGTGGTTAGGGGCAACCCGAAGCTGTGAACCGAAGCCCCAGTAAACGGCGGCCGTAACTATAACGGTCCTAAGGTAGCGAAATTCCTTGTCAGGTAAATTCTGACCCGCACGAATGGCGTAACGACTTGGGCGCTGTCTCAACGAGAGATCCGGTGAAATTTTAATACCTGTGAAGATGCAGGTTACCCGCGACAAGACGGAAAGACCCCATGGAGCTTTACTGCAGCTTGATATTGAATTTGGGTACGATCTGTACAGGATAGGTGGGAGCCGTTGAGGCAGGAGCGCAAGCTTCTGCGGAGGCGCCGTTGGGATACCACCCTGATCGTATCTAGGTTCTAACCTAGTGCCCTTACCGGGTACGGGGACCGTGTCAGGCGGGCAGTTTGACTGGGGCGGTCGCCTCCTAAAGAGTAACGGAGGCGTTCAAAGGTTCCCTCAGAATGGTTGGAAATCATTCGCAGAGTGCAAAGGCATAAGGGAGCTTGACTGCGAGACCTACAAGTCGAGCAGGGACGAAAGTCGGACTTAGTGATCCGGTGGTACCGCATGGAAGGGCCATCGCTCAACGGATAAAAGCTACCCTGGGGATAACAGGCTTATCTCCCCCAAGAGTCCACATCGACGGGGAGGTTTGGCACCTCGATGTCGGCTCATCGCATCCTGGGGCTGAAGTAGGTCCCAAGGGTTGGGCTGTTCGCCCATTAAAGCGGTACGCGAGCTGGGTTCAGAACGTCGTGAGACAGTTCGGTCCCTATCTGTCGTGGGCGCAGGAAATTTGAGAGGAGCTGTCCTTAGTACGAGAGGACCGGGATGGACGTACCGCTGGTGCATCAGTTGTTCCGCCAGGAGCATGGCTGAGTAGCTACGTACGGACGGGATAAGCGCTGAAAGCATCTAAGCGTGAAGCCCCCCTCAAGATGAGATTTCCCAATTAGTAAGACCCCTTGAAGACGACGAGGTAGATAGGTTGGAGGTGGAAGTGCAGCAATGCATGGAGCTGACCAATACTAATCGGTCGAGGGCTTATCCAAATTTCTACAACGCAGATTCATTTCGGATTCAGTTTTCAGGAATCAATTTCCTGAAGCATTTACGCTGTAAATGCCCGTTTGGTGGCGATAGCGGAGGGGTTCCACACGTACCCATCCCGAACACGACCGTTAAGCCCTCCAGCGCCGATGGTACTTGGACCGAAGGGTCCTGGGAGAGTAGGACGCCGCCAAGCGGACCATCCACACACACTGTGGTATTTTTTTTGCCCGTCTTGTTTACATATTCCCTGATAGCTCAGTTGGTAGAGCACTCGACTGTTAATCGAGTTGTCACAGGTTCGAGTCCTGTTCGGGGAGCCATATGGAGAGGTGTCCGAGTTTGGCCGAAGGAGCACGATTGGAAATCGTGTAGGCGCCACAAGCGTCTCGAGGGTTCGAATCCCTCTCTCTCCGTAGCAATACTTCTTTGAAAAGGGATGAGAACCCTCAGTGGTTCGTTGGAGCATAAGCTTCGTTAGCACTACATCGCAATCTCGTAACGAAGTGAAGAGTATCCCTCTCTCTCCGTAGCAATACCTTACAAGTAATAGAACAGCGTGGCTCGTTGGTCAAGGGGTTAAGACACCTCCCTTTCACGGAGGTAACATGGGTTCGAATCCCATACGAGTCATATATGGAGGCTTAGCTCAGCTGGGAGAGCATCTGCCTTACAAGCAGAGGGTCGGGGGTTCGAACCCCTCAGCCTCCACCATCTATCTTTAACCGAATAGATTTTGTTCAATGACGCGGGGTGGAGCAGCCCGGTAGCTCGTCGGGCTCATAACCCGAAGGCCGCAGGTTCAAATCCTGCCCCCGCAATATTACTTTGGAACCGTGGTGTAGTTGGCCTAACATGCCTGCCTGTCACGCAGGAGATCGCGGGTTCGAATCCCGTCGGTTCCGCCATTTTAATGGCGTAAGGGATGAGAAATCCCTGGATTGAGCATCCTATATCTCGAAGTATAGAGTATCCCTCCGATTCCGTAGTATTTTGCTAATTATAATATTGGGGATTAGCCAAGCGGTAAGGCAACGGACTTTGACTCCGTCATTCATAGGTTCGATTCCTATATCCCCAGCCATCTATTTTCGGTTGTTTCTCTTATGAGAGCCATTAGCTCAGTTGGTAGAGCACCTGACTTTTAATCAGGGTGTCGAAGGTTCGAATCCTTCATGGCTCACCATTTTCTTGTAACGTGTGCGCGTGTGGCGGAATGGCAGACGCACCAGACTTAGGATCTGGCGTTTCACGACGTGGGGGTTCAAGTCCCTTCACGCGCACCATGTTTTTGCGGACGTGGCTCAGCGGTAGAGCATCGCCTTGCCAAGGCGAGGGTCGCGGGTTCGATTCCCGTCGTCCGCTCCATATAGATTTTGCGCCCTTAGCTCAGCTGGATAGAGCGTTTGACTACGAATCAAAAGGCCGGGAGTTCGAATCTCTCAGGGCGCACCATTTTTACTTCATGGATTCAACTTTTGTATTAACGGGATGTAGCTCAGCTTGGTAGAGCACCTGGTTTGGGACCAGGGGGTCGCATGTTCAAATCGTGTCATCCCGATATTTTATTTCACCTGTGCGGGTGTAGTTCAATGGTAGAACTTCAGCCTTCCAAGCTGATAGCGTGGGTTCGATTCCCATCACCCGCTTATATCTGTACCACCTGAGTCCGTCAGCCCTATGGGGAAGGCGGACTTTTTTTGCTATTTAGGAAATGTATTAGGGTGATGATTTTGTTGCAAGGGCCGGGATTGCAATAGTATTGGAGGGCGTTATGTTTCTATAGAACTGATATAGTATAACTATTGGATCATAGGCAACATTTACTTGGAAGCTGAGGAGCATTTGTTATGACAGACAAAGTAATACGGATTTTCAGAATCATTAACGCCATTCAGTCGAACCCCGGGATTACCGCAGCAGATTTGGCCTTTAGGTGCGAGGTGAATATTAGGACGATCTACAGGGATCTTGAGGTGATCAGTCACTTTGCTCCGGTTACAAATGAGGGGAGAGGCACGGGATACCGGTTCATGGGGAAGTTCTTTTTGTATCCGCTGGATTTCTCGGAGCAGGAGTCGCTGGCCTTCTCTCTGCTGCCTTCGGTCCTGAATAAGGATAGGATTCCGCCGGGTTTTCATTCTGCGTATGACAAGGTGATGGGTACTCATCTGAAGGAGAAATCGAGGCAGAATGGCCTGCTGGAGAATATCGCGGATATTATTCAAATGGGCACACCGGCCTACCGCAAGGAGAGCCGGAACTTCCTGCAGCCGCTCATTGGAGCGATTCTGGAGCAGCGCAGCATTCGAACGGTCTACCACTCGCAGTCACGCAACGCCACTACAGCGCGGGAGATTGATCCGTATTATCTGATCCCGCGGGATCAGCGCTTTTATCTGATTGGCTATTGCCATCTGAAGGGGGCGATTCGCACGTTCCGGATCAGCCGGTTTGAGCAGGTAGAGATGACGGCGTCCACTTTTGATAAAGGGAATTTCAATATTAAGCAATATCTGAAAAATACCTGGTCGATCAACCGGGGGACCCGGAATATCACGTTCAAGGTACGCTTCCATCCGGATGTTGCCCGTTACATTAAGGAAGAGGAGCTGTTCGTACAGCCCCGGATGAGTGAAGAAGGCGATGGAACGCTACTGTTCGAAGTCACGGTTAATAATGAGAAGGAGTTCATGAAATGGATTCTGCAATATGGCCTGAATGCGGAGATTCTGGAGCCGGAATCGGCCAGGGCGCGGTTGAAGGAGCAGCTGGGGCAATGGCTGGATGTGTATAAGCGCTAGTCGCAGATTATGATATTACATATTATGGAATAAAAATGTCGAAAAGGTTAAATTGAATAGCTCAACTAGAGAATAAAGGGTTTTTTAGAGATATATATGTCGGGAATGAATTGACCGGAGCGAAGAAGCAGAGTATTATTGGAATATAATGGAATGATAGGAGGCAAGATAGAAATTGCTGGAACTGGATGGGATGAATGAAGACTCTTTGACAGATATGCTTAAAGTTTCGTTCTCATGGGAGAACTGGACAGCAATTCTCGAGATTTCAGACAAGCTCTTTGAACTTGCAGTTCTAACCTACGGCTCCCATCAACAGGGTACAAAGAAGTATTTTTTGAAAAAAAATATAGCGTATTATCTCGGGTACAGCGCGTGCATGAAGGGGATTGCCTATCAAAAGCTCGGTAACCTGGCTGAATCAAGAAAGTGTATAGGCTTGTATTCGGATTTGAGCTGGATCACGGATGTGGATCATGAAGCTGCTGTGGAAGTGGAATACTACAAGAA